>JAYWAM010000199.1:0-5343 GCA_043782425.1 Betaproteobacteria bacterium
AAGCAGATGGGCAAACGCAATCGGGTCACTGTCGTGCAAATACTGGACGAACATTCCCGACTGTCTGTAATACATATGCCAGTTGTTTTCAGGTGGCGACGGGGGCTGTGTCAGGTAGTTCCAAAAGCCCGAATTAAGCGATGGATGGATGGTAGTTCCATTTCGAATGGCTTGCTCCGCAGCTTGAACACTGACGTTTTCTGCCCCGCCACCGTTCGATACCCACACGCCCATGCCCTCTTCAAACCAGCGCGGCTGGAAGCTGACACCTTGTGAGTGCCAATAGAAGTGGGACAGCTCATGTGTGAAAAGCTGAACGGCATTCCTTTTTTGCTTGAGGATTTTTGCACCGTTTATGGATATTCTCTTGTCGCGCAAGGTTTCGGCGTCTGAACTGGGTATGGCCGCGTAGTATTCATAGCAGGCTTCGGTGGCACAAATAACGATGGGAGGAAGTGGGCCCAATTTTCCGCCATGTGTTGCTTCAATATGCTGCAATCAAAGGGGCCAGGGTCACATTAACCTCCACACTCCTCATCATAAACCCAACTTCCCTTGCTCCGCTTCATGCGCGTTGAATTCATCGCGCTGCATGCTCGGTCTGCCCCGCGGCTTAGCTTCTCGTCTTTGTCCAGTCATGGCTTCGATTCTGGCATAGAAGCGTGAATTGCCCAACGGCTGATTCTGATTGAGCGCGAGGCGGATGTCGTCGATGGCTTTGTTGTGCAACTGCGCTCGGAACAGATCGCGGTAAGCGGCTTGTCTGTTTAATTCGCCCCGTCCTACCTGCGTGGGCGGCGGGGCATGGGACCGTCATAGAATTAATGTGAGCCTAGCCCCTTTAATCTACTGGGAGATGGCCAATCATCTGCATCGTGCGAACCTGGATATCGCTCCTGCCGTGGGCGTGGCGGCGGCGGCCAAGTTCGGCGCCTATCTGGACATCATTGGCAAGACGCCGGATATCGATGGCATTTTGAGCGGGCAGAAAAATCCCGACTTTCCCAAAGAAGTAACGAACCCACCCTCGCCTAACGCACAACAATATTGACACGCTTGGTCGATGACCGCCCGGCGCTGTTGGTCGCTGTCAGTGTGATGACGTGCTTGCCCATCGACAGCGGACGGCGGGTCTTGAGCGTGCTGCCGCTGCCGAGCGCGCCGTCACGGTCGGAGGCCCATTTCAGATTCGCTGCCGGCAGCATTCCGGATTTCGGATCATAGGCCGCGCCACTGAAATTGCCGTGGCGCTCTGTAGTGGTCTGGCCATTTGCAACACCGAGTATGGCGACCACCGGCGCCTGATCGGGCACGATGAACACGCCTGATGAATCGGCTTCGCTGCTGTTTACCCCGTCGCTTGCGCGAACGCGGATACGCGCGCGTTTTGACCCCGCCAGCAGCGCCGTGTCGATGGTGGCCGTTTTTCCGGTCACGTCGGTGGCCAGCGGCACCCAGCGTTTATCACGGCCGCTGTTGTAAAAGACGGAATAGGTCAACGTGTCGTTGTCGGCGTCGCCTGCCTGCCAGCGAACAGTGGCCTTTGCACCTGACCAAATTTCACCCGCGCGCGGACGGACGATTCGCACCCAGGGCTTGTGTGCGCTCACCACACGCTTGGCCAGCACGGTCTTGTTCCGCTTGAGGACGATCTGTGCGGTGGCAGTCTTCCACGGCACGAATTCCGTGAAGGCGAGCAGGCTCGAATCTTCGATAGGGCGGGCATCGAAGAGGTGGGTTGTCAGCGTATGGCCAGCGGCGTCGAGCAACTCGATGCTGAACTTGCCGCTCTTGCCGCTGCCCGTGGCGTAGCCGGAAAAGACACGATGGAAGGCGCGAAACTGTGCCGTCCCGTCGGCATCGATCGTACCGCCGACCACGATATTTTCGATTGAAGCGGCATGTGCGAGTACGTTGGCCTGCGCGGTAAATTTGCCCGCAAGGTTTCGATAGGTATACGGCGACACCCAACTGTACGTATGATCCTGAGAGTCGTTGGGCATGCCATAGGACATAAAGTCATGGGCATGTTTGGCATTGCTGGCCGGATTGCCTGGATCCAGAACGAAGGGGGACCCATTCCAAGCTTCGGTGCCGATGGCCAGCCCCGGCTCGCCGATGCCGCCGTGCGGATAGGGAAAATTAGCGTCAGACGGGGGCATTTCTCCGTGTGACGTGCTGACGTGCGGCAGTCCGAAACTGTGTGCCAGTTCCTGTGCCCAGATCGCGCCGTAATTCTCGGGATCGTCCTTGGGGAACGACGCGCTTTCGAGCGCGCGTGAATCGCCGAACGCCACATCTCCAGGCGTGTACGCAACACCGCCGCTCCCGCTCGGTGCAATCCCCAGAATTCTCGCGTCCGCTGGCAGCGTGCTGCCGCTTTGCGATTTCAGATCGTTCAGAATGGTTTGCAGTTCGGACAGCATTCGATCGTTGTCACGCGGCAGGATGAACCCCGTCGTGTGGAGCGGCAGAACCGTAAGGTTGATGCCCGATAGATCGCTGGGGAAATTTCCCGTCAACGGATAGACGTTGTTAAGCCAGTTCAAGCCTCCGAACAGGCTGGTACCGTTGTCGGCCGTCAGGTTCGAGTGCGTGTAGAAATACGGCACAACGACAAGAGTGAGAGGACGCGCGGGGTTGAAGCTTGCCGTCCAGTTGGAGCAGTTGGAACAAGTCAGCGTCGCGCCGCCGGGGCCTTCGACGTGCAGGCGCGCAACGCGAAAGTGCAGGATCCCTCGCTGATAAAAGTCGGGGGAGAGATTGAAATTCAAGCTTTTGGTCAAATCCAGACGCTTGCTCGCGACATCCGACGATGCATCAATATCAATAGCACTGATCGACTGCGCAAGAAACGGCGTGTTGCCTCCTTGGCTGAATCCATCGATCTCGCCGCTTACCGACTTTATCACGGAAGGCGTGCCGGTGGTGCTTAGATAAAGTCGAACGAACGTCGGTTTTCCCGCGATGAGGGGCACATCATTCAACGAGTTCTGGGTGGCCTGCGTAATCTCCATGCGCAACAGTTTGACAGTGGTGCCATTGGCGACCGGTGCATACGTAACGGTCGTGCTTGCGCTGCCGGTGCCTCGACAGTTGCGTGCGGCGACTGTCACTGTGTTGCTGCCGGGAAACAGAGACTCATCAACGTGCGTGCTTCCGAAAGGACCGCCCGTGGGCTGAATGAAGGTGCCAAGGAAATCGGAAACCTTGGTAACGCCGCCTGGCCCTGTCACGGTCAGTGTTGCCTGATCGAGGAGCGTCTGTGTTGTGACGTTACCGCCCAACAGGAAGTCGTTGATTTGAACGGTGGTGCCAGGTGGTGGCGCGTTCAACGTTACTTGGGGGTTCTGCGTCGCGGTGCACACAGGCGTCGGGCCGGCAGTGTCGATGCTCAAGTCGTCGAAGACAAGGCCGTTGTTGAATGCATCGGCAGCGCCAAACCCGATGCTGATCTTGCGAATGTTCGGCGTGGAAGACACGACTTGCAGCGGTACGTTGATGGGTATGGGGCCGGTGCTTGGACCCAGTGCCGCCGTAGCCTGAGCGACCTGTACGCCATTCTGATCCAGAGCGCGCAGTACTACTTGGTTGGGCTGACTCAGCGCCGAGGTGAAGCCGACGAAGATGCTGACACGCGCCTGACCCGTGGTAAAATCGACGTCGAGCGGCGACTTGCAGAATTCGGCGGCGAAACACAGCTCGATCGCCTTGGTTCCAGAGTGTGCGAATCCCGGGGGCTGCGGGTAGCTGCCCACCCTCGGGAAATTGAACGTTGCGCCCTGCGCCTGGTACTGCGTCGAAAGTTGGCCATCGGCCAGATCATCGAACGTGAATGTCACCTGAGCGCTGGCAATCGTCGCCCAGCTCAACAATCCTGCCAAAGAAATCAATCGTGGATAGTTCATGCGGCACCTCCCCAGCGGCGCAACCATTTCAATTCGATATCTGTTCGGCGCATCGTCACCGTGAACTCAGGGCTGCGGACTGTCAGGCCACGTCTCTGGGTTATCGCCTGTCTGCCATCTCTCCACTCACCCGGCAAAACGCGTAGATTCTGCTTAGCCATATTGTATCTACTCCTCATTTGTTAGGTACGTCCACCAAGCGGTTGTATCAATCAAAGGGGCCAGGCTCACATTATCTTCCACATTTGACCGTCACGCGGTCCGTACTATTGTGGAGCCGACGATCCGATTGATCATGCGTGCTACGACGCATATCGGTAAATGAAGTATGGTTTGAATATTTAGGTTCGCCAATTAGCCAGAAGATATATATCAAAAGTTATAGACGGTGTTGGACACGACGGCTTCACATATTTCTGGGGTCAAGAAAGCCGTGGGCGTGAGGCAAGCCGAATGCATAAGAGCTTTTGGTAATTTGCAGTAAGTGAGTGCTAAAGTTCTTTGATACGCGCGTGGTTGGCCATCAGGCGTACATAATAAATACTGCTGAAGAAAAACACGACCGACAGAAAAATTTCCAGCATCGCCAGGTCAGCCGACAAACCGTGATCCGAATAAGCGCGCACCGCACCTTCTGTGAAGTACGCCAGTATCAACATAGAGGACCATTGATAGGTGTAGCGCTTGCCGCGCAGGATGCCGAATAAGGGCAACAATAATGGCAGCACTTTCAAAATCAACATCGAGCCGCCTGGGCGCAGCGGCGCAAGCCAACCTTCCCATGCGACCGCAAGAAAGATGAGCGCGATCAGGCTGACGATGCTGGTGTAGTGTAGCGTGAGGATTTTGTTCATTGCGGATTTATTGCCTGCTTTCATGCGCCATAGCGACCAGTGTTGTTCTGGCCTGAATGGCGTCTAGTACGGGTTGGTTGAATTCCAGACGCAAGATTTTTCCATCCGCACGCACATCGAAGCCGTCACAGTCGATGCCGATCATGGCGACATCAAGTGCTTCGACAGCGCGATAATGCTGACAATAATTGCGCAAATTTTCCGCATGATCCTGATTCATGTGTTCGATAATGCCCGCTTCTTGTTCTACTAACAGGCTCTGCGGCGGACGGAAGTCTTCGACGGATATCCAATGAATTGCGCCAAATCCGCCGATGAAGCGGAGATGCAGCGGTTCGATGCGATAGAAGAAAAAATCGTGAGTATCGAAGTAGCTCGCGGCGCTGGGAAAATAACGCAGATAGCGCGGTTTGATGGTGGTCTGATCCGCTAAGCGCTCAGCATGTCCAACCACTGTGAGGCGTGCGTGGGCTTGGCTGTCTAGAGCCAGTTCATGCACAAACAGGCTCACGCGTGCATCATGCTCAATATTTTTAGTATGCTCCGCCAAGGTGCTGGTCAAAATAATCGGGCAGGCTTGG
>JAYWAM010000200.1:0-2012 GCA_043782425.1 Betaproteobacteria bacterium
CTGCTTATCATGGTGATCGTCGGCGGATATGAAACCTTCGTATCGCGCATGAATCTTGAGAGCCACCCTGACCGCCCGGAATGGCTGTCACATGTCAACGCCTCGGTGCTCAAAGTAAAGCTTGCCACCGCCATCATCGGCATCTCCTCCATTCATTTGCTGAAAACCTTTATCAACATCAAAGCCTACATGGCGGACGGCGAATGGTATGCGCAGACAGCGATCCATTTCACTTTCCTACTCTCTGCCATGGCCATCGCCTATAGTGACCGCATCATGTCAGGCAACATGAAAGCGCCGAAAAGCGATTCGCACTGAGTCCACGAGGAAGCGCAATGGCCACTATCAAACAGGAAGACCTGATACAAAGCGTCGCCGACGCTTTTCAGCACATCAGTTATTACCATCCAGTTGACTACATCAAGGCGCTCGCGTCAGCCTACGCGCGCGAGGAGTCGGCGGCGGCCAAGGATGCAATGGCGCAAATTCTCATCAATTCGCGCATGGCTGCCGAAGGCCATCGTCCGATCTGCCAGGACACCGGCATTTGTATCGCCTTCGTGAGAGTGGGCATGGACGTGAAGTGGGATAAAAGCGGCGACGCAGCACTTACCATTGAGCAGATGGTCAACGAAGGCGTGCGCCGCGCTTACACCGACACTCACAACACCTTGCGCGCCTCGGTGCTTTCCGATCCCGATGGCAAACGCAGAAATACCGGGGACAACACACCTGCCGTCACACATATCGAAATGGTGCGTGGCGACAAGGTTGAAGTGATTGTCGCAGCAAAGGGTGGCGGCTCGGAGAACAAATCAAAATTCGCCATGCTGCTGCCCAACGACAACGTGGTCGATTGGGTGCTGTCGGTGGTGCCGACGATGGGCGCCGACTGGTGTCCGCCGGGCATGCTTTCGCTCGGCATTGGCGGCACGCCTGAGAAAGCCATGCTGCTGGCCAAGTGGGGCATGATGGAGCCGTTCAATATCCACGAACTCAAGGCGCGCGGGCCAGCCAGCCGCGCCGAAGAGCTGCGCCTGGAAATTTTTGACAAGGTCAACGCGCTCGGCATAGGCGCGCAGGGGCTAGGCGGACTAGCCACGGTGCTCGATGTCAAGGTCAACGATTACCCGACGCACGCGGCATCCAAGCCGGTTGCGCTGCTGCCCAACTGCGCCGCGACACGCCACGCGCATTTCACGCTCGATGGCAGCGGCCCGGCGCAGCTCGATGCGCCCAGCCTGGAAGACTGGCCCAAACTCACTCTCGACTTTTCCACCAGTCGCCGCGTCAATCTGGATACCTTGAACAAAGCCGCCATCGCCGAGTGGAAATCCGGCGAGCGATTGTTGCTATCGGGCAAACTGCTCACCGGGCGCGACGCCGCACACAAGCGCCTCATCGAGATGCTGAACCGGGGCGAAAAAGCGCCGGTCGATTTCACCAATCGTTTTATTTATTACGTCGGCCCGGTCAGCGCGGTAAGAGATGAAGCCGTCGGCCCTGCTGGCCCCACCACAGCATCGAGGATGGACAAGTTCACCGCACCCCTGCTGGCCCAGACCGGACTCATCGGCATGATAGGCAAAAGTGAGCGCGGGCCAAGCGCCATCGAAGCCATCAAACAGCATCACGCGGTGTATTGCATCGCTGTGGGTGGCGCGGCGTATCTGGTATCCAAAGCCATACGCAAAGCGCGTGTGGTGGCTTTTGACGACCTGGGAATGGAAGCGATTCACTAGTTTGAAGTCAAGGATATGCCGGTCACCGTCGCCGTGGATTCTGCGGGAAACTCGGTGCATCAATCCGGCCCCGCGCAGTGGCGCGCACACATCGGCAAAATCCCGGTCAACGTCGCTTAAAATGCGACTAGGCAAATCCATACGATTACAACAAGCTAGCACGTAAGTCATTCCCTCTCCCCAAAAAACTGGGGAGAGGGGACATACTTTTTTTGAAATAGAATTGAACAACACCTTGAATGACCAGACGTATGATTTCATCGGCTCGTG
>JAYWAM010000201.1:0-5334 GCA_043782425.1 Betaproteobacteria bacterium
GCTTGCGCACCATTCGTAACGGTGCGCAAGCGCACCCTACGCAATGGCGGGTACCCGATCTACCTCAAGTAGAACGCAAACAAGCAGCTATGCGCTGCATCGCTTCCTCGATGAGCTCGATCTTGTTGGTGTAGGCGATACGGATGTGTTTTTGCGGCGCATTTACACCGAAATCCATTCCCGGCGTCAGCGCGACATGCGCCTTTGTCAGAATGCGCCGCGACAGCTCGAAGCTGTCGGGCGCAATGCCGGAACTGTCGGCGTAAACATAGAACGCACCGCCCGGCACTGCCGGAACAGCAAATCCCAAGGCCTTGAGCGCAGGAATAAGAAAGTCGCGGCGCGCGTGAAACTCTGCACGGCGCGCCTCAAGAATCGCCAGGGTCTGCGGCGCGAAAGCGGCGAGCGCCGCGTATTGCGCCGGGGCGGAAGCCGAAATGAACAAGTTCTGCGCCAGGGTTTCGATTGCGCGCACGTAAGCGGGCGGCGCCACCAGCCAGCCCAGACGCCAGCCGGTCATCTGAAAATATTTTGAGAAGCTGTTGATAATGAATAGATCGTCCGCTATCGACAAGGCAGTTGAGGGCGCGACCCCGTAGGTTAAGCCCTGATAAATCTCATCGACAATCAACGTGCCGCCGCGCGCCCGCGTCGCGGCATGAATGGCCGCAAGCTCGTGCGGTGCAACCAGCGTGCCGGTGGGGTTGGAGGGCGAGGCCACCAGCGTCGCCACGCTGCGCGGCCCCCAATGTTGCTCAACATGTTCATGCGTCAACTGATAATTGGTTTGCGGCCCGACTGCGATGGCCTTGGGAACACCTTCCAGGGTGCGCACAAAATGGCGGTTGCACGGATAGCCCGGATCGGCCATGAGCACTTCGTCGCCGGCATTGAGCAGCACACCCATAGTAAGCAGCAATGCGGCGCTCGATCCCGCAGTGACCACGATGCGCTCGGGGGAAATTGTTACGCCGTACTTGGACGCATAGAACGCGGCAATGGCCTCGCGCAGCGGCATGATGCCAAGCGCTGAGGTATACAACATGGGCTGTTCATTTAGCGCGCCAATCGCGGCATCAATAATCGGCTGCGGCGTGGTGAAATCGGGCTCGCCGATTTCCATGTGAATCACATCGTGGCCCTGCGCCTCAAGCTGGCGCGCAATGGTTTGAATTTCCATCACCTCAAAAGGCATGATGTGCTGCATGCGCGCGGCGAGGCGCAGAAAGGTTTCGGGCTGCATGTTAATCATGAACGTCTCGAACGACCTGTTAATCCACGCTTAGCAGGGACAATAGCGCACGCAGGCCCTTGTCTACCTCGGCGAGTGCGCGCGGAGGTATGCGTCCCAAGCGCTCGGTACAGAAGGATTTATCCACGCTCAGCAACTGCGACACGTTGACCACTGAGGGCTTGGATAAGCCTGCCGTTCTTGTCGGGAGGCGCACGTTGCCGGGGGCGTCGCCAAGACGAAGATTGGAAGTGATCGCCGCCACGACGACTGTGCGGATTCGACTCTCGTTGAAGCTATTTGCCGAGACAATGAGCACCGGACGACGAAAGCCGGGACCAGAGCCAGACGGCACTGGCAACGAAGCCCACCACACCTCACCCCTGCGAATTACCACTTCTCGCGCGCCAGAGATCGATACTGCAGCGCGGCAAGCTGTTCATCCAGTTCGGAGCCTTCACCCGCAGGTCCATAGACCTCGTTGAGTTGAGCAGTCACCAGGTCTTCACGATGCTTCTCGACCAGGGCCGCCACTGCTTTGGCGTAGAGTTCACTGCGGGAGACGCCAAGCCGGGTAGCTAGCTTCTCCGCCGAACGGAAGACTGGTTCAGGGATTGATATGGCAGTTTTCATGGCTAAAGTATAACACGGGTTATACCGCTGTCAGTTTTACTTTTATCTTTGCCATACGATCCTATCGCTGAATGTCTACGTACCAAATCAAATTGAGAGACTGCGTGTTAAAACGTTTCTATTCGCCAGCTTCCATTGTAAACTCCAGTGTAGTTCTGCCTGGTATTGAGCAGGTAAGGGAGAGTGACATGAAGGCGGGGATTGTTGCCGCTTTGCGGCATCCCTCAATTTGAACGTTAGGTCAGGTCAGTTTGAGCGACGAAACAATAGAGCGAAACGCCCCTTCCCCGCGTGCCGTGATCAGTCACGCCTTAGGCAACATTGACGGTGTCTTTCCGCGCCATGTAAGGCTGTGCATCGATCCGGCTATTCCGCGAGCGCGAAACAACATGGTTAAGGAATCGACTATAACTTGTCGCGCGCCGGTGACTTTGCTTTGCGATATACCAACACTGGAATGTCACACAGAGACAGCACCTTCGTGGTGACGCTGCCGAGAAAAAGCTGGGTGAGGCCGCCATATCCATGCGAGCCAATGCAGATGAGATCACACAGGGTGTTGTTTGCCGCCTCAACGATACCGACGGCGGGCTGCTCAGTGGTCAAGGTATGACCCACAAATTTCACGCCGCTTTCGCGCGCTATTTCCGCCAGCGCTCCAAGAAAATTCTCAGCATTGCGTTTGCAGCGTTCGTCGAATTCATTTTCCGGGCTGATCCCCGGAAAATCCTCGAAGGGTTGCAAGCGGTAGGGAGGGCATGCATAAAATCCGACCACGCTTGCACTCAGCGCTTTTGCCAGCGCCATCGCCGCAACAGCGGATTCGGTCGAGAGAGGCGAGCCGTCAGTGGGGATGAGGATTTTTTTGAACATGGGTAACATCTGCGTGGTGGTAGGCATGCGCACAGCCAGCCTGAAAGTGTCCCCCAGTGTGCTGCTATGCGACACATGCATTTTGATTGAGATCAAAGGATACGTAGCTTCTTGATTCCGGCACAGAACGCGTAGGAGCCGAGCCGCAGCGCTTAGTGTGGAGTGCTTGACGCCAGGAATTTCCTGATCGGCATCGCAAGCTGCGGACGCGCGTGAACAGCAACTTGTTTGATTTTCATCAATACCTGTTTTGCTTTCGGCAATACCCTGTCATTAGTAGAAATCCGATTTACGCATATGGTTTCCCCGAAGGATGGATAATAGGACAGCGGCGCATCTAGAAGGGATGCCGGGAATGCTTTATGGTCGACTGAGGAAATGTAGATGAAGCGAAACGTCCTGACTGTCCTGCCTCTGCTGTCGATTGTGATGGCCCTGGGTTCCGCTGTCCCCGCGTTATGCATAGCTGCAGCGTCTGCAACACCGCAACCAGTACCCGTCGATGATTATCGCGCCGCCTTCGCTACTCCGCAGGATATTGTCGAGGGTAAACGCGTTGCGCTGGCGTCCTGTGCGGCCTGCCATGGGCTAAACGGTCTGGGCAAATCCAAGGGTGTGCCGAACATCGCCGGCCAGCGTCCGGTGTACTTATATATGGAACTGCGCGTTTATCAGGCCGGGACGCGGGGCGATACGCCGATGAACCAGGTCGTCAAATTCCTTAGCGACGATGCATTGGTCAAAGTTGCGGCGTATTACGCCAGCCTGGAACCGGCATCGCCTGCGGCTGCAGCCAGCGTAAAAATGGCTACTACAAAGGCTGACCCGGTCAGCGTCGGCAAGGCGGTCGCCGCCGGCTGTTCGGGCTGTCACGGTGAAAGCGGAAACAGCAAGATACCCGGCATGCCCAATCTGGTTGGTCTGGATTCCAAGTATCTTGCCGGAACCCTCGCTGCGTATAAGAACGGTCAGCGCAAGCACGACATGATGAAGACACTGGTGGCGGCTCTCAGCGATGCCGATATGAGCAATACAGCGCTTTACTTCGCTATGCAGAAGCCCGCCAAGGCGCAGAACCCAGCGCAAGGTAATCAGTCGGTTGGCAAAGCCGCCGCGACAGCCTGCGCGGGCTGTCACGGCGAAGGTGGCGTCAGCATCAATGCCTCGACGCCAAGCCTTGCAGGGCAGGATGCGCAATACTTTTTTTCCGCGATACACGCGTATAAGGATGGCGCACGCGCCGACGCCTCCATGAAGGCGCCCGCTGCATCGCTCGACGACGCGATGATCAAGGATTTGGCCGCCTACTATGCGAGTCTGCCGCCGCAGGCGCCAAACGTGCGCAAGCCGCTTGCGCTTGTGGACATTACCGAGCGTTGCGACCGTTGCCATGGGGTGGACGGCAACAGCACAGACCCGCGCTCGCCGGCGCTCGCGGCGCAGCGCGCCGACTATCTTGAGTCGGTGTTGCACGCTTACAAGAAAGGCGAACGCAGGAGCAAGGCAATGAGCGCCATGCTCGATGGAGTGAGCGACGAAGATATGGGCAATCTCGCGGCGCATTATGCGCGTCAGAAGGCCCGGGCCGTCATTTACGTGACGCTGCCTGCAAGGCCGGAAGCAAAATAATGACTACGCTGAAACGCGGCTGCGGCGCTACCGGAAAGAACAACCGTCGAACCGAACTCGAAGCAAGGGGCAAACCGTCATGAAAGAAACAGCACCGCTGCATCGGCTCTATAGTCATTACTCAGAGCTGCCGCTTAGCATGCGCACTCTCTACACAGCGGCGCTTTGCCTGCTTGGATTGGGTTATCTGTTTGCCCTTGTTTACCTGTTTCATACCTACTCAGGGCGGGATGGGAATTCTCTGGACCTGACCTATGACGATCTGGTCATCGCCTACTCCGGCAGCGGCAAAGGTTCGAAAATTGAATCCGCCTTGCGCGGGCCGATGTCGGCCATGTTGCCCACAGATGAGGCCAAGGCCATCGTTTCCTGGGCGCAGAAAGGCGCCGACCGCCCGACTTACGAGACCTATGTCCGTCCGGCCGTCGAAAAACGCTGCATGTCCTGCCATGATGGCAGCAACCCGCATCTGCTTAACCTGGACGGTTACGACAATATTAAGAAGGTGACTGAGCAGGACACAGGAACTGACGTCTTTACCCTGGTGCGCGTGTCGCATATTCATCTTTTCGGCATTACGTTTATTTTTTCCCTGGTTGGTCTGGCCTTCAGCCATGCCTATGTGCGTCCGGTGTGGCTCAAATCCGTCATCATCGGCCTGCCTTTCGTTTGCGTGGCGATCGATGTGATTTCCTGGTATATGGTCAAGATTTATCATCCTTTTGCCTGGGTGACCATGGCGGCAGGCGCGATGCTCGGCGTGTGCTTCGCCACCATGTGGGTGATATCTATGTATCAGATGTGGATAGGGCGCGTCCCGGCGGCGGTTTTGCAACGCGTCGGCGGTGACACACGGGTAATTGGATAAAACGCTAAGCACAAGTCGCCTGCGTGCGTATGACGCAATGCGTTGCATGGGATACGGAATATCGGCAAGTCACTCTTAGAGGTTTGCAATGAAAAATCTA
>JAYWAM010000202.1:0-5326 GCA_043782425.1 Betaproteobacteria bacterium
CGTGCTCGATCTCAAGTTTTCGCACGAACACTATGCGTTGTACCGCCGCTATCAGCAGATGCGTCATCCCGGCGGCGGCATGGATCACGACTCGCGCGAGCAGTATTCGCACTTTCTGTTGCAAAGCAATGTCACCAGCAAACTGGTGGAGTTCCGCGAGAACGGCTTTCTGCGCATGGTGAGCATAGTCGATGAATTGATTGACGGCTTATCGTCTGTGTACACCTTCTACGACCCCGAGCGCGCCAGCCTCAGCCTGGGCTGTTACAACATACTGTGGCAAATCGAGGAAGCCAAACGCCGCGATCTGCCTTATGTGTACCTGGGCTACTGGATCAACGAAAGCCGCAAAATGAGTTACAAGATCAGCTTTCAACCTATGGAGGGCTTAGTGCGCGGCGCGTGGATGCGCATCACCCCTCCCAAACCGCAGCCGTAATTTCCCACCACTCGATGCTCTATCCCATCGCCCGCACGGCGCTCTTCGCGCTCGACCCTGAGCTTGCGCATAACGTCGCGCTCAAATCACTCAAGCGCATCGAAAGTCTGGGCCTTGCCGCACTGCTCGGTTGTAGAGTTTTTGCTCCGCGTGAAGTCATGGGCCTCAAGTTCGACAATGCCGTCGGAGTCGCCGCAGGGCTCGATAAAAATGGTGAATACATCGACGCCCTGGCGGCGCTCGGCTTTGGCTTCATTGAAGTGGGCACGGTGACGCCGCGCGCGCAGCCGGGCAATTCCAAACCGCGCATGTTCCGCCTCACCGAACACGAGGCGCTAATCAACCGCCTGGGTTTCAACAATCAAGGGCTTGAGGCTTTCGTGGCCAACGTGCAGCGCGCCAGATTCAAGGGCGTGCTGGGTCTGAACATCGGCAAGAACGCCGATACGCCGCTTGAAAATGCCGCGCAAGATTACCTCACCTGCCTGCGCGGCGTGTATTCTTTTGCCTCGTATGTCGCAATCAACATCTCATCGCCCAACACCGCCGGGCTGCGCGACTTGCAGGCCACAGAGCAACTCGACGCCCTGCTATCGGCCCTCAAGGCGGAACGTGTAAAGCTGGTGAAAAAGCACAAAAAAGTGGTGCCGCTGGTGCTCAAAATCGCGCCCGATCTCGACGCAGTCGCGCTCAAAAATATCGCACAGCTTTTGCTTGAGCACGGCATAGATGGCGTAATCGCCACCAACACCACCGTCATGCGCCAGTCGATTGCCGACCATCCGCTGGCCAAGGAAAGCGGCGGCCTGTCCGGCGGCCCGCTGTTCTCACCCTCAACGGAAATCCTGCGCCAACTCGCCAAGGCTTTGAAGGGCAACATTCCGATTATCGGTGTCGGCGGCATTCTTTCCGGCGCGGACGCCAAAGCTAAAATCGACGCCGGCGCCGCGCTGGTGCAGATTTATACCGGCTTCATTTATCGCGGTCCAACACTCATCAGCGAATGCGCGTCCGCTTTGAAATTGCCTTGATACAGTCATGCAGCCACGCAGTCGCTTACTGAGAAATAAGAAATTTTTGCTACATTCTTTTCTCTCCTTTCTGCCCTGTTTTACAAAGTTCTTTTGCACTTTCCCCACCCTCACCCCAACCCTCTCCCGCCCAAGCGGGAGAGGGAGTTTTTTCCCTCTCCCCCGGAAACGGGGGAGAGGGTTGGGGTGAGGGGGTATCAATCGCAAGTTGCCATACAATTTGTCCCCGTAATTTCTGACTGCTATATGTATATGCCCCTCGCCACGCAAATCGATGCGCTCCTTCCGCAAACGCAATGCACCAAGTGCGGCTACGACGGCTGCCGCCCTTATGCCGAGGCTATTGCAAGCGGCGCGGCAGACATCAATCAGTGCCCGCCCGGCGGCGATAGCGTGGTGGAAAAATTAGCGCAATTGCTCGCGCGCGAGACTAAACCCCTCAATCCGCACAATGGCCTCTACCGTCCTCCAAGCGTAGCGCGCATTATTGAAGAAACCTGCATCGGCTGCGCACGTTGCCTCAAGGCGTGCCCGGTCGATGCGATTCTCGGCGCCAACAAATTCATGCACACAGTGATTGAAGCGCAATGCACCGGCTGTGAGCTGTGCCTGCCGGTCTGCCCGGTCGATTGCATCGTCATGCAAGCAGCGCCTGCGTTGCCCGATGCAAACCATTCAAGACAGCGGCATGAATTCCACCTGTCGCGCATCGCGCGCGATAGGCGTGAGCGCGAAGCGGCGCTGGCGGCAAGCGAGGCGGCTGCATCTGGAAAGCAGGAGGGCAGCTTCAGTACACAAGTGCAAAAGCGCATTTAACGCAGGGGTTTAGCAACCGCACCATGTTCGCCAAAGATCAATCCTTTGTTGCACAGTCACGCGACCATCCGCTGGCGCTGCGTTGAAACGATTCAGTGGTAAAGACGGTAAAAGCGCTCAGTTGCGGCGCCCAGGTAAAACGCTTGATGCTGATGTGCGGAGAATGTATCTGGATGACATTAAAAGAATTGGATTCCCCCCTGCTCCGGGTTGAAGTCGCCGTGCCTGCCTGCACGACGAGGGCGGCGTAGCCGCTGATTGCATAACGGGCAGCGGTGTTTCCCGCGTGACTGACATGCAGATGACCGGCAAGTAGCATGTCTGCGCCACAACTGGCGAACATTTTCATTGCCATCGGTGCGCGTCCGACAATCTCTGTATCAGCGTAGTCGGCGGGCAAATCAAACGGATGGTGCGTCACGATAACTTTAGTAATATGGGCGTCCAATGTGGAGAGCCGCGCCTGTACGCGGGCGATCTGGCTTTCATTGACGCGCCCGTCTTTGAAAGTTAGTGAGCGTGCAGAGTTGATACCCAGGATGGCAATTTCATCATCGACATAAAACGGTTCAAGATCACGCGTGATATAGCGCCGATATTTGTCGAGCGGTTGAACAAAACGGTTAAAAAGATTATGCAACGGTATGTCATGATTACCAGGCACGACGATCTGTGGCATTGGCAGGGAATCCAGAAAGCGGCGCGCTTGCTTGAACTGCTCGCTGCGCGCGCGTTGCGTCAGATCGCCGGAAACCACCACGACATCGGGCCTGTTCTGCGCAACCAGCTCGATTAAAGGTCCGATAAGCGCCTCATCGACACGGCCAAAATGGAGATCAGAAAGGTGAACGAGCGTGCGCATGATGTGCTTCTTTTACACCCCGTCCGGTTCCTGCATTTTTGGCGCGATAACGTGTAATGCACCGGGACGAACACGGTAGCGCAGCGGCGTGTCCATCACATTGACTTCGCCGTCAGTAGCAATATGCATATGCTGGCGCCGCACCTCGATCAGGATTTCTTGAGCGGTGAGAGCGTCGAAGTCTTTTGCCTGGCTTAATCTTCCGAACAGGGCGCGCAGAGCGAGCCGCAGCAACGCTAACCGTCCGGTACGCTGGGTCACATACAAACTCAACTGCCCGGCATTAAGACATTTGCGTTCACCGATATTGAAGCCCTCCATCTGGTATTCATTGTTACCGATGAAGACAAAAGGCGTGAGACGCGCGTGTTCTTTTCCATTGGCAGTGACGTGTACATTCAGAAACGGGTAATGGCGTAATAGCGTAAGGGTTGCCCACACAAAAGCAGTCCACTTGCTGAGACCCAACCGCTTCCGCTGATTTTCCCGTTGTCTGACAAGGCTGGGGTAAATCCCCAGGCTGGAATTATTGAGAAAGATGCGACCGTTGACTTCACCCACGTCAACCTTAATGGGATGTCCGGCAATGATCGTGTGCGCGGCCTCTTCCAGGCCTAGCGGAATATGCAGGTCTTTGGCAAAATGGTTAAGCGTTCCAAGTGGCAGAACGCCAAGCGCAATCTTCGTTCCGACTAGCGTTGACGCAACTGCATTGATCGTCCCGTCTCCGCCTCCGGCAACAATAATTGAAGGTTTTTCGGCAATGGCGCGGTTTGCTGTGTCGATGATCTCCGCGCCGTCTCGGGCAAGCGTGACCTGTACATCAAGTCCACCCGCTCGAAATATTTTAGTCAGCTTATCTACCCAGTCTTTTGTATAGCCCGCACCGGCAGAGGCGTTGATAATGACGGCAATGGGGGCAATGGGAGCAGGCATGGGTTCTCGCATGAGTCAGGGCGTGAGGCGCTGCACCGTCCGGCGCTGCCGCAACGTTTGGATGGCGGTAAGACATAGCGCGAGCCAGGCGACGCCTTCGGCGCCAGCGGCCAACACATCGCTCAGATAGTGAACGCCTAAATAGATACGGCTAAACCCCACCAGAGCCACCAGCAGGATGGCTGCCGCGACGACAGAAACGCGCCAGCGCCACATGCTTATATGTGCGACCAGGAATGCGGCCAACACGCCATAGAACAGCGTCGCTCCAGCAGTGTGTCCGCTGGGAAAACTGTAAGTGGTCAAGGTGAAGATAGGATCGATGAAGCCGGGGCGCACGCGCTGGAATGCTAGCTTCATAAGAACATTCAGGAGCATACCGCCGGGAACAGTCAGGATCACGGCAAGCAGCCAATAGCGTTGTTGTCTCCATAACAGAAAAAGTCCGAACAGGAGCGCATAAATACTTATCGCCAGCATGCCATGCAGGTTGCTGATGATTAGCATGAATTGGGTAAGCCGGGGCGTCGAATGCGAGTGTAACCACGCGGCCAGTTGGGCATCAACGATAGTGAGCGGATCACCGGACACGACGTCTTCAGCAATCCCGCCGAACAGCCAACTCGCGCCAATTAGCACCAGCGCGCCAAAGAATAAGGATAGGAAATTCAAGCGCACGAGTGAAAGTATCCTCGACGTAAGAGCCTCTGTCAAACGCCAATTTTTATCTTCGAGTCCTTACTCGCGCGCGATCAGCGCGAGCGCGAGACGGCGCTGATGGCAAGCGAAGTGAAGGGCAAGATGTATTTGTGTTGAAATTAGCAGAACAAGAGTCCAGGGTTGATTTGGGCGGCTTCATACGCTAAGGTTGACGCCGTCCATATCATGGCCTAAAGCTCAATGACCACCGCCCTCCTCATCATCGACGTTCAGCAAGCCCTTTGCTCTGGCGAGTACGAGGCCTTCGAATCCAGGCGGGTCATTGATCGTATCAACTTGGTGTCCCGCAAGGCACGAGCGGCTGGCGCGCCTGTGATCGTCATTCAACACGAATCGCAGGGTGGTCCGCTGGACTACGGCACAGCAGGCTGGAGACTGGCTGAGGAGCTTGAGACACTGCCTTCCGACAAGTACATCCGAAAGCAGGCTCAGACGACCTGATCTCGTGGATTTTGCGATGACCTCTTTTTTCGCCGATGCCGATTTTCTACGTCACTGTGCTGCGCCCCACTTCAAATACCA
>JAYWAM010000203.1:0-14173 GCA_043782425.1 Betaproteobacteria bacterium
GTTGATGTGCAGGATGACGACATCGCGCGAATCGGTGTAATAGAACAGCGGATAAAGCACCGGATTGCCCATGTATCCGCCGTCCCAATAATGCTCGCCATTAATCTCGACGGCCTGAAAAATTTGCGGCAGGCAGGCCGAGGCGAGCACCACGTCGGCAGTCACTTCTGGCGTGTGAAATATTTTCACCTTGCCGGTGCGCACGTTGGTTGCACAGATAAAAAGTTTGGTGATCTGGCTGCGCTCCAGCTCTTCAAAATCTACGTGTGCTTCGAGCACATCGCGTAGCGGGTTGAAATTCATCGGATTCAACTGGTAGGGCGAGATCACGCTGGTCATCGCCTTGACCATTTCGGCGATCGGCGATTTCTCCATGCTCAATCCCAGCGCCTGATCCCACGGCATGCGCTTCACCGCAAACTTCTGCCCGGCATCCGAAATGGCTTTCCAGAAATCGTGCAGCGCCTGACGCGCACCGTCATTGCCCTTGAGCTTGCCGTAGGCGTAGACCACGGCATTCATCGATCCCGCGCTGGTGCCCGACAGGCCTTCAATCTCGACACGCCCATCTTCCAGAAACTTATCCATCACGCCCCAGCCGAAGGCGCCGTGCGCACCGCCGCCTTGTAGCGCCATGTTGATTTTCTTCGGCGCGCTGCTGGGTCGAGGCTTTAATTTGTTGGCGATGCGTGTTGCCGCGCCTGGCGGCGCAACGACCGGACGGGCCGACTTGCTAGCTGGCTTAACCGAGGCAGCCGCTTTCTTGGTGGTGCTGCGTGTTAGCGCGGCTTTGGCTTTCGCTTTCATAGTCTCTCTCCCGCGCCTTGGCAGCGCCTTGTGCACAGTGGCATTCGTTTATGTCGCCTTGCCGCGCTTAATGTGCGGTCCAGCCACCGTCGACCATGATGTTCGTGCCTGTAATGGAAGCGGCCGAGTCGCTGCACAAAAAAATGGCGGTGTCGGCAACTTGCTCCACGGTCACGAACTGCTTGGTGGGCTGCGCCGCGAGCAGCACGTCTTTCTTGACCTGTGCTTCGGTTATGCCGCGCGCTTTTGCGGTGTCGGGAATCTGTTTTTCCACCAAGGGTGTGAGCACATAGCCAGGACAGATGGCGTTGCAGGTAATACCCTTTTCGGCGACTTCCAGAGCAACAGTTTTGGTGAAGCCCATGACGCCATGCTTGGAGGCAACGTAAGCCGACTTAAAAGGCGATGCCACCATGGCGTGAGCCGAGGCGATGTTGATGATGCGCCCCCAGCCTTTAGCCTTCATATAGGGCACTGCCATTTTCGTGGTGTGGAAGGCGGAAGACAGGTTGATGGCGATAATGGCGTCCCACTTGGCGGTGGGAAACTCTTCCACCGGGCAGACATGTTGAATGCCGGCATTGTTGATGAGAATATCGACGCCGCCAAAATCGGCTGCTGCTTTTTTCATCATGGCTTCGATTTGCTCGGGCTTGGTCATATCGGCGCCGTCATAAGTGACCTTGATGCCGAACTTGGAAGCCAGTCCGGCGCGAATTTTTTCGATCTCTGCGGCGTCGCCAAATCCGTTGAGGACCAGATTTATGCCTTCCTTGGCAAAGCCCTCGGCAATACCCAGACCGATGCCGCTTGTGGAACCGGTTACCACTGCAGTTTTTCCCTTCAACATGACGCAAGCTCCCTAGTGAGGTGAACAAACAAACAACGCCGCTGCGCCGCAAAGGCCGCATCAAAACTACAGGTCCTGGCAGAGTTAGTGTCAGAGAGCAGTCGCCGCACGCCTTGGCGCGGCGTCTGCTAACGCATACTGCGGGCCCTGAATTATGCGCTTGAAGTAGGACTCGTGGCTAGCCGATCCCGGCGGCCAGTTGGCGAGAAAGGATTCGACCCAGCGCTTTTGATCGTAATAAACGGGGAGGGCGTCAACCTGCACCCCACACAGCGAGAAACCATAGAGCGTGGGATGCACTGAAGCGTGGCGCGAAATTCGTGTCAACACGCCGCAGTGCGATGCAGCGAAATTAGGCATGCCCGCTGCGCCATTGTTAATGACCGCGCCGTGCCGCTTGGGAAACACGAACTGCCTGGCGACGGGCAGGCAGGTATGGCTGCTGGCGAACAAGTCAACCTGCGCGGCATCGAAAGCGCGCTCAAGCAGAGCGACGCTTTGCGGCGCATCGAGCGCGTCGTGCGCAAAGCCCCAGCCCGCAAGCGATTCGGCGTCGCCATGCACGATGGCGGCGCGTAAATCGCCAACCTGGGCGACAATATGCATCGGCAGGGCGCCCAGTTGCGCACGCAAGGCGGGGAAGCGTGCGGCGCAGGCGCGCAGCGTGTCCAGGATTTCATTTGAACGCTGCACCTCTGCATCGCTCACCGAATCGGGGTAGGCGCAGCCGCATCCGGCCTCTGAGTTATCGCTCGCCAGTTCAGTTTCAACGTTGCCGCGCAGCGCAACGTGGCGCAGTACTTGACGGTTAATGGCTTCAAAGCCGGCAGCGTCGCAGTTAAACCAGTTGAAATCGCCGTTGAAAACCAAGCTGGGCGCAACCGGTTCTTGCGTTGCGAGGGCAAAAATGCTTTCCAGCGCCGCCAGGTTGCCATACAGTCCGCCAATGACATACACGGTGTCGGCGTGCACTTCTGGCGCGCGCTTGAACACCGCGGGAGAGTAACGATAAGAAAGCGGGCAGGAGCGTCCCGCTAATGGCTCGGTTGGAGGAGTGACGTGCATGGTTATTTACTCAGTAGTCAGAAATTTGGGAAATCTGCGTAATCTGTGGATGAGTTTATTCTTTGCCTGTCTCAAGAATAAATAAAAAGTGGAGAAGCAGACCCAGGCGTGGCCTGTTGTTGGGGTAAACCGTGGGCGCCAAATTATCTCTTCTCTTCAACCTGGGATCTGCGGCAATTTCGAAAAAAAACGCCCCGACGAATGCCGAGGCGTTTTGAATGCGGCACACCTGATGGTGTGCAAGCTGCTTCGTTTTACTGGGTGATCAAGCTGACATTGTCCAGCGCGAAGGACGTTTGCAGCGAAGAGTCCTCCTTCTCGCTAAAGAATATCTGCACCGTCTGGCCCTTGTAGGCAGTCAGATCGAACGTGCGCTGCTGATACCCCGTGGCCTTATTAAGGTTGCTGTAGGTCGCCAGGGTCTGCAACACAGTACCCGCAGAATTACGCACCTGTACAGTGAGCGTGTCGTAAACCGTCGCTGTGGTTGTTTCAGCCGTGTCGATATGCAAGAAAAAGCTCAACGTGGCTTTGCTGATGGCAGACGGAATGGCCAAGGTTTGCCCCAGCGTTTCGGTGATGGCCGAACCATTGCCGCCCATCCAGGCATTGCGCGTGCCTGCGTAGGCCGGTTCGCCGGTGAAGCTGCCGATGTCGCCGGTATTGCCGGTCCAGGGTGTCGTGCCAGTCTCGAACGTACCGTTAACCATCAGTTCCTGCTGCGTAACGGCAGTTACCGTCAGGGTCGCGTTGTTGCTGGTCACCGACGCCTGCGGGGTTGCACTGTCGGTAACAGTCACCTTTATCAAGGCGCCGTTGTCGGTTGCAACGGTAACAAAGCTGTAGCTCGCCACGTTGCCAGTGCTTACTTGCACACCGTTCTTGAACCAGGTGTAGATGTAAGGCGTTTTGCCACCGCTGGCGACGACGGAAAAGCTGGCGGTAGCACCTGCCGCGACCGTGACGTTAGCCGGCTGCGTGGTGATGGCCAGCGGTGGCGGCGCGGTTACAGTAAGGGTTGCATCTGTAGTTGTCACAGTAGCGGGTGTGACGGCCGAATCAGTCACCTGGGCGTGAATCAAGGCGCCGTTGTCGCTGAGCGCGGTCACTATGCTATATGAGGATGTCGTAGCGCCCGCGACTTGCACGCCGTTCTTGAACCATTTGTAGCTATATGGTGTAGTTCCGCCGCTGGCCGTTACGCTGAAGGTTGCAGTTGCACCGGCCGTTACTGTCTGACTGAGCGGATTGGTGGCCGTCAAGACTGTCGCGGCGCCGCAATTAGGCATCTTGAACGAGCTGATGCGCGTGCTCCAGTTGAATGTGCCATTCGCCTTGAGATATTGGCCGGTGTACCAGAACGTGCAATCGTCGACAGGATCGATCGTCATGGCGGTGTAATCGCCCCAGCGGCTGAGGGTGGCGAGCTGCGAACCGCCGCCCACGACAATGCTGGTCTCATTGCTCAGCGTGTTGACCGGGTCGGTTGCCGTGCGCGTGGAATAGCGTAGCGACGGCTTGATGGTCGAGCTGGAGAGGCTGTAGCCGACGGCGATATTGCCCGCCTTGTCCATGGCGATGCTGCTCATCCAGCGCGAAGCGGTATCCGGAGAATAGCTCGATTGCTGGAATACCGAGGGCGTGCCGTTGGGGTTGCGTATCTCGTACCAGCGAACCCCCGAAGCGGTCGTGCCAACCGTCACCGCGTGCGAGACAACCAGCGCTTCATGATCGCCGAAATTGCGGTAGGCGAGACGATACATCAGGCGGTCTGCCAGCGAATCGAGCTGCTGCGTCGTACTCGGCTGCGGGATGCAGGTGGCGCCGCCACAGGCCGTATTGAATGCCGTCACCGGGATCGAGATCGGGCCCGTGAAGGTGGTATTGGCCGAAGCAGCCCAATCGACGTGAAATTTCCACAGAAGGAGATTGTTGGTGCCGCCGCTCAAAAGAAAGTTTGGCGAACCGGCGGGGGGCGGCGTGCTGCCGTCGAGGTCGGCCGGAAGTAATCCACCGTACGTTGTGCTCAACTGCTTGCACTGTTGCGTGGCGGCGGTGCCGGCAAGCATGGCGGCGCGATTGAATGCACAGACTTGCGCGCCCAGGAAAGCCGTGCCGGCAGCGTTGAACATGTTGTAGGTGATGTAGTACGCGTCCGGCCAGACCCCCATCTTCGGGTAATCGTTGAAGCCCGAATACTGGAACGCATAACGGTTGTAGCCGCCGGTGGCATCCGAGGTCTTCGATACGGCGATACACTGCATGAAGGGGCCATTGGTGGGCACCGCAAACTGCGTCATGATCCAGCGATCAGCGGCCTTGTCATACTGTACGATAGGATCGCCATCGTTCTGTGTTTCGCACACACCGCCAAACCCGGCAAACAGCGTATTGCCGGCGACCGGGCCGTAAACTGTGGCGCCGGTATTCTTATCGAAAACGGCAAAACTGGAATTAACCCATTGCACATACTGCGTGCGACCGATTGCACCGACAGTGTCCGGCGGCGCCGATTGCACGGTGAACGTCCCTTGCGGGCCCGTAAAACCGTTGCCCACTCCATCGAAACCGAGCCCAGGTGTCGCCGCAGCAGCGGGCGCAATTACAGCGCCAGTTTGCGCTGCACGATCAACCACAGGGGTCGCCGAACCTTTCAGGTAACCACCAGGATCAGCCGGCGGATTGATTAAGGTGTCACCGGTGGTGGATACGGGCAAGTTTCGCAAACTGGAAATTTGGTCGCTTCTGACCGCCGGGACTACTTTTATATCATCGTCAACTTCTGCCAGGGCGAGCAACGGCAGGGACGAAATCAAAACTGCTGCGATGCAACGAATGCTGCGCACAGATGTTTTCATCGGAAATTCCCCTTACAAAGTTATTGTCATGGCACTGGCCTTGTAGACCAGACCGAATTTTTGTTGCGGCGCACTAAACTTTGTTAGCTTAGTGGCTGAGCGATTTTAGGTGATCTTCCGAACTTTGACATCTTGTTACAAAATATATTTTTTTCGTTATAAGCCCCAAAAAAACTTGTCAAACAGGTCTCGCTTGGGGTAGGAAAAATGCTGAGTAATTGCGCCGGTACAATGCCATCCACCAAAAAGACAGACGAGCCATTCGCCACGCCGATTGATCGCGAAAATTGCAGTTCGACCCGCCGACACACTGTCAAGTCCTTTAGCGCATCCCGCTATCGCAAACGATATTGGCATCGACCAAGCTCTCTTTGCGAACCAGTACGCCAACCGTCGGGCAGCGCGGATAGTAGGCATCGATTACGACCTTGAGTGTATATTCTCCGGGCATGGCGCTCAGATTGAACTTGCCGTCCTCGCCCGAAATGGCCGAAGCAACCACCTTTCCCCCCGAATCGATCAACTGCACCGATTTGCCTGGCAAGGGTTTGTGGCAATCCTCCCCTTTTTTTTGCGGCCCCGGGCAGCCCGGTACCAAAGCAACCATACCGCTCACACCCGAGGGCAGCGGTTTGTCCGGAAAACCGTCAGCCAGCGACAGGACTGGCATGCCAGCCAGCACTGCTATCAACATAACTACTCGCGAAAGAACAGTGTGATATTTATTCAATTTGGACTCGGCAGCGCGTTATAAGCTCGTAGAATTCTAGCAGAGGTGGCCTGCTTGGCTGAACAGAATAGTTAATTCGTGTTGGCGCAAAGTATTAATGTCCAGTCGAGCGCTCTGCGTTGTAAACGGGGTTGTTGCCGGTGTGGTGACTTCAATTGCGGATTTGATATTCCGCGTTCGAAGTGCATTTCGCGCAACTCGCACATAGACCGGAACCATGAACAGATCACTTAGCATTTGTTAAGTACCGAATGGGAATGCTGCAACACAATGAGTGCAACATGATTGTAAACGTCATTCCACTGGGGTGTTCCCTTGGGGTGCGATTCAAACTGATGTGGAAGCTATGCTATACGCTCAAGCCAAAAGCTCGGGCGTAGGGCGGACTTGTCCGCCGCAGCATCTTGCACAGAGGCGCTGAAGGTTTGGCGGACAGGTCCGCCCTACGCGCCGTCGCTATTTCTTTGCTTTCCGTAAATGCACGGCGCGGTGGGCTTACTCCACGCCAGTTTGGATCGATAGGGTCAGGCCCATTAGCCTACGCAGGGAAAATGCGCGGATAATTCCTCAATAGGAACTACGCTTCAGGTTGCCGGTCAATCCATATTCGTTGCATAAATTTTGTACTACAGGTGATGGGGCAATATTAGTGCAAACTTACACACTTATATTGAAAAAGACATAAAGGCGAGGCTTCTTGATGGACGTGGATTCTGCGGTAAATTTGAAACCGACTGTTCCAGGCTACAAACCTGGCGCAGTTGGCAAGCCCGTCGGCGCTGGTCGCTGGAAGTGGCTGGTCATTGTCGGCATCCTGCTGATTGTCCTCGTCGCCTCCGTATGGATCTGGCGCACGCGTAATGCCGCAGCCAATACCAAGCCCTCCGGCGGCGCTGCGGTGCAGGTGGTGAGCGCAGTAGTTGTGCAAAGCGACATTGCCGCCAAACTGAGCGCCAAGGGCACGGTGTCGGCGCAGCAGGTGGTGGAAGTGCGGCCGCAAATCAGCGCCACGATCAAAAGCGTGCACATTAAAGAGGGACAAAATGTGCGCAAGGGCGAGCGCTTGTTCACCCTCGATGCGCGCAGCGAAGAGGCCAATCTCAGCAAGACCGAGGCGCAGGTGACCAAATCGCGCGCCGATCTGCTCAATGCCGAGCGCAATCTCGAACGCCAGCGCGAATTGTTCCGGCAGAAATTTATTTCGCAGGCGGCGCTGGATACTGCACAGAATCAGGTTGACGGTTTGCGTGGCCAGCTTGCGGTCGATCAGGCCGCGACACAAGCGAGCCGCGTTGCGCGCAGCTTCAGCGAAATCACTGCGCCGATTTCAGGGCGCAGCGGGGCCATCGCCGTGTATCCGGGCAGCCTGGTGCAACCCAATGGCGCGGCGCTGGTGAGTATCACGCAGATCGATCCGATCAATGTTAGTTTCACCCTGCCTGAGCGCGAGCTGGCCAGCTTGCAGCAAGCCTTGAGCAAGGGCGAGGTGGTGGTCACTGCCGAACTCGACATCCCTGACGCGCCGACAATTAAAGGCAAACTGGTGTTTATCGACAATGCCGTCGATACGGCCAGCGGCAGCATCCGCCTCAAGGCCACGTTCGCCAATGCGGACAACCGCCTGTGGCCGGGCATGTTCGTCAGCGTCGCGCTCGCGCCGCGCACGTTCGCTGCTGCACTGACGGCGCCGGTTCAGGCGGTGCAGACCGGACCGGAAAATAAATTCCTCTATGTCATCGGCGAAGATAACAAAGTGGCGTCATTGCCGGTCGAGGTTCGCTTGATTCAAGATGGCGTCGCCGTCATCTCGGGTGTGAAACCCGGCACGCGTGTGGTGGTTGAGGGTGCACAGAACCTGCGCGTCGGCGCACTGGTGGCTGAGGCCAAGACAGGCGCTGATGGCACAAATCGCAAGGGTGGCCCCGACAGTAGCGGCGCCAAAGTGGAAAAGAAATCCGCAGGCAAGGCGCCTGAAACCGCGGCGCAACCATGAACATTTCCGAGCTGTGCATCCGCCGTCCCATCATGACGGTGCTGCTGTCCGCAGCGTTGGTGGTGGGCGGCGTGATTGCCTATAGCGACCTGCCGATTGCAGCCTTGCCGAGCTACGATACGCCGACCATCAACGTGGCGGCATCACTGCCGGGGGCCAGTCCCGAGACCATGGCGTCCTCGGTGGCGACCCCGCTCGAGAGACAGTTTTCCACCATCTCGGGTGTCGCGGCGATCAACTCAACCAGCACATTGGGCAGTACATCTATCACACTGGAATTTGAACAAGGCCGCGACATCGACGCCGCTTCCGTCGATGTGCAGGCGGCGCTGCTGCGCGCGCAACGCGCATTGCCCAGCGAGATGACATCGCCGCCGTCGTATCGCAAAGTGAATCCTGCCGATGCGCCCATCTTGTTCCTTACGCTGACATCGCCTTCGATGTCGCTGTCTGACCTCAACAGTTTTGCCGACAACCTGATCTCGCCCACGTTATCGACGCTGGACGGTGTGGCGCAAGTCAATATCAACGGGCAGAAGAAATTCGCCGTGCGCGTGCGTGTGAGTGCGGAAGCGCTGGCGGCGCGCAACCTGACAATAGATGATATCGCCACCGCCTTGCGCACGGCCAACGCCAACTCGCCCATCGGTACGCTCGAAGGCCCGCGCCAGACGCTCACCATCCAGGCCAACCGCCAGCTTGCCAATGCGGCAGCGTTCGCCAATCTCATCGTTGCAATCGGCCCCGGCGGCGGCGCGGTGCGCCTTGCCGACGTGGCGCAAGTCGAGGACAGCGTGGAATCGGTGAAGACTGCAAGCTGGGCCAACGGCGAGCGCGCCATCACCCTTTCCGTGCAGCGCCAGCCCAACGCCAACACCGTCGCCACCGTGGACGCCATCAAAGCCACATTGCCGGGGCTGATTGCGCAGATGCCTTCCTCCATAGAACTCAAGTTGCGCAATGATCGCTCGGTGTCGATACGTGATGCGATTCACGACGTGAAACTCACCTTAATGGTGACGGTGATGCTGGTGGTGCTGGTAATTTTCCTGTTCCTGCGCAGTCCCACCACGACATTCATTCCTGCCCTGTCGCTGCCGATCTCGCTGCTCGGTACTATCGCACTGATGCGTTATTTCGATTACAGCCTGGATAATATTTCGCTGCTCGCCATCACGCTTGCCGTCGGTCTGGTGGTTGACGACGCCATCGTCATGCTGGAAAACATCGTGCGCCATATCGAGGCGGGCATGGCCCCGCTACAGGCGGCGTTGCAGGGATCGAAAGAAATGGGCTTCACCATTATTTCCATTTCGATTTCGCTGGTGGCGGTGTTCATCCCCATTTTTTTCATGCCCGGTGTCATCGGCCTGTTGTTCCACGAGTTTGCCGCCGTGGTGGCGATTGCAGTGCTGGTGTCGGCCGTCGTTTCGCTGACGCTTATTCCCATGATGGCGAGCCGTTACCTGAAACCACACGACGCGCACGCTCCCGCACTGAAATGGACCGAGTGGTTTGAGCGCGCATTTCGCAAAGTGCTGGCGCAATATGAGCGCACGCTAGACTGGTCGCTCAATCATCGCCTGACGATTATCGGCGTTGCCCTTGCCACCTTTGCCGCCACCGCAGCGCTCTTCATTGCTCTGCCCAAAGGCTTCTTTCCAAATGAGGACATAGGCCAGGTCTTAGTAACTGCTGAAGCCGTCGAGGACATTTCCTTTCCCGCCATGACAGAGCTTTTGCAACGCACGGGGGACGTGATTCGCGCCAACCCAGCGGTCGATGCCATCATTGTCAACGCCACCGATGGCAACAGCGGCCGCGTGTTTATCAATCTGAAACGCCGTGGAGAACGCCCGCCCATGGATAAGGTGCTGGAAAGCCTGCGCCGCGATGTGCGCGCCATTCCCGGCATTAACGTCTACTTCAATCCCATCCAAAATCTTCGGCTGGGCGGGCGCATCAGCAAAAGCCGTTACCAGTACATTTTGCGCAGTGTGCGCGCCGAAGAGTTGCGCGCCGCCTCAGACGGCCTGATGACGCGCATGCGCGAAGACCCGTTGTTCCGTGATGTCACCAGCGATTCGCAACTCAAGGGTTTACAGGCGCGCCTCAACATCAATCGCGATAAAGCCAATCTGCTCGGCGTGCAGATCGCGGACATCCGTTCGTCGTTGTATAGCGCGTTCGGCGAACGCCAGGTTTCGACCATTTACACTTCGAGCGACAGCTACCAGGTCATCATGCAAATGGCGGCCGCAGACCGTGTCGACGAAAGCGCTTTCGACAAGATTTTTCTGCGCGCCAAAAATGGCACGCTGGTAGCGCTGTCGAGTTTGGCGACGGTCGAGCGCGAGGTCGGCCCGCTTGCCATCAATCACGCCGGGCAGCTTGAAGCGGTGACCATTTCGTTCAACCTGGCCCCCGGCGCGCCGCTGGGAGATGCATCGAAACGCATTGAGCAATTCAAGCAGCAACTCAATCTCCCGGCCAGCATACTCACCAGCTATGGTGGCGATGCGGCGGCGTTCCAGTCGTCGCAGGCAAGCCAGGTGGTGCTCATTGTCGCGGCGCTGCTGGTGATCTATGTGCTGCTCGGCGTACTGTATGAAAGTTATGTGCACCCGCTGACCATTTTATCCGGCCTGCCTGCCGCCGCAGTCGGCGCACTGATTACGCTGTGGCTGTTCGGTATGGATTTGTCAATCATCGCCATGATAGGCATCCTCATGCTCATAGGCATTGTCAAGAAAAACGCCATCATGATGATCGACTTCGCGCTCGACGCGCAACGCAACCAGGGCATGGCGCCGCAGGAGGCGATTCGCACCGCCTGCCTGCTGCGCTTCCGTCCGATCATGATGACCACGCTGGCGGCGCTGATGGGCGCAACACCTATCGCGCTGGGCTTGGGAGCGGGCGCCGAATTGCGCCAGCCGCTTGGGCTGGCAGTGGTGGGCGGGCTGCTTTTTTCGCAGGTCATCACGCTCTACATTACGCCGGTGATCTATCTCTATCTGGACCGCTTCTCCGGCAAGGGGCCGGTCAAACTGGAAGAATCCGACGTATGAAGCACCCTATTTTTCGTTAAAGGAGAAATATATGCTGAAGGAATTTAAAGCGTTCGCCATGCGCGGCAACGTGGTCGATATGGCTGTCGGTATTATCATCGGCGCGGCATTCGGCTCCATCGTCAAATCGCTGGTGGACGATGTGGTCATGCCGCCGATTGGTATGTTAATGGGCAATGTGGATTTTTCCAATCTGTATATGGTGCTCAAAGATGGCGCCACGGCCGCCGCCCCCTACGCCTCGCTGGTCGATGCCAAAAAAGCCGGTGCGGTGACCATCAACTATGGTGTATTCATCAATAGTGTGATCAGTTTCCTGATCGTGGCATTCGCTGTATTTTTGTTGATACGCAACATCAATCGCCTCAAGAAAGAAGAAGCGCCTGTAGCCACGACCAAGGATTGCCCCTTCTGCTTTACAGCGATTCCCCTGAAAGCAACGCGTTGTCCGTACTGCACCTCTGAGTTGAAATGAACGCTGCGGGTGCGCTCAAGCAGGACTGCAATTTGCGCAGGCGTTCTCCCGGTGATGTTCTCGTTTTCAGCCCAGACTTGCTTTTCAGCTACGTCTCCTCAAAAAACCCCGTCTCCCGATTCTTCGCCACTTTATTCCATTCGAACACGCGGCCATTCATCGCCACGTACACGCCAGCGCTGAGTGACTGCGCAAACGCCAGCGCACTGCCGAGATTGAACAGGCCGTCTGAGCTGCCGAATTTGTAGGGAATCATGGCGCCTGTCAACACGATGGTTTTCGTTGTCACTTTTGCGGCGATGAAGTGCGCGGTTTCGACCAGGGTATCGGTGCCATGCGTGATGAGAATGCGCTGCTCTGCGGCGCTCGCGCATGCCGAGGCAATCCGTTCACGATCTGCGGTGGTCATGAACAGGCTGTCTTTCATCATCAACGTCTCGCATCGCACCGCCACCAGGCAGCGGCCCATCGCGAGCATTTCAGCGACGTGGCTTTGCTTGAAATACAGCTCGCCGTTAAGTTCGTTGTATTCCTTATCGAAGGTGCCGCCGGTGATGAATAGGGCAAGTGTCATCGGTGTGATCCTATTGTGTAAACCCGCCAGCAGCCAGCGGCAACACCACCGAAAAGGTGACACCACCGGGCCGGTTCTCGGCCTTGGCTTCGCCGCCATGAAACTCCGCCACCAGGCGCACGATGTATAGCCCCAGCCCGAGGTGACCCACCCTGCCTTCGCGCTCGTGCTGCTCTTTGGGGCGCACCGAAACCATCGAAGAAAACAGCGTGGCGGCAAGCGCATCGGGCAGTGGCGCACCGCTGTTGCTGACGCTGAGAACTGCATGTCTGCCGTGCGCTTGCAGCGCAATTTCAATAGGTGTGCCGGGGGTGCGAAAATCCATGGCATTGGCCACCAGCTTGTCGAGCAACTGTGCAAGCGCGTCGGGTACGCCGTTGATGGGCAGCGCGTCGGCTGACGCTTGCAGGGTGAATGTCTCTTGCGCGTAGGCGGCGCGATAGCCTTGCACGCAGCCTTCGATGACTTTTGCTAGATCGAATAATTCGTGCTCGGCGTCTTGCAGGAAGTGTTCCAGCCGCGTGGCTTCGGAAAGGCGCGAGATGAGTGTGGCAAGTCGGCGCACACCTTGGTCGGCGCGCTCGATATAGACGGATTGGTCGCCCGACGTGTGCAGCTTGAGGTTATCGAGCGACGAGCGCACCACCGCCACCGGCGTCAGCAGCTCGTGCGACAGGCGGCTCGACATGCTTTCCAGATAGGCGTTGTAATCCCTGAGGCGGCGCACCACGGCGGACAGACTGCGCGATAAATCGCCGATTTCGTCTGACGCAGCGGAGCCGACGATGTCGCCGCGAATGCGACCCTGCGCATCGATGGCGGTCTCGGCCTCGCGCCCCAACCTGCGCACGCGCGTGGCGAGGCGCGAGGCAAACAATAGCAGCGTGGCGAACACCGCGACGAAAACAATGAGCGTGATGACCAGAAGATTTTCCAGCGCGTTAAGTTTCAACATCTGGATGGCGCCGGTACTTTCTTCCACCACCACTGCGCCGACGATGTTATCGGCCACCCAGATGGGCTGCGCCGCCGAGAGAATCACGCCGCGCTTGTCCTGCGTGAAGCGCCAATAAGCAGTGGGCACGCCGATGAGCGCGCGATCTACCTGCGCCGCGACGGTTTTGGAGGTGCTGCCCGGATCATCCCTGGCGTTCACTGCCGGAAGCTGCGCCCAGCGCGCCAGAGTACGCACGATGACACTAGGCGTCTGCTCATCGCGCCTGACGCCGGAAGCCGCCTGCTGCTTGAGCGAGCCGGAAAGCCCGCGCACGCGCGATTGCGTATCAACCACCCAGACGCGCGCTGCACTGCGCGCCACCAGTTCGAGAATGCGCTCTATCTCCTCCGAGGGCACGTAGGCCCCGCCGAGGCTGGCGACGGTTTCCGGGTCGGAGCTGCTGAACAGCGCGAGCACTTTGCGGCGCTCGAGCGCCGCTTCGTCACCCGCTTCGGGCTGCGCCTTGGCGAATAATTGCGGGCGATCTGATAGCGTTGCAGCAATAGCGCGCGTGGTGCTTGCCAGCGCCTGTTCCTGGCCTTCGCGTAGAAACGATTCCATTGCGCTCACAAAGCGATAGCCGAGAATTGGAATCACCAGCAGCACCAGTGAAACCAGCAGCAGTTTGCCGCGGATGGATTGGAGGAATTTCACTATTGAATGTTTCCTAGTTCACGACAGTTTCTTGGCTCCACCACCCCCTCACCCCGGCCCTCTCCCCCGTTCCGGTGGAGAGGGAGAAAACTCCCTCTC
>JAYWAM010000204.1:0-2001 GCA_043782425.1 Betaproteobacteria bacterium
CGCCGCTGGCCGCCGGTTTGCTCACACCTTTTCCTGCTGCGGGTTTGCGCGTTGCCCGCTGGGGTTTTTTGCCCGCTTCACGCACCAGGTCATCGTAGAAAATAAATTCATCGCAGTTGGCGATCAGCAGATCCGATGTGGAGTTCTTGACGCCAACGCCGATCACCAGCTTGTTGTTCTCACGCAGCTTGCTGACGAGTGGAGAGAAATCGGAGTCGCCGCTGATGATCACAAAGGTGTCGACGTGTGACTTGGTGTAGCAAAGATCCAATGCGTCGACCACCATGCGGATGTCGGCCGAGTTCTTGCCGGATTGCCGCACATGCGGTATCTCGATCAATTCGAATGCCGCCTCATGCATGCCGCCCTTGAATTCCTTGTAACGATCCCAGTCGCAATAGGCCTTCTTTACGACAATGTTGCCCTTGAGCAGCAAACGCTCCAATACCTTTTTAATATCGAATGCCGCAAACTTGGCGTCACGCACCCCCAGTGCGACGTTCTCGAAATCACAGTACAAGGCCATGTTTTGGGTTTTAGGTTTTGTGCTCATATAAACTCCAGCTTATTGCGAAATAATGTCGCTGTGGGAGACGCACATGGGCGATGTTGATACCCGACAGAGTGCGGCACCGTTCGTTGCGCTGCGTTCAGAGTCCGCGCTTTCTTGCGCCATAGTAACGAAAAATGGCATCGGCGCCCATTATTGTCTACTATCTCCCTGCATGCGGATATCCCAGTGACAAATCCAAAACAACATCTGCAGCGTCTAAGCGAATCGGCTGCCCTTGAGTCCATCCGGTCACAGACTTGCCGCGTGCTGCGCCATGGCCACCCTGCCCTGTGGGCCATCACTCTGCCCAGAATTCTGCTTTGATGACTGAGTATGCGGTGATTATTTTAGCCAGCATCGGCATCATCGCCCTTGCCTGTCAGGCCATCGCCTGGTGGCTCAAACTACCAGCGATCCTGTTTCTGCTGCTGGCCGGCATGCTCGCCGGCCCAGTGACCGGCTGGCTCGATCCGGCCGCCTTGTTCGGCGATCTGCTATTTCCCTTCATCACCCTGTCGGTGGCAGTGATTCTGTTCGAAGGCAGCCTGACTCTGAAGATCGACGAGATCAAAGGTACGGAAAGCGTTGTGCGGCGCCTGATCGGCGGCGTCCTGATCACCTAGCTCATCACCACCCTCGCCGCTCGCTGGTTTATGGGGTTTTCCTGGGAACTGGCATTCCTGTTCGGCGCGATCATGGTAGTCGCCGGACCGACTGTGGTAGTGCCAATGTTGCGCACTGTACGACCGAATGCACATATCGCCAATATTCTGCGCTGGGAAGGCATCATCATCGATCCGGTGGGTGCACTGCTCGCCGTGCTGGTATTTGAATTCATCCTCTCCAGCCAAGGCGATTTCGCCCTCGGGCACACCGTGTTGACCTTCATCAAAGTAGTCTTCGCCGGCAGCCTGCTCGGCGTCGCCGGCGGTTATAGCCTCGGCGTGATCCTGCGGCGTCGCACGTGCGCTGGGCAACGCTCTGCAGTCCCATGGCTTCCATGCGTTACTGGCTGATACCAGCTGAGATAACGTGCGTGCCGCGCGCATGACAGGGCTCAAGGCCTTCTATGGCAACCCGGTTTCGGAATACGCGGACCGTAACCTCGATATGATCGGCATCGGCCGCCTACTGGCGTTATCACCGTGGGACGACGTCAATACTCTCGCGAGCCTGCGCTATCGACCGGAATTCGGCGGCAACGCCGTTTATAGCCTGGCACCGGCGGCGACCAAGGGTACGAGCGCGATGCGCCAGCTTGCCATCAAGAAATTCGGTCAGGTGCTTTTCAGCCAAGACGCCACCTACGCCAAACTCGCCAGTCTCATCAGCCAAGGCGCCGAGATACACAGTACCCCACTGAGCGAGAAGTTCGGCTACCCGGAAATGCTCGCCGCCTACGGTGCCGATTTGCTGTCGCTGTTTGCGCTCACACCCAACGAGCGCTT
>JAYWAM010000205.1:0-36452 GCA_043782425.1 Betaproteobacteria bacterium
TCTTGGGAAAGCTTGAGGCGAGGCGCCATTTGATCGTCGGCAGTGCCGCGCTCTGCGCCGGACTCAGCGTCGATCCCGTGGCTGCGCCTACGGCAAGACTTGCTCCTGCTGCTTTGAGAAACTTTCTTCTTTCCATTTGTCCTCCAGGGTTTAAAAAAACGGCTCTAAATTGACCATCACGGCTTATGTTTAAAACAAAAATCTGCCGCCAGCATATACTTTTTTTTTGCGAATATGGTGAGGGTAAACCCTAATTGCGGAAAATTTTGAAATGTGTTAAGCAAATCCGCTTGGTACATCGCTGCGAGAGGCTGTGGCGTCATGCTAAAATGTCGCCCTTTCACCTCTAAAGACGCTCGATGTTTTCCTCCTCTCAAACTATCGCCGCACAAGATCCTGAATTGTGGTCCGCCATTCAAGCTGAAAATCAACGTCAGGAAGACCACATCGAGCTGATCGCCTCGGAAAATTATGCCAGTCCTGCGGTGTTGCAGGCGCAGGGTTCGCAGCTTACCAACAAGTATGCCGAGGGTTATCCGGGCAAGCGCTATTACGGCGGCTGTGAGTTTGTCGATGTGGCCGAGCGGCTTGCCATTGATCGCGTGAAACAGATCTTTGGCGCAGAAGCGGCGAATGTGCAACCTAACTCCGGATCGCAAGCCAACCAGGGCGCGTTCTTCGCTTTGCTTAAGCCGGGCGACACCTTTCTCGGCATGAGCCTGGCCGAAGGCGGCCACCTGACGCATGGCATGGCGCTGAATATGAGCGGCAAGTGGTTCAAGCCGGTGAGCTATGGCCTGAATGCCAAAGAAGAAATTGATTACGAGCAGGTCGAGCGTCTGGCACATGAGCACCGGCCAAAACTGATACTGGCGGGCGCATCGGCGTACAGCCTGCGTATCGATTTTGAACGCTTTTCCAGAATCGCCAAGGATGTGGGCGCTTATTTCATGGTCGATATGGCGCACTATGCCGGGCTGATCGCCGCAGGCGTCTATCCCAGCCCGGTGCCGCATGCCGATGTGGTCACCACCACCACGCACAAATCGTTGCGCGGGCCGCGCGGCGGCGTGATTCTGATGAAGGCTGAGCACGAAAAAGCCATCAACTCCGCCATCTTTCCCGGCATCCAGGGTGGCCCGCTGATGCATGTTATCGCCGCCAAAGCAGTGTGCTTTAAGGAAGCCCTCGAGCCTTCGTTCAAGGGCTATCAGCAACAGGTTGTGGTCAATGCGCGCGTGATGGCCGAAACCCTGATAAAGCGCGGCTTGCGCATCGTCTCGGGCCGCACCGAAAGCCACCTGATGCTGGTCGATCTGCGCGCCAAAAAAATCACCGGCAAGGAAGCAGAAGCGGTGTTGGGCGAGGCGCATATCACAGTAAACAAGAACGCCATTCCCAATGACCCGGAAAAACCTTTCGTAACCAGCGGTATTCGCGTCGGTTCGCCCGCCATGACCACGCGCGGGTTCAAGGAGGCGGAAGCAGAACAACTTAGTCACCTCATCGCCGATGTGCTCGATGCGCCCGGCGACGCGGCGAATATCGCCAAGGCGCGCGACAGGGCCATGCAACTATGCGCCAAGTTCCCGGTGTACGGCAGGTGAATGTTTTGATTTTGCTGTTTGGCATTTAGCGTTCACCACAAAACGCCCGATGTCTCTTCAGGCGCCCTCCTATGAAATGCCCGTTTTGCAGCGCCCAAGATACCCAGGTTATTGATTCGCGTGTCAGCGAAGATGGAGCGAGTATTCGCCGCCGCCGCAGATGTGCGGTGTGCCATAAGCGCTATACGACTTACGAAACGGCGGAACTGCGCATGCCGACCATCGCCAAGTCCAACGGTCAACGTGAAGATTTCAAGCGCGCCAAGCTGGATAACAGTTTTCGGCGAGCATTGCACAAGCGCCCGGTCACAGCAGAACAGATTGATGCCGCAGTGGATCGCATAGAGCAAGCGCTGCTGCTGGATGGCGGACGCGAAATCAAGTCGCAGCGTATCGGCGAAATGGTCATGGATGAACTGAAAAGCCTGGACAAGGTGGGTTACATCCGCTTCGCCTCGGTGTATCGCAGTTTCGAAGGCGTGGATGACTTCAGGGAAGTATTGAAAGACTTTAAAAAATGACCTTCAGCGCGGCGGATCACACTTTCATGGCGCGCGCAATCGCCTTAACTCAAAATGGGCGCAACAGCGCAACGCCTAACCCCAGCGTGGGCTGTGTGGTGGTGAAAGACGCGCGCATTATCGGCGAAGGCTGGCACGAAAAAGCCGGCCAGCCGCATGCCGAATTGAACGCTCTCAAGGCCTGTAGCGAGGATGCGCGCGGCGCCACTGTCTACGTGACGCTCGAACCCTGCGCGCATCATGGACGCACGCCGCCTTGCAGCGCGAGCCTGATTGCGGCGGGCGTAGCGCGCGTGGTGGTAGCCCTCGAAGACCCTAATCCCAAGGTCGCAGGGGCCGGGCTGGCGGCGCTGCAAGCGGCGGGAATCCGCACGCAAACCGGGTTGATGGCAGATGAAGCAAGGCGCGTGCATTGTGGGTTCCTCTCGCGCATGGAGCGCGGGCGCCCGTGGGTGCGCCTCAAGCTCGGCGTCAGCCTCGATGGGCGCAGCGCGCTTGCCAATGGCGCAAGCCGCTGGATTACCAGCGCGGAGGCAAGGCGCGATGTGCACCAACTGCGCGCCCAGTCGTGTGCGCTGCTGACCGGCATCGGTACGGTTCTGGCGGATGATCCGCAATTAACGGTGCGCGACGTAGCCTGCACACGCCAGCCGCTGCGCGTGGTGCTCGACAGCCGCCTGGAAATCGACGAGTGCGCCAAAATTATGCAGGGAGGCAACTTATTGATCGTGACCGCCAGCGGCGACGAAAGCAGGGCGCAAGCTCTGAGAAACAAGGGCTACGAGGTGCTGCGTGTCGCGCTCGAACCGATTAAAGGCAAGGCCGATTTGCGCAACATGATGGAAGCGCTGGCTAAACGCGAGCTCAACGACATCCTGGTCGAAACCGGCGCCAGGCTCAATGGATCGTTATTAATGGCCGGCATGGTTGACGAGATTATCAGCTACATCGCGCCCAGCGTGCTGGGCGATATGGCGCGCGGCATGTTCGCTATCGGTGAACTCACTACACTTGAGCAGCGCGTAAAACTTGAATTCACCGAGGTCACGCCCATCGGCCCTGATCTACGCATCACAGCAAGGGTTTTGAACGACTGATGTTTACCGGAATCATCGAAACCACAGGGCGCATCAGCAGCGCCGAGCAGAGCGCGGCGAACACCACGCTTGTTATCGCCGCGCCCGATTTGGGTATGGATGATGTTGCCATCGGCGATAGCATCGCGGTCAATGGTGTTTGCCTTACCGTGACCAAAAAAGATGGCGCGGGATTCTGTGTGGATGTATCGCCTGAAACGCTGGCCTGCACTGTGGGTTTTACACGCAACCAAGAGGTCAACCTGGAAAAATCGCTGCGCTTTGGTGATCGCCTGGGCGGCCATCTGGTCAGCGGCCATGTCGATGGTGTGGGCCTGGTCACCATTAAGGAAGATTTAGGTGCAAGTTGGAGGCTGGTGATAGAAACGCCAGACAGCTTGGGCCGCTACATTGCGCGCAAAGGCTCTATTACCATCAATGGGGTTTCGCTCACCGTCAATCAGGTGGAAAATAGCAGCAATAGCGCCAAGCAGCGGGTATGCGTTTTTGAAGTGAACATTATTCCGCATACGCTTGCGCTTACCACGCTGCGCAACCTTAAGACCGGCGCCAAAGTGAATCTGGAAGTGGATTTGATGGCGCGCTATATTGAACGCATGCTGCCAGTTAACGATAACGATGTAACTAAAACGATGTAACTGTGGACAATTCCCTAATTTGTGACGGCCCACCCTCACCCCAGCCCTCTCCCGCCCAGGCGGGAGAGGGAGCTTTCTCCCTCTCCACCGGAACGGGGGAGAGGGTCGGGGTGAGGGGGGTGGTGGAATCAAGAGGCTGTCGTAAATTAGGAAACGCTCAATAAAACGAGATAACGACAAAGAGTTAAAACCATGACTATCGCTACCACGCAGGAAATTATCGAGGAAATCCGCCTGGGCAAAATGGTGATCCTGGTCGATGAAGAAGATCGCGAAAACGAAGGCGATCTCATCATGGCGGCTGATTTTGTGACGCCCGAGGCAATCAACTTCATGGCGACGCATGGCCGCGGCCTGATCTGCCTGCCGCTGACCGAGGCGCATGCGCGGCAATTGAATCTGCCGCTCATGGTGACCGATAATCGCGCACAGCATGGCACTGCATTCACGGTCTCCATTGAAGCGGCAAGCGGTGTCACCACTGGCATTTCCGCTGCCGACCGTGCGCACACCGTGCGCGTCGCCACGGCGCGCAATGCGCGGCCTGCGGACGTGGTGCAGCCCGGCCATGTCTTCCCGCTGATTGCCAAACCGGGCGGCGTGCTGGTGCGCGCCGGCCACACCGAGGCGACGTGCGACCTGGCCGAACTGGCGGGGCTACACCCCGCCGGCGTAATTTGCGAGATTCTCAATGTCGATGGTACGATGGCGCGCCTTCCCGATTTGATTCCTTTCGCCGCAAAGCACGGACTCAAGGTCGGCACGATTGCTGACCTGGTGCGTCATCGCAGCGTCAACGAGACTCTGGTCGAGCGCGTGTCCGAAAAGACCATCTCGACGCCTTATGGCGCCTTCAAGCTGATTGCCTTCCATGACCATATTGCTGATGAAATTCATCTGGCGCTGACGCGCGGCGAGATCCATCCAGAAGTGCCGACGCTGGTGCGCGTGCATGAGCCGTTTTCTTCGCTCGACCTGTTCGATTTTGATAGCGGGCGCCATGCTTTTAGCGTCGCCGAATCCATGCGCATTATCGCCACCGAAGGCACGGGCGTGATTGTTCTGATGCGCCGCCCGGAATCCGCCGCGTCATTGCTGGAGCGGCTCCAGCCCAAGAGAGAAAAACCGCGCGCCACGGGGAAATGGGATCCACGCATACACGGCATAGGCGCGCAGATTTTGCGTAATCTGAACGTGCGGCGCATGCGCGTGCTCGCCTGGCCAAAGAAAATTCCCAGCATGGCAGGATTCGAACTCGAAGTGGTTGAATACCTGTCTCCCGATTCCATGAAAAAACTGAAGGCGGTATGAACACGATTGCGCAAAACCGCGACGGTGCAGGACTGCGCATTGCCATTGTGCAAAGCCGCTTCAATGAAGCCATCGTAAAACGCATGGCCGTCACCTGTGAAAAAACACTTCTTGCGCAGGGCGTAAACGCGCAGGACATTGATTTGGCCACTGTCCCCGGCGCACTCGAAATCCCCCTCATGTTGCAGACTTTTGCGCTCACCGGGCGCTACGACGCCATGATTGCGCTGGGTGCAGTTATCCGTGGCGACACTTACCATTTCGAAATAGTCTGCAACGAATCTGCGCGTGCGCTGATGGATGTGTCGCTCGACTGCGGCGTTCCCGTCGCCAATGCCATCCTCACCACCAACAGCGATGAGCAGGCGCTGGAGCGCATCGAAGAGAAAGCCGCCGAGGCGGCGTTGGTGGCGATAGAAATGGCGCATTTAGTAAAAACCGTCAGGAATCCGCAATGAAAGGCGCCAAACCTTCCGCGCGCCGCCGTGCGCGCGAATTTGTGTTGCAGGCGCTTTATCAGTGGCAGGTGGCAGGCCAGGAGGTTGGCGATATTGAAGCGCAGTTTGCCGAGGCGGAAGGTTTCAAGAAGGCCGACGGTATTTTCTTTAGCGCCCTGCTCAACGGCGCCACCAGTCATGCCGCCGCGACTCAAGAGGCATTACAGCCGCACCTGGATCGCCCTTGGGCGGAAGTCAGCCCCATAGAGCGCAGCGTTCTATTGCTCTCCGGCTATGAGCTAAATAGTTCGCCCGACGTGCCGTATCGCGTCGTCATCAACGAAGCCATCGAGCTCGCCAAAAGTTACGGCGGAACGGATGGTCACAAATACGTCAACGGCGTGCTCGACAAACTCGCCGCCGTGGTGCGCGGTGCAGAAATGGCAAATCAATAGGATCGTATTAATATTATCAATGGTATCAAGGTATCAATGGGGTCAGACTCGATTGATTTTTGAAAAGAATTAGAGACAACTAAGGAGATGGTCTGAACCTGAGGTCAGAGGCTGAAATAGTAAATCAGGACAATTCAAGACGAATCGTAAATCAATCGAGTCTGACCCCATTGATTTTCTAGGTACAGCATAGTGACGCCAAAACCAACACCCGAATTCGATCTTATCGCGCGCTATTTTACAAAGCCGACGCCGGGCGCGGTGCTGGGCGTGGGAGACGATTGTGCGCTGCTGTCGATTAAGCCCGGCCATGTGCTGGCGCTATCCACCGATACACTGCTGTCGGGCGTGCATTTTTTTCCTGCAACCGATCCCTCCAACCTCGGTCACAAGGCGCTGGCTGTCAATCTTTCCGATCTGGCTGCGATGGGTGCGACGCCGCGCTGGTTTACGCTGGCTCTCACATTGCCAGAAATAAATCATGCGTGGTTGCAGGCATTTTCCACCGGCCTGCTAACACTCGCCGCCGAAAGCGCTATCGAGCTGGTAGGGGGTGATACCACACGTGGGTCGCTTTGCATGACACTGACAGTAATGGGCGAAATTCCGCAGGGGAAAGCCTTGCGGCGCGATGCGGCAATAGTCGGCGACGACATTTGGGTCTCGGGTACATTAGGCGATGCGGCTCTGGGCTTGCGCTGCATTCAGGGCCGCGTCGCATTGACGCAAGCACAGCGCGCTGACGCTGTTGCCCGCCTTGAGCGTCCGACGGCGCGCGTGGAATTGGGGCTGCGCTTGCGTGATCTTGCCAGCAGCGCCATTGATATTTCTGACGGGCTGCTTGCCGATCTGGGGCATATCTGCATACGCTCGCGCCTGGGCGCACGCATCGAGTACAAGTGCGTGCCCATGTCATCTGCCTTGCGCGAGCAAGACGCAGCAGTGATAACCGAATGCGTGTTGGCCGGTGGCGATGATTACGAGCTGTGTTTTAGCGCACCACAGACGGCGCGCGCCGCGCTTGCCGTGATTGCAGGTGACCTCGGTCTGGCGCTCACGCGCATCGGAACTTTGCTTGATGCTGACGGTGTCACGGTGATCGGAGAAAATGGCCAACCACTTGCATTGACTCACACAGGATACGATCACTTTGCGCCAACCTGACATGAAATTTCTCTTGGCGCACCCGGCGCATTTTATTGCCTTGGGATTTGGCAGCGGATTGGCGCCCAAAGCGCCGGGCACCTTCGGAACGCTGCTCGCCTATCCGCTGTGGTGGCTGATGGCGCCGCTCGCGGCTAGCGTTTCGTGGGCCTTGGTCGCCGCAGGTTTCGCGCTCGGCATCTTGGCGTCGGATAAAACCGGCAAAGACCTAGGCGTATCAGATCATGGCGCGATAGTGTGGGACGAAGTCATCGCCATGCTGGCGTTATTGTTGCTGACGCCTACCGGGCTGGGCTGGGCCATTGCCGCCGGCGTTTTTTTTCGTCTGTTTGATATTTGGAAACCCTTTCCCATTGCGTATTTTGATCGCACCATTAAGGGCGGTTTCGGCGTCATGTTCGACGATGTACTGGCCGCCATTTATGCCCTGGCAGCCGTACGTATTCTTAAATACTTGGTGAATCGGGAGTGGTAATGAAGACTTGGCCTTATCCCAAACTCTTTGCGCATCGCGGCGGCGGCTCGCTGGCGCCGGAGAACACGCTTGCTGCAATGAAGAAGGGCCGCGAGCTGGGCTATTACGCGGTCGAGTTTGATGTGAAGCTCTCGGGCGATGACACGGCGATGCTGATGCATGATGCAACGCTGGCGCGCACCACCAATGGCGTCGGGGAAGTCAAGAATCAGACTTACGATCAGCTCGCGCTTCTGGATGCGGGGTCATGGCATTCGCCCGCTTATCGTGATGAGCGCATTCCCAAGTTGACCGAGGTTGCCCACTATCTTCAGGCCAATGGCATGACCGCCAACGTGGAAATCAAGCCTTGTGCTGGGCGCGAAAGCGAGACGGGGAAACGCGTGGCTGAATTGTGCAGCGAGCTGTGGCGCGACAGGTTTGTGAAACCGATTATTTCGTCTTTCAGTTTCTCCGCGTTGCAAGCCGCCTTTGCGGCAGAGCCCGCCTTGCCTTACGGCTTGCTCGTCAAGACGCCAACCGAAGAGCATATAAAACAGCTTGCGGAAATTCACTGCGTGTCTTTGCATTGCCGCCATATGGAAACGAGTTCCGACGCTGTCGATTTTTTTCACGCCAAGGGTTATAAAGTGCTGACCTATACCGTAAACGAACAGCAGCGCGCGCGCGAGTTGGAGAGTTGGGGCGTCGACGGCATTTTCACCGACAACCTGGCGCTTATGGCGCAGGCGTTTCCCGCCTGGCTTACGGGTGAGCAGCAAGCGGCATCATAGGGAAAATCTATCGAAAACATAGTGAAAATTAATTTGACTCATCGCCTACGCGGGACTATGTTCTCTACCTATGCCCGAATGTGGGCAGCAATCGCAACTAAACGACAGGAGAATGAGCATGAATCTGAAAGGCACCAAAACCCACGGCAACCTGAAAGCCGCGTTTGCCGGTGAATCCCAGGCAAATCGCCGCTATCTGTATTTTGCAAGCAAGGCCGATGTCGAGGGACAAAACGATGTGGCCGCGCTGTTCCGTTCCACCGCTGAAGGTGAAACCGGCCATGCGCACGGCCATCTCGACTATCTCGCCCAGGTCGGCGATCCGGCTACCGACTTGCCGATCGGCTCGTCGCGCCAAAATCTGAAAGCAGCGGTGGCCGGCGAAACGCACGAGTACACCGATATGTATCCTGGTATGTCCAAAACAGCGCGCGATGAAGGCCTTGCAGAAATCGCCGACTGGTTCGAGACCTTGGCAAAAGCCGAACGCTCACACGCCAACCGCTTCCAGAAGGCTTTGGATGCGCTGGCTGATTGATAGGTGAGATTGCCTGCAAAACTGGCCCCCTCCCTCTCCCTCTAAACGGGGAGAGGGGATGACGAAGGAGGCTGTAGTAGTGTAGGGCGGGTTAGCGCAGCGTAACCCGCCACCGTGCAATAAATCCTCCGGCGCAATACGCTGCGCTATTGCACCCTACAGATCGCCACAAAGCTAACCTCCATGACCCAATGCGAAGGCAGCCTGGAAGCCCCGACACGGCATCCCATAGACTGGAAAAATCCCGAGTTTTACCGCGAAGAAAGTGTTTTCAAGGAGCTTGAGCGCGTCTTCGATATTTGTCATACCTGCCGACGCTGTGTCAACCTTTGCAATAGTTTTCCGCGCCTGTTTGATCTGATTGACGAGTCCGCATCCGGTGAGGTGGATGGTGTGCCCAAGCACAAGTATTGGGAAGTGGTCGATCAGTGCTACTTGTGCGACATGTGTTTTATGACCAAGTGTCCCTATGTGCCGCCGCATCCGTGGAATGTCGATTTCCCGCACATGATGCTGCGCGCCAAGGCAGTGCAATTCAAGAAAGGCACGCCGACCGCATTGCGCGACAACACCTTGTCTTCCACCGACCGCAACGGCAAGCTCGCCACGATTCCGGTGGTGGTGCAGTTCGTCAATGCCGCCGTCCGATCGCCGACAATGCGTGCGCTCGGCGAAAAAATGCTGGGTGTGGATAAGACCGCCTGGCTGCCGCAATTTACTTCGAAAAAATTCCGCTCGCATGCGGCGCCCAGCAAGCCGCATGCGGTGCGCGACGGGCAGCGCACACCGGGCAAGGTGGCGATATTCTCAAGCTGCTATGTGAACTACAACGAGCCTGGCATCGGCCATGATCTGCTGAAAATTCTCGATCACAACGCCATTCCCTATGTGATTGTCGAGAAAGAGGCGTGCTGCGGCATGCCCAAACTCGAGCTCGGCGATCTTGATTCTGTTGCCGCGCTGAAAGAAAAAAACATCCCGCCGCTGCACAAGCTCGCACGCGAAGGTTATGCCATCGTAACGCCCGTTCCTTCTTGCACGCTGATGTTCAAGAGCGAGCTGCCTCTCATGTTTGCACACGACGAAGGGGTGAAGGCGGTGCAGGCTGCCATGTTTGATCCGTTCGAATACCTGCTGTTGCGCCACAAAGACGGGCTGCTGAAAACCGATTTCAACACACAGTTGGGCAAGGTTTCCTATCACATTCCCTGCCACTCGCGCGTGCAAAACATCGGCCAGAAAACGCGCGAAATGCTGCAACTCGTACCTGGAACCGAGGTCAATTGCGTCGAACGCTGCTCTGGCCATGCTGGAACCTGGGGCGTGAAAAAGGAATTTCACGCGACGGCGATGAAAATCGGCACGCCGGTGTTTCGCTCAATGACGCAAACTCAACCCGACTACATCAGCTCAGACTGCCAACTTGCTGGACATCATATCGAGCAGGGGATTGCCGAGCTGCCCGCAGCGCCCAATGATGCCGCACCTGTTGCAACCAAGGCGCCGCAACTGTTTCATCCGCTGACACTGCTGCGCAAGGCCTATGGTTTGGCTGATTAGGGCGCTTGCGCGCCGCGCGCAACTCATAAACCTATTCATAGCAACAGGAGCACAACATGCCGCACATCACCCGCGAAAGTCTCATGACACTCGAAGCCTACGCCAAGGCGCGCAAGGAATTTCGCGCCAAGGTGCTGGCGCACAAAGTCCACCGCACTGTCCACCTCGGGGCTAACGTCACCTTGATCTTTGAAGACGAGTTGACGATGCGTTACCAGGTGCAGGAAATGCTGCGCATTGAAAAAATATTTGAGGAGGAGGGGATAGAGGATGAACTGCAAGCCTATAACCCGATGATCCCCGAGGGAAGCAACTTCAAGGCCACCATGTTGATCGAGTACCCTGACGTTGAAGAGCGCAAACGTATGCTGGCCCAGCTCAAAGGTGTTGAAGACCGTGTGTGGATACAGGTACAAGGATGTCCCAGGGTTTACGCCATTGCCGACGAAGACCTGGAGCGCGAAAACGATGAGAAAACCTCGGCTGTGCATTTTGTGCGCTTTGAACTTAGCCAGGGCATGAAGACTGCGCTAAAACAAGGCGCCCAACTCGGAGCGGGAATCGACCATCCGGCCTATTCGGTGACAGTGGCTGTCTTGTCTACACAGATACGCTTGGCATTGCTTTCCGACTTGTCGTAGTATCACAAGAAAGCTTGCTAAAACCCTGATTTCAGGAATAGTATTACCCCCCTGCACAAAGCAGTTCATCTCCAGCCAACTTTTTCTGTCCGGGCTAGCTGAATGCCAAGAATTGCTGTTTTCAATCAAAAGGGTGGCGTCGGAAAAACCACCACTGCCGTAAACCTGACCGCTGCTATGGCGCGCGCCGGCGAGCAGCCGCTGGCTATCGATCTGGACCCGCAGGCGCATCTCTCAGCAATTGGCGGTGCGGCTGTAGTCAATGCGGATACGAGCGTCTATGCTTTTTATCGTGATTCGCGCCCGCTGACTGAGTTGGTGCGTTTTACCACTGGCGGCTGGGGCGTGATTCCAGCGCATCTTGAGCTATCTAAGGTTGATACGCAGTACGGCAAGGGGCCGAATATTCTGAATCGCCTCAAGACCGGGCTAATCAAGGAAAACCTCAATGGCGTGCGGCCTGTCATCGTCGATTGTTGCCCTATGCTCGGGGTGTTGTCTTTATCGGCGATTTTTGCGGCGGACAAGGTAATCATCCCGGTGTCGGCGGATTATCTGGCGGTCAAGGGAGCGATCCAGGTTGAGAAAACACTCAATGCCTTAGAGCCGGTTCTCAAGCGCCGCGTCGAGCGGCGTTATGTTGTTACGCGCTTCGATGGACGCCGCAAAATGTCGTGGGAAATTTACAACACGTTCCGCGCGCGCCTGGGTGTCGAGCTGTGTGAGACGCGCATCCGTGAAAGCGTGAGCCTGGCAGAAAGCCCATACGGTGAAAAAGATGTATTCGCGCACGCCCCCAAAAGCTGTGGCGCGCAAGACTATCAAGCTTTGTTCGACGAATTGAGAATCTGCGGGTTTCTGTAGTCCGGCATTGTAATTTTATTCCCCTGGCTTCTTGCCTTCCCCTGTAATCAGCGAAATCACCCCTTCCAGATCAGACACCTCGCTTCTTGGCGGGCTGTCCTGCAATACCTTGGCTTCGAGCACCTTACAGTGCATATAAATCTGGCGCAAGCGCCGTTCGGCCTCGTTTTGATCGATCGCCTGTATGGTGAGGTTCTCGACCGTGAGCCCGTTACGTGTCTGGATACGGAAGTTGAATTTTTGCATCAGTTATTCTGTTCTGTAGCGCCCGGGAAAGCAAATGCCCCGCCTGCTGCGCTACCGGCAATGCCGACGCCCGAATCACGATGGGCCGCTCGTCCAGGCTCCTTCGTCTACATCTACTTGAATAAAAGCGAATAAACGCGGTATAATTTGTGTTTGCCTATTTGCCGCGTAAGCATACTGCAAAAACGAAAAAACCAGTCATTTGATCCGGAGAAACTTCATGGCCTCATCCACCGTTATTGATAAAGCGCAGGTTTTGCAGCAATTCCAGCGCGCAAAGGGCGACACCGGTTCTCCCGAAGCGCAGGTTGCGCTTCTAACCGCACGCATCAACATGCTCACCGGGCACTTCAAAGAACATGTCAAAGACCATCATTCGCGCCGCGGTTTGCTAAGAATGGTCAGCCAGCGCCGTAGCTTGCTCGACTATCTTAAGCGCAAGAATACCGACAGCTACCGCACGCTTATCGACCGCCTCAGTTTGCGTAAGTAATCAAGCAAAACATCCAGGCCCCGCTGACCTTCTAGTACAGGACGTCAACGGGGCTTTTTGTTTTTATCGGGCAGAAGCTGCCCGGCGCACCGAATTCTAACAAAGAGAGACAGAGGGAATTCCCACATGAAAGCAATAAAGAAGACATTTCAGTTTGGCCGCCACCAAGTCACTTTAGAGACTGGCGAAATCGCCCGCCAGGCGGACGGCGCCGTGATGGTGACGATGGAAGACACGGTAGTGCTCGTCACTTGCGTAGCGCTCAAGGAATTAAAACAAGGTCAGGACTGGTTTCCGCTGACAGTGGATTATCAGGAAAAGACTTTTGCCGCAGGCAAAATTCCCGGCAGCTTCTTCAAGCGTGAGGGTCGGCCCTCTGAGAAGGAAGTGCTGACTTCGCGCCTTATCGACCGCCCGCTGCGCCCGCTGTTTCCCGATGGCCTTTACAATGAAGTGCAAATTATCGCCACAGTGCTTTCCAGCAACCCGGAAATCGATGCCGACATTCTTGCCATGATTGGCGGCTCGGCAGCAGTGACTTTGGCGGGAATTCCCTTTGATGGTCCGGTCGGCGCAGCTAGGGTCGGCTACCTGAATGGCGAATACGTCCTCAATCCGACCAAGACTGAGCTCGAAACATCCAAGTTAAATCTGGTGGTCGCCGGCACCGATGCCGCCGTGCTGATGGTGGAATCGGAAGCCAGCGAGCTGCCCGAAGATGTCATGCTCGGCGCGATTGTGTTTGGTCACGAGCAGCAACAGGTGGTCATCAACGCCATCCTTGAGCTTGCTGATGAGGCGGGCAAAGATCCGTGGGAGTGGCAGGCGCCGGTACCGTCGGCGGATTTGCTCGAGAAGATCAGGTCGCTGTCCGAGGCGGATTTTAACGAGGCCTATCGCATCAAATCGAAATCGCTGCGCACCGAAAAACTGGAAGCCATCAAGACACGCGTGTTGACGGCTATCTGCACCGGCGAGGACGCGCCGGAAAAAAATACCGTGGCCGGGCTGCTGTTCAGTATCGAAGCCAAAATCGTGCGCGGCCAGATTCTTAACGGCGAGCCGCGCATCGACGGTCGCGATACGCGCACCGTGCGACCGATTTCAATTCGCACGCGCTTGCTGCCGCGAACCCACGGCTCGGTGCTGTTTACACGCGGCGAAACGCAATCCATCGCAGTAGCCACGCTAGGCACGCTGAAAGAATCACAAAAGGTCGATGCATTGCAGGGTGAATACACCGATCGCTTCATGCTGCATTACAACTTTCCGCCGTATTCGACGGGCGAAGTCGGGCGTGTCGGCACGCCGAAACGGCGCGAAATCGGCCACGGTCGTCTCGCCAAGCGCGCGCTTATCGCCGTGCTGCCGACCGAGCAGGATTTTGGCTATTCCATGCGCGTGGTGTCGGAAATCACCGAATCCAATGGTTCTTCCTCTATGGCCTCGGTGTGCGGCGGCTGCCTCGCGCTCATGGACGCGGGCGTGCCCTTGAAGGCGCATGTGGCGGGTATCGCCATGGGACTTATCAAGGACGGCAATCGCTTTGCAGTGCTGACCGACATCCTCGGTGATGAAGATCACTTAGGCGACATGGATTTCAAAGTCGCCGGCACCGACCAGGGCATCACTGCACTGCAGATGGATATTAAGATCAACGGCATCACCAAGGAAATCATGCAGGTCGCCCTGGCGCAAGCAAAAGAAGGGCGCATGCACATTCTCGGTCTGATGAAACAGGCGGTACCCTCTTCGCGCCAGGAAATGTCGCAGTTTGCACCGCGTATCGTCAAGATCAAAATCAACCCCGATAAAATCCGTGATGTTATCGGCAAGGGCGGCAGTGTCATTCAGGCGCTCACCAAGGAAACCGGCACCCAAATCGACATCGACGATGAAGGCAATATCAGCATCGCCTGCGTCACCGGTGAAGCCGGCGAGGCCGCAAAAAAACGCATCATGGATATCGTAGCCGAAGTGGAAGTCGGCAAAATCTACGAAGGCCCGGTACTGCGCCTGCTGGATTTCGGCGCAATCATCAGCCTGTTGCCCGGCAAGGATGGCCTGCTGCATATTTCCCAGATCGCGCATGAGCGCGTCAATGCCGTGTCCGACCACCTTAAGGAAGGCCAGATCGTCAAGGTCAAGGTTCTTGAAGCCGATGACAAAGGCCGAGTTCGTTTGAGCATGAAGGCATTGCTCGACGCGCCACCCAGGCCGGAAAGAGAATCTAAGCACGAGACGTCAGACGAAGCGCCACAAGCTTAGTAAAGAAAAATTGCGATGGGAAAAAGGCAACTTCGGTTGCCTTTTTTCTTTTGGCGGAAGGTATGCAAAGGCCGGTGATTGCAACCTGATTTGAACGGCACGGGGTATTTGAATGGGATTAGCGGGGTAAAATAAAGCTCATCGCGGAAGAGAGTGGGTGGTTTTTTGGTCAATTTAGAGTATTGGCGCAAGTGAGAATTTTCAGCCGTAGATATTCCTGGTCGCGAAGTCCATACGCGCGTCGCTGGATGGCGCGAATCTTATTGCTCAGTCCTTACACGAATCCGAGTCGCCCTTGCCGTAGTTACGTAATGTAGCTACACTATGTCGCATGTTCACATGGGATGAGTCGAAGCGTTTGCAGAACCTTGACAAACACCGCATTGACTTCGTAGATGCTGAAATTATTTTTGCAGGCTATACGGTTACTGCGGAAGATTCCCGCGAAGCTTACGGTGAACCGCGATTCCTCATCCTGGGTTTGCTTCATGGAGTGGTCGTCTCCGTTACGCATACTCCACGCGAGGATAACGATCACATCATCTCGATTCGAAAGGCGACAAAACATGAAACGCGCTTCTACTTCTCCCAGATCCCAGACTGACGTTAAACGACTGAAGTCCTTAAAGGACCCCGCGATCATCGTGGACATGGATGCTCCGGCTTGGACGCCGGAGCAGTTCGCTCGCGCGATCATTCGAAAGGGTCTTGAACCGGTACCACGGAAGTCCTTGCTGTCGCTTCGGATTGACGCCGACGTTCTAGAGTGGTTTCGGGCCCATGGTCGCGGCTATCAGTCCCGAATGAATGCCCTGCTCCGGGCGTATATGAAGGCACACAAATAGGCCGCGAATAACTGGCCCTTACGCTCAATGAAATGAGTTACGATTTATGGCAAGCCAAGCAAACTATAGATTTATAAAAAGTCCGCAAAATTGAATTCCGCTTTGCCTAGTCCTGCGTTAAAGCGTACTGTGACTCGCAGCGTGACCAGATGCCGCTTATGGCGCGCCTCCCAATTTTACGTTAACCATCCAGAGCCACCCGATGCGTATCGCCATTGTTACAGACATACACGGAAATCTACCTGCGCTTGAGGCGGTCGTCAGGGATATGGGTCGCCGTAGTGTTGATGCTGTTGTGAATCTCGGGGACAGCTTGTCCGGCCCTCTGCTGCCGCTTGAGACGGCGCAATTCTTGATGACACAAGACTGGGTGCACCTTGCCGGAAACCACGAACGTCAGATTCTCACACAAGGCCCTGGCCAAAGGGGCGCCTCCGACGAATTCGCGCACTCACAGCTTACTGCGAAAGAATTGGAATGGATTGCCTCACTCAGACCGAGCATTCAGTACAGCCCGGAAGTGTTTCTGTGTCACGCAACCCCAAGCAGTGATGTCGAGTATTTTCTCGAAACGGTTGACCCCACTCACGTCCGCGCCGCCACACAGCTTGAGGTTGACGCGCGCCTTGGCGAAGTTGCAGCACAACTCATCGCATGCGGGCATACGCATGTGCCACGCACTATGCGCGCATCGACCGGCCAGTTAATCGTCAACCCGGGTAGCGTTGGCCTGCAAGCCTACGACGACAACCATCCTCATCCGCACAACATCGAGACGGGCTCGCCAGATGCGCGCTACGCCATTGTTGAGCGAGTGGCTGATAGGTGGGTCTCCACTCTCATTGCAGCGCCCTACCCTTACCAAGCAATGGCGAAGCTTGCATTGACGCGCCAAAGGCAAGACTGGGCGCATGCTCTTTCAACCGGGCGCATGTCGTGAACCCTGCTATTGAGCGTTTCCTAATTCACGACAGTTTCTTGACGCCACCACCCCCTCACCCCGACCCTCTCCCCCGTTCCGGTGGAGAGGGAGAAAACCCCCTCTCCCGCTTGGGCGGGAGAGGGTCGGGGTGAGGGTGGGGCTGTCACAAATTAGGGAATAATCCATCCATCATCGTTCGATTTCGTGGGACAGGACGCAGATAACTTGATGGTAAAGACTACCTCTGATGCTAATTCATAAGAATGCACTATCCGCCACATCCTGGGAAAATCTTTAATATCTCTTTACAGAGGGCGGCGCAGAATCGCACCGACACGGAACTGGATAGTACATGGCGCGCATCGGCATACGTATTGCGAACGCAGTAGGACTTTCCCTCTTCGGAGAGCCGCTGTCGCCCGTTCAGTTTCCATGCGCAGAGTGGGAGCTTCGCGGACCACAGATCGCAATCGACGGTGAGACCGAGACCCTGGTGCTAACCATTCGCGATATCCGTTATCGAAGATTGAGGGGGCAATTGTCGATCAAGCTTATTGCTGGTCGCACAACTATCCACTGGCGAACAAGGCTATCCGGGGGCGAGTTCGTTGCTGATCGGCCAATCTTAATTTCCGGCGAGTTCCTGCGCGGACCTCTCGTTCTTGGACGCCTTTGCTGCAACAACGAGGAAACGAAGCTCATACAAAGTTTTCTGCTACGGCAGCGCCCTTCCGGCAGCGGCGACGCCGACCCACTATTTGCTACATCGCCTCGCAGTCCCGCTGGCAGCCCACGAGGTGGAGAGGCAGCGCTGTCTGCTTTCAAGCAGGACTGCCGCTGGGGCGCGACAACCACTCAGCTCTGTTGAGATCGCGTATGCACATCATCAAAACTGCCAGCTTCACGCTTGAACCGCAGACCGCCGCCAACGCCGAGCAGATGTTTGTAGTTCTCAGCGACCCGGCGATTTACCAATACGAAAACGAAGCACCACCTTCCATCGAATGGTTGCGCGCCCGGTTCACAAAGCTCGAAGCAAGGCGCTCCCCGGACGGGCAGGAGCAATGGCTCAACTGGGTCATACGTCTTCCCACGTCTGAGCTCATCGGTTATGTTCAAGCCACGGTGCGCTCGAACGGTCTCGCGGGCATTGCCTATGAACTGTCAAGCGCGTACTGGGGTCGCGGTCTTGCAAGCCAAGCTGTTCAAGCAATGATCGCCGAGCTAGAAAAGCGCTACCAAGTTCACAGCCTGTTTGCTGTACTCAAGCGCGAGAATCAGCGCTCAAGGCGTTTGCTTGATCGTCTGGGTTTTACTCTGGCGTCGCCTGACGAGCACATCAAGCTCGAAGTGGAGCTTGGAGAGTTGCTCATGCAGCGGGAGCTCCAGCGCGCATGAAACAGCCAACTGCTCCTGGCGCGGCGGCAGCTCATGTCAATGTTAAGCAACAGACGATGTTGCGTACCCGACCGCTGCTTCCCCAAGACCAAGCGCTACTCTGGGAGTGGCTCCACGTGGCGCTGTGGGATCCTCCCCCCGCACCATTGCGACCGAAGGAAGTACTGGACAATCCGCATGTTCGTATCTATGCAGAGTCCTGGGGTCAGCCTGGCGATGTTGGGGTTGTTGCTGAGTTAACGAATGAATCCTTACCCATCGGCGCCTGCTGGATGCGGCGCTTACCAAATGGAGTGGGGTTGGCGTCACTGGATGAAACCACGCCACAACTTGGAATCGCTTTACTCCCTCGCTTCCAGCACAAAGGTTATGGCTATCCTCTTATGCTCGCGGCACTTAAGGCCGCCCGAGCAGCGGGCTACAGGCAGGTCTCTCTTACCGTCCATCCTCAGAATCCAGCTATTTCGATGTATGAGCACTGTGGATTTGAGAAGGTAGAAATACGAAACTCCTACCATCTAATGGTCGTGAAACTGTGACCCCTCGCGCCACACTGGCCTCCCGCAAGCGCGCGGCGGGACGGGTGCGATTCAAACTGATGTGGCAGCGTGCATAAGCCACTTGCTTGATGCCATGAGACCAGGCGTAGGGCGGACTTGTCCGCCGCATCGTGCCAGAGAAGCGCTGGAGGTTTGGCGGACAAGTCCGCCCTACGCGGCGCCATTTCCTCTTTCCATTCCGTGAGGGGAACGTGCGGTAGGCTTATTCCACTTCAGTTAGAATCGCACCCCGGGGCGATAGTTTAGCCAACAAGGACTTTCCGAAAATGTATGAAGTGCGTGCCGCCACGTCTGCCGATGCACATGCGGTGCAGGACATTTTTGCATGGTGCATCGCCACGGCAGACTGGCTGCCTGAGCAGGTACGCGCCGCCGTGGATTTCGCCCATGTATCCGCAGGAGAAGTTGTTCATGTTGCAGTTGCGCATAACGGCGCGGTTTTGGGTTTTGTCTCGGTGTTTACACCCGAATCGTTCGTGCATCACCTCTATGTGCACCCCGACGCTCAAGGTTGCGGCATTGGCCGCCTCTTGCTGTCGTCGCTCGAACAATGGCTTTGCGTTCCTTGGCGGCTCAAGTGTGTGCGCGCCAATCAACGCGCCCTCGATTTCTATCTTGGTCTTGGTTGGCGCGAGGTCGCCTGCGGAGAATCTGAGGATGGCCCGTACGCTGTCCTCGAATGGGGCGATGGCGGCCCATAAACCAGCCCGTGAACAAGCGCGCTCCAGGCAAGCTCAAGCATTTCTTCGTTGTTCAAACGCGAGGCGAACAGCCAACGCCGCCAAGACGAAGCCCATGAAGTAGCGCTGAACTGCGAGCCATGTTGGATTGCGCGAAAACCACGACGCAATGCCAGCAGCAGAGAGCGCAATGAGCAGGTTGATCGAAAAACTTACGCTAATCTGCGTCAGGCCAAGCACTATGCTCTGGACAAAGACGGAGCCATGCTGTGAAGAAATAAATTGCGGAAAAATAGCGAGATAAAACACCGCAATTTTCGGATTGAGCACATTCGTGAGAAAGCCCATCAAGAAAAGCTTCGAGGTTGAATCAATCGGAAGGTCTTTGGCTTCAAATGGCGAGCGGGCGCCGGGCCTAACGGCTTGCCATGCCAGCCACAGCAAGTACAGCGCGCCAGCCCATTTAAGCACTTCGTAGGCAAGAGGCACAGCAAGGAACAGCGCTGTCAACCCAATAGCAGCCGCAAACATGTGCACGAGGAAGCCGGCAATCACACCGAATAGCGAGATGACGCCCGCTTTGCGCCCCTGACTGATGGAGCGCGAAATCAAATAAATCATGTTCGGGCCGGGCGTTAACACCATCATCAGTGCAGCGCCTGCAAACAGAAAGAGTTCATTGAGTGGAATCATGTGGTCTCCATGAAGGCAAAACAAAGTAAAGGGGCTTTGCACTTCATGATTTGGAAATGGTTTTAGCCCCGGCGACATGCTGATTGACAAGCGCGGCCATTTCCTGCGACGGCGCGTTGCCGCGCGCGAGCAGCCCTGCAACAACGCCGAGTTTGTCGGGCTCAGGCCGGTTCTGGCTGACCTTCCACTTGCCGACAAGCTTTGCGATGGGGATTTCAATTCCCACGATGGCTTGCAGCAAGCGCTCGACATAGTCTTGCGGAGCGTCAGAGACCTTCCAGGGAAGCGCCTGTTCAGCTTCTTGTGTGTCGGTGAGTTGGTTGACATGCTGAAGCAGCCACTCACGATCTTCGATAGCGCGCGGCAAACCGTGGGCATGGACTACAACGTAGTTCCAAGTTGGCACCGCCTTGCCGTGCGCATGCTTGCTGGGATACCAGGACGGTGTGATGTACGTTTCGACGCCTTGGAACACCAGCACGGAATTGACGCTCGTGGAAAACGACTGCCACACACGGTTGGCCCTGGCGACGTGGCCGACCAGCGTGCCAAGCTCTCCGCGCGCCGGGTCGAGCAGGAACGGAATGTGGTTCACGATTAATTCCCCGTCGCCCTGGGTCACCCACGTGGCCAGCGGATGCGCCTTGATGAGGGAATGCAGAACAGTGATATCTGATTCTTCGTGATGCTTGGGAACGTACATGCAGGCTCCAGGTGTAGTTCAGGGGGGCACGTAAATTATTATGCGGCGTCACACGCCGTTATGGACAAAAAAATGCACAAGCATGTTTCGTGTGGCGTGCGCTCAACGACGCGCTGGCCTGAATTCACCGACCCACCAGCACAGGGGTATTGCCCTGCACTATCACGCAGTTTTTACTTTCTTTGCACGCTTCGGAATAGCGCTTGATGGATTCCAATTGTACGAACTGTGCTGCATCAAGCTTCATCTGTTCACGGTAGGCATTGTCTGCATGGGCTCGACTTTGCTCGGCTTGCAATCTTGAATCTTCCGATAACTTGCGCTGCCCTTCAGTCTTCACGCGTTGCTGTTGAATGGCTGTATTGTTCATTTCAGCAATCACAGCAGGATCAGGAAGAGCCTTGCCCATGTTGACGTTGATAAGTGAGACGTGCAGCCCAGTAGTTTCGATGTGCTTTCTAAACTGCCCGGCAATTTCTTTTTCTATACTGGCAAGTGTAGCCGGATCGGTCATGATTGCAGTCATCTGGTATTTTTTCGTTACGTCACGCACGATGGTGCGGTATTGCTCTTTCAGGTTGTGCTCATACCAGTCTTTGTAGCCGAATTTCTTCACCAGTTCAGCCGGGTCTTTCCATTGCAGCACGATGTAACTGGCATAGTTGATGAAATTGTTGTCATTAGTCGCTAAATGCTCAAGCGGTTCGTTATATTTCATCGGCGTCAAAGCGACGGGTACGCCGCGGGTGGACCACCAATACCATGACAGTCCGGGCTTCTGTGTTTCATCGCGTACCCCGCCATGACCAAAGAACCAGGGGTTATCGACGATAACAGTTTCACTACCCGGTTCTGTGGTGACTGAAGAACACCCGGAAATCAATGCAGCAAAAACAAGAGCGAGTAGCATTTTCATATTAAATCTCCTTTGAAGTTACGCCGTTTACTAAAATGACTTATTAAGCACACTTGCGAAGACCTCCCTGTCGATGTTTCCGCCTGAAATAACTACGGCGATTTTACGGCCAGCATTGCGAGTTTTGTCCTGTAGCGCCGCCGCTATCGCCGCCGCGCCCGCACCCTCGCTAACGTTGTGGGTGCACTCGAAAATCGTACGAATCGCCTCAGCAACTTCGAGGTCAGTTACTTCAACAATGCGCTCCACGCCTTGCCAGATTACCTCCAGCGCCTCGGGGTTGGGCGTACGAACTGCCATGCCGTCAGCCAACCGGGTAGACACCGGTGAATCAACTGGTTGTTTCCTGGCGAAGGATTCAGAGTAAGCGCGAGCGTGAGATGACACAACGCCGACGACTTCTGTCTTGAGTCCCAGCGCGTTCCGCGCGGCCAACATGGCGCAAATGCCCGAGCCTAAGCCAATAGGAACGTAAACAGTTTGCAGATCATGCACGGCTCGCAACAGCTCAACGCAGTAACTTGCTACGCCCGCGACCAAGAGGTGATGATAGGACGGAACCATATGTAGATTTCTTTCCTGCGCGAGAGTCTCAGCGTGTTCTTTCGCTGATTGGAAATCATCCCCATACTCGAGCAACTGGACTCCAAGAGCACGCATCGCGGCATTCTTCTCGATGCTGTTGCCATGGGGTACAACGATACTTGCCGGGATGCCATAACGTTGCGCAGCAAGGCCAACCGATTGCCCGTGATTGCCGCGCGTAGCGGCAATCACGCCCTTCGCACGGCTGTTTTTTGCCAGACCAGAGAAATAGACAAGCCCTCCGCGAACCTTAAAAGCGCCGACAGCCGTATGGTTTTCGTGTTTAACCCATACTTCGGTTCCCAAGCGCTCACAAAGAAGAGGCCAACAGTACTGCGGAGTGGCCGGCATTGCCGAGTAAACAATTTTCGCGGCGGCCTCGATTTCGCTGATAGTCGGAAGCATGGTGGATTTGGCCTGGCAAACAAACAATGCAATTCAGGCATCTCTCCAGAAACGTTCCATCGCGATGAAGATGTAAGAGGCAGACCACCCAATTAACAAAAGGCCGTTAAGAACTTCCGAGCCTGCCAGCAATCGCAACACTCCCCCAGGAACGACATCCCCGTATCCAAGCGACGAGTAGGTTTCGGCAGAAAAATACAGACATCGAGTCAGAGTAATGTTGCTGGTATCACCCAGTGTACCAACGTCAAAATATTGGACAAGTAAGTAGATCGCAACAGCATACAGAAATATTTCCACAGCATGAGCGCAGAATGCCCCGAAGATGACAACAATGAGTTTGGCTCGTGCCGGTATGCCGAGAGCCGGGAGCCACAAAGTCAAGGTGCGCAGAACTTCATAATGAATGACTGTTGTCAGCACGAGAAGCACAACGCAGAAGAGGCTAACCAATAGCACTGTTTTCTCCCGGGCAAATATAAAATCGGACCATTAATGTGACTGATCGAAGAATCTTCCTCACGAACGTTATCCCTAGCGTAACATTGAGAGGCAGCCCGCTTCTGCGGCTGTCTCACTCGCATTTTGGCTAGACGATATACCTCTTAGCCAATGAAAATTTATGCGCCAGGCAAGTTAAATTTTTGCGACTGCGGACAATCAAGTTGGTTGAGCTAGCGTTCCGACCCTTCGTTCTCAATTGTAATTTATAGTTGGATGCGTTTCACCTGCTTCTGCTCTGGCACGGATTGTTCCTGTTTGGCCCTCCTGCCAGGCGGCGGAGCAACTGGAGGAGGGAAGCCAAGAAATACCATGACAAAGAATATTGGCAACAAGAGGTAGAAAAGCGGTCTTTTCCAATGAAGCTTGAGTCTCATCATCGCCCATAGGTGGGGCCGAGCAAGCGGTATTCAAGTTGGCAAATACCGTGCAGTTGAGAACACCGCGCACCGATACCTCACCTACATATCTAACGTTTACCTTCAGCGGCGCGCTGCTTTTGCGTGCCCGGCGGAAGGCTTGGCAGGATCTTCTGCTTTTCTATTTTCTTTCCGAATAACAAGTTTCAGACCGGACCACACAGCATCGACAGCGCATACCTTTATATCAACCAGGCCCAAATGAAGTGCAAGCTTCCTTATTGTGTCTTCCGTTATGTCAGTTGGCACTTTAGCCGATTTTTTTGGCCAAGATACCCAGATCATTCCATTTTGCTTAATCCTGGGAAGAGAAGCGCGGAGCATCTTTGTCAGATGAACTTCCTGCGTAGAGAAGATATGAACGATATCTACGCCATCGGATATGCGTGATAGGACCTTGACCCCTTCCGGTAGCGGTGAAGCAAGTTGCAAAAACTCTTTCGGTGCATCGACGAGAAACAGCTTCGATCCTTCCTTGATTCCGAGCTTCTTTACGAGCGGCGTTTCAGAATATCCAGCCATGCGCAGATCCCTTTTGAAATGGCGACTGCAACTGCGGCCAATGGCTTGCCGCATGAATAGGCGGGAAACGGCGTTCCCGACGCAACCTGTACAGTCGGCCCAGTTTCGCCCTTCCCATATCCGTGCGCCACACCGAGCGCTGCATTGACAATAAGTTTTCCGTGTCGCCCCGCCACGAGTTGATCGCCTGGAAATGCCCCTGCCGCTTGCTGTGATCTGAAGCTATCAACAGCACGCGCAAGAAGACCGGCATCGCTCCCCGCTTCTACAACTTCTTGGCTTAAACGCCGCGAAAGCATTTTATCCCCCATCGAAATGGAGCTAAGTGGCTGCGCGTTTTTGCGCAGTCCCGTTTGTGCGCAAGATTATTGTGCGGTAGATATTTCTCGCAGTTAAGGCGCCAGAAACGATGAGGAGTGATTGTGCCGCAGCCAGAAATGAAAAGCCAAGCCAATCACCGAGCACACGACCAAGAGTTGGCCCGAGAAATAGCACCAAATCTTGGGCATGGTGAATCGCATCATAAAACACGCGAGCATAGATAAAGCCAGCAGGAAAGATTACTGGCGCATAGGATATTGCCCAAATATATTCAGCACCAGATAGTGGTCCATGACCAAAAGATTGTTCCAATGCCAAACATTGGATAAATATTGCAACGTCAATTAGCAGCCAAAGTATGAGTAGGTGCATGGCCTTTCGCTTACCAGGTAGAAGAGCACAAGCGAACCAAACTAGCCAGCAAACTGCGAAGTAGAAGCTAAGGATGATATACGTAATGTTCATGTACACCATGCCGACAAAAGCGGTAGCCAAGCCCGCTAGCGCCATGATAAAACCGCATCGCAAAGGTCGATCCAACGTCATTGGATAAGCACTCAACGTCCAAGGTAACCGGTGCTGCGCGGCCTCATCGCGCAGTACCCATGCTGACAGCAGCATGCAGGCATGTTAGCACGAAATAATCGACCCTGACCCCTTTCATGCCTTTCATGCTTTCATGTAACTTTCATGTAAAAAGGCGCGGTGAAGAAAATATACCCGCATCACCCCACTGCTTAGCCATCGCATATTGGGTGTGTTGGTCTCATGGGCCTTTATGAAGAACAGGAATCTAACACGAAATGGAATATTCCAGCCCGGTGCAACGTCATTACTCAAGTAGCCGCAAAAAATATTATTCACACTACTTTGGAGGATACCGTCATGACAGTGGATCGCAGGGAATTTCTTTACATGGCCGCAGGCGCCGCAGCGGGCCTTGTGGCCGCCACTTCACCCGCGCTAGCCGCACCACGGCCAAAAATCAAAGCGTTGGCCTTTGATGGCTTCCCGATTTTTGACCCGCGTCCGGTATTTGCGCTGGCCGAAAAACTTTTCCCTGGCAAGGGCGCCGAGCTTAGCAATGCCTGGCGCATACGGCAATTTGAGTACCAGTGGTTGCGCGCCTTATCCGGTCAGTACGCAGATTTCTGGCAGGTTACCGAAGATGCATTAGTGTATTCAGCCAAATTACTGAAGCTTGAACTGCTTCCGGAAATACGCAAGCAGTTGATGGATGCTTATCTCGCGCTCAAAGCCTGGCCCGATGTTCTGTCGGCGCTACGGGCGTTTAAAAGTGCCGGGATACGCATGGCGTTCCTGTCAAACCTGACCGCAAAAGTAATCGATGCGAATGTCAAGAATGCCGGGCTGGAAGGATTCTTTGAGAACGCGCTCAGCACCGACAAAATTAAAACTTATAAACCCGATCCGCGGGCTTATCAAATGGGTGTCGATGCATTTAAACTCAAACGTGAGGAAATTCTCTTTGTAGCGTTTGGCGGATGGGATGCCGCGGGCGCAAAATCGTTTGGTTACCCGACTTTCTGGGTAAACCGTCTGAATCTTCCCGTCGAAGAATTGGGCGTCGTTCCCGATGGGACCGGCCCAGGCATGACTGATTTGGTGAAATTCCTGGATATGGCATAGTCGCCATGATGGCAGGTCGAGAGTTTGAGCTGATCTATTGAGGATTCCCAGCCCCACCCTCACCCCCGCCCTCTCCCGCCAAGCGGGAGAGGGGGTTTTCTCCCTCTCCACCGGAACGGGGGAGAGGGTCGGGGTGAGGGGGTCGTGAGGTCAAGAAGCTGTCGTGAAATAGGAAAAGATCAATAGGAACCTGATGCGATTTCTAACCTATATTTTTGGTTCACCAGAATTCACAAGTCGCCTGGAAGCTGCGCGCCCCAGGCTTTATCGTCTGGCGTATTCGTGGTGTCACGATGCGACGCTGGCCGATGACTTGGTGCAGGAAGCGTCATTCAAGGCGCTGAAAAAATCGCGGCAACTGCGCGACATGGCGCTGCTCGAAGGCTGGCTGTTTCGTATTCTGGCCAATTGCTGGCACGACCACCTGCGCCAACGCCGTGACATCGAGGACATTGATGCCATCGAGGACAGCGAAGAAATGCCGCCCGCGAACCAACTCTCCCCCGAAGAAACATTCGGCGAAAAACAACTGGTTGCGCGCGTGCGTCGCGCGGTTGAGCGCCTGCCCCTGGGACAGCGGCAGGTGCTGACTTTGATCGATCTTGAAGAAATGTCGTACAGCGAAACAGCGGAAATTCTCGACATCCCGGTCGGAACCGTCATGAGCCGTATCTGCCGTGCGCGGCTGGCATTGAAACAGCAATTGCTCGAGCATCCCACGCTGGGACTTGTCAACGTTAAAACGCGGAGTATGGAATGAGCGCTGAACACAATTTCTCCGACGAGCATCTCAACGCCTTCGTTGACGACCAGCTTGATAGCGCCGAAAGGAATCGCGTCGTCGAGGCGCTCGCTCGTGACGCGGATCTCAGTCTGAGAATCAACGAACTACGCAAACTTAAGGAGTTAGTGCGCTACGCTTACAGCACACCAATCAAATTGCGCAACACGGCGCGGCGGTCGCCTTCGCGACTGATTTCATCCGCCCTAGCAGCGGGGCTGCTCGCAGCCACAGCCGCTGGAGGTTGGTACTGGCATAGTTCTTTGTCTGGCGTGGATGTCGGCGCTCCAGTGGTTGCAAATGCCACGAAGAAACGCGGCGTGGTACTGCAAATCAGCGACAACGACCCGGCAAAATGGGACATTGCGCTCTTCAATGCAAAGAGTATCCGTAAAGGATTCCCGCAGGGGAATATGGATATTGAGATTGTCGCCTACGGCCCCGGCCTGGAAATGTTTAAGAAAGACTCGCCCTTCAATCAGCGCTTGGACGATGCCGCGCATGCCGGTGTAAAGTTGCTGGCATGCGGCAACACCATGGAATTCACCCACACCACCCGGGATCAGCTCAATTCATCAGTGGAAGTGGTCAAGGCTGGTGTAGTTGAAATCATGCAAAAGCAGGAGCAGGGCTATAGTTACATCAGGCCGTGATGATGCAAAGCTTGCACGGCTTAAGAAGAGTCACTAAAGGGTCAGGCCTCTCTACGCATGCTTACCAAATCCGCACGCGCGCCTTGGGTTCCAGATAAAGCTGCTGTCCCGGCTGCACATCGAATGCATCGTACCAAGCGTCGATATTGCGCACAGTCGCGATACGATAGGTTTCCGGGGCGTGGTCATTGGCAGCGACCTGCTTTCGCAGCGCGCTCTCACGATACTTGCTACGCCAGCCTCGTGCAAAGCCGATGAAGAATTGGCGATCCTGTTGTCTCACATACTGCTTGTCATCCGCCCTGCCGACTAGCGTGGCGCGATAGGCGTCAAAGGCGGCGGCAAGGCCGCCCAAATCGGCGACGTTCTCGACCAGAGTGAGTTTGCCGTTGATCGCCATATCCGCGAATGGCCGGTAGCTTGCGAACTGGTTTACCAACGCTTCGCTTACTGCCTGATATCGCGACATATCCTCGGGCGTCCACCAGCGGCGAAACCGGCCATCAGCCTCGTATTCCGCGCCTAGCGTATCAACAAAGTGGCTGACCTCGTGGCCGATGATGGCGCCGATCGCACCGTAGTTCGCGGCGTCCGAGGCGAGCGGATCAAACTTGGGCGCCTGAAGCAGTGCGGCAGTGAAGTTGTATAAATTCTGTTGGAACAAAAGCATCCCGCCCACCCACTGCGGTGCGACGCACCATTCGCTTTTATCCACGGGCTTTCCGAGTCTGGCCACGGTATGGCGATAGTTGCGTTCGCTGATGCGCCGAAGATTGCCCAGCGCATCCGCAGGGTTCACGGTCAAATCGGCATAGTCAGGCCATTTTTCCGGGTAGCCAACACCGAAATACAATACCTTCAACTTGGCCAGCGCCTGCGTCTTGCTGGCGGACGACATCCACGCCACCGCCTCAACCCGCCGGGTAAATGCCGCGATAACATTGGCGGCGATGGTTTGCACTCGCGCCTTGTGTGCGGCCGGAAAATGGCGTTCGCTATACAGCCTGCCGATAGCGTCGCTCATGGCCGCTTGGGTTGCCTCGCTCGCGCGCTGCATGCGCGTGGGTTGGCTGGTAGCAATGGCGCCGCGTAGCGCTGGCGCCTGCTCGGCAAACACACGCGGCAACACATCGGCGTAAGTATCAATGAGTCGCACGCGTAGGTAATCCTTCCATACCTGCAATGGCTGGGATGCAACTAGAGACGCCACGCCTTTTACCGCGCCGGGCTGCCAAGCGACAAAGGTTTGCTGTTTGGCCAATCCAGCCGCCGCGAAAAATGCGGACCAATCCATGCCCGGCGCCTGATGCGCGAAATCGGCGCGTGTCCACAGGTTGTCGGCATTGCGTTCGTTTGCTGATACCTCAGCCGTGGCATGGCTTTGCGCGATGGCGCTTTCCAACGCCATAACTGCTGCGGCTCTGTTTGTCACCGCTGCCGCAGGACGGGCATTGATTAACACCAGAACACGGCCGATGGCCTCCTGGCGCCGGGTTCGCTGCGCCTGCATGGCGGGTTCGGCGCTGAGGTAGCTTTCGCGATCCGGCAAGCCGAGGCCGCCCTGCACAAGGAAGGCAACGTAGGTCTTCTCGCCGTGAGTACTCGATTGCACCGCCAGTCCAAGAAGGTGAGAAGAACGGAACACTCCCACATTCATCGGATCGACATCGGCGCGCAGCCCTGCGCCCAGCAAGCGGGTCAACGACGCCTTGTCGCGCACATGATCGATGCGATCCAGCATGGGCTTGAGCGATGCGCTGCCCCTGGCTTCAATGGCGACCTCGTCCAGATAGGCCGCGCGAAAATCAGACACCTTGCGCGCGAGCGATCCCACGGGCGCAGCGGAAGTGTCGTCCAGTAATTTCAATACTTGCCGACGAGTCAGCTCGATGATTTCGTTACTGGCGCCCCAACGCTCCTTGTCCGCCGGAATTTCGGTGCTCTTGAGCCAGGCGCCGTTGGCATAGGCAAAAAAATCGTCGCCCGGTTTGATGCTTGCATCAATGCCAGACTCAAGCGCAGATGGCATGCCGACGTCCATGGCTTGCGCGTGAACTGCGGGCAACACCGACGCGAGCGCCGCCGCCAAAAATGTCGGCGCAAGAAATACGCGCGCGCTTGTGACTGCGCGGGCGCGATGGCTTATGGTTCGTTGCCAAGTGTCGCCGGTAGGCGTATTGCTGCGCGCGAATCTGAACATGATTATGGCCTCCGAAAAAAGTGGGTTGGTATCGTGAAGCAATATCGACATCAATTTTTTTACCAACCATCTTATGATGTTTTACCATTGGCTGTCGTGCCGCGCCCCGACACGTTTGGATCAATTTCGGACATTCGCCTTTGCGAGTCACCCGTGATTCACAATCTGGTGTATGTTTCGATTTGGAAACCTTGTCTGAAAATGATCGCTCATACTCCTTTGATCGAGCTCTTGTTCATCATCGCGCCGCACTCGCTGCTGCTCGACATTGCCGGGCCAGCGGAGGCGTTTCGCCTGGCAAACCTGCATCGCCAATTGCGCGGTATGCCGCCGCGCTTTCGCCTGCGTTTCGCCGGCCCTGTTGAGACGGCGCCGACCTCAGTCGGACTGGCGATCGCAGGCCTTGAACCGCTGCCGTCACGATTGAACACACCGACCTGGGTGGTGCTGGTCGGTCAACCGGGCATGCAGGTGAACAAGGTTACGGCGGCGATTACAACTACCGCACAATGGCTGAATCGAACATTGCACAAACCCCTGCTGGCCGCAGACACCCCGCACCGGCTGCTCACAATTTGTTCAGGTACGCTGCTCGCCGCACGCGCCAACTTGCTCGGAACCCGCCGCTGCACCACACATCATGAATTGCTGCCTGCGTTGCGTGAATTGGCGCCGCAAGCGCAGGTGGTTGACAACCGCGTGTTCGTATTCGATGGCCCGCTCGCCTCCAGCGCCGGCGTCACTGCGGGCATTGATCTCGCACTTCACCTGATTGCAGGAGAATGCGGTGAGGCGCTGGCCGCGAGCGTCGCGGAAGACATGGTGGTGTACCTGCGACGCTCGCCACACGATCCTGAACTCTCGCCTTTTCTCATTCATCGCAATCATCTGCATGCTGCCGTGCATCGGGTGCAAGACGCCATCAGCGCCGAGCAGGAGCGCGACTGGGACATGGCCTCACTGGCGGCCATCGGCCACGTTACCGAGCGCCACCTGCTGCGTCTTTTTATCGATCACACCGGCGTGTCGCCGCTGCAATACCTGCGTTTCATCCGACTTGAGCGCGCACGACAGTTACTGGAGCGCGGGGCAAGCGTCACGCATGCCGCCGAGGTTGCGGGTTTTCGCTCGAGCTTGCAACTGCGTCGCGCGTGGGGCCGCCGCTGGGACGGTGCGCCACGAGATGTAACGCGCGCGGCGCGGCTGGATAAGTCGTTTGCATAGGTGAACGTTGGCTTTGCCTGGTCCAACCCCCAAAAGAGCCAGTTACTATCGCCTGATAACGATCATCTGCTATCGATATCAATGGGTTTATATCAAGGCATTCTTCACGCACGCCGAATATGATCAGTGCTGTTCATGGAATCGAGCCAGCATATCGGCAAGATTATGCTGACTGTGGGGCAAGATCAGTCGACTGCGTGACCCGCCGGGGGTGAAGCCCAGAATGTTATTTGGGGCTGTTGTTCGAGGTCTTTCATTATCACATCCGCGTTGCTATTATCCTGCCCATCATGTCAAATGTCAGGGCGCACCAGATGTCACCGAAGCTTCTTGCGACACTACTCTTCGCCTTAGCTGCCGCTTGCTGCCACGGTGCACCTACCCTGGAAATGATTCCTGTCATTAATCACTCCGACGGCAGGATTTTGGCTAAGCTTGAAACGACCATCTATAGGCCTAGCGGCTCTGGCCCGTTTCCAGTAGCAATCCTCAGCCATGGGTCAGCGGGTGGCAGTCCGAAGGCATCAAGTGCTTGGGCTCGGGAGGGGAGTTACTTGGCGGAAAAAGGCTACGTGGTCCTTGCCCCAATGCGAAGGGGCCGCGGCAAGAGCACTGGCGAGTCGCCAGAGTCTGAAGACAAGAACTGCGACCTTGACTCTTGGCTGCCAGGGCTGACCACTTCGCTGCAAGATATAGATGCAACGATAGAATTTTCCAGAACGTTGCCGGATGTCAAGTCGGGGGCAGTTCTTCTCCTGGGTATCTCGCGCGGCGGCTTCCTGTCGGTGGCGTACGCCGCACAAGGGAGATATCGTGCCGACATACGTCAAGTTGTCAACTTTGTTGGCGGCTGGGTAGCTCAAGCTGAGGATCAATGTCCAACCGACTTCAACCTCATCAACTTTAGGCGCTTCGGCTCACTTACTCAAACTCCGATGCTCTGGCTCTATGGTGCTCACGACCTCTTCTACGGTAACCAAGCTCCTTCCAACTACGCGGACACTTTCCGGGCCGCTGGCGGGAAGGTATTGTTCCATCTCATTGAAGGGGTTCCAGAGAACGGCCACTGGTTGCCCAGCTACCCAGACAAGTGGCGGCCGTACGTCGATTCTTTTCTGCGGAGCGAGAATGCGCGCTAACCCTACGGTCAACCGGACCGCCCGACAGCTACGCTGTTGGGTTCCCTACGCTCTGCGCGCTCCGTCAACCGGCTACCTTCAACATTAGCACTCACATCGAGGAGACCTAGTGAAGTCAAAAATAGCGGGTATCTTTATGATTCTTGCGGGCGTTGGCTTTTTGGTCAGCTTGGCTGCGCATGTGGCCTCAATTTTCAGATTGTCGCTCTTCCCAACAGAGCCTTGGTTCCTACATATCGGTATTTTTGTAGTCTGGCTACCCGCTGTCCTGTATAGCCAATCTCTGGCTAAGGAGTTTCCCCAAAAGCAGATGTGGCGAGCTGTTCTGCGTGGTTGCCCCAAACCTATGCAATACATCCTTTATGGGCTGTTTGCATATGCCTTTTTAAACTTCTTCGTTTTTGCCGTAAACACTCCGGGTGAACCCGTATCCTCTAGCACCACAATTAGGGGTTTTTCTGGGCACTGGTTAATCTTTTATTACGCAGCTTTTGCTATTCTTTAATCCTATATTCAGATACAAAAACAAGATCCTGAGCGGCGCTGTCAAAATGGTCATATTGTTCCTCTATCAGCAAAGTACTGCCCAGAGTGCGGGTCCAATGTAGGAGATGTTCTTGCAGGCAAGAGCTAACGGCAAAAAGCGGGGTCAGGCTCGCACCTTTGCGCGCAGGCTTCCTTCAGACAATCCCTCACGGTCTTGCCTTTGCCTTCGGCTGGTGGTTAACTTGTTTTATGTTTCCATTTCTTTAGACATCAGAGAACAACCATATGCATTGCTACAACCATCCCGAAAAAGATGCTGTCGGAATCTGCAAATCATGCGGCAGAGCCATTTGTCACAACTGCACCACAGAAGTAGAGAAGGCCATAGCCTGCAAGGAACGGTGCGAATCCGATGTTGCGGCCATGTTGTCGATAAACCGGAACGCACTTCAATACGCAAAAAGTGCAAAACAAGCCCGCTATCTTGTCCCCACACTGTTTATCGTGGTTGGCGTCATGCTCATAACTTTGGGGCTTACTTACAGTGAAATAGACTTTGCCGTTGTTGCGGGTGGCATCGTGGTTGCAATCGGCATCGCCCTCTTAATTATCCAACACAAAATGGCAAAGGGAATCAAAGCGTGATGCCTCACTTCGCGCTCGAGGCCGACGTGGTGAGGCGGTGCGCCGTTTCCTGTTGTGTTCGTACCCCGCGCGGCTAAGCGCAACGTTATGCAGCTTAATACTCCAAGCCCTGACGACGCGCTTCAATGGTTCACTTCGCTGCCGCAGCTTGCACGTGGAGCTTTCTTGTCGGCGCTTTCTCACAACCTGACGGTTGCGGCTCGGAGTTTCTTCAATGCGCTTGAACCCGCGAAATCTGACGCAGTTCGCGCCCGCGTGGTGAACGAATTGCTACATCAAGTCACCGGATACCTTCTTCATATTCATGCGGGAGACGAAGACACAACGTGGGCGCCCTTTGTCACGAAGCGCCTGCTTGAGCAGAACGATCCTGGAATACGGCTGCAAGTGCACCAAGCCTGGCACTATGCCGCAAAGGTGACGCATGCATAACGCGTCGCTCGAGCGCGCCCCTTCTGTCGCGGGACGCTTCAACAGCGGCGCGCCACATAGTGCGGCGTTGGGCGTCATAGTCAGATATGAAACTAGCCGAAATATTTTTTATTGCACTTACTGTTACGGCATGTTCTGGAAAGCCGTATGTTGTAAAGCCTGAGCTTCAGTCGTCTGATGCAATCCGTTCACACCAATTATTCGTTGTCAATCATGGATGGCATACTGGACTTATTATTCCGGCAAAATACTTAAACAAAACCATTCCAGAACTCAAGCAGCGCTTTGGTGATGTGGCCTACTATGAAATCGGTTGGGGTGATAAAGGGTTTTATCAGGCACAGGAAGTAACGACCAAGCTAACCTTGCAAGCAATGTTCTGGTCTGAAGGTGTCGTCATGCACGTGGTTGCAGTTCCGGGCGCTCCCAATGAATATTTTGGGCAAAGTGAAGTTATCAGTTCCTGCCTTGCTGATGAGCAGATTTTTTCTCTCACTACGTTTGTGTCAACGAGCTTTGCTCATGATTCTCAAGGGCATGTAGTCGCCCTCAACCGAGGTATCTACGGCAATAGCCAGTTCTATGATGGTGTAGGTAGCTATTATTTGCTGAACACCTGCAACAAATGGACAGCTAAAGGATTGCAGAGCGCCGGAGTGGACATATCCCCTTCTGTTTCACTGACAGCGGGAAGCGTTATGCGCGCTATGCGAGTGCTTCGGCAAGAATGCACGTTGACGCCCAACGAGTAAAGTAGATTGTGATCGCGAGTGCGCTGCTAGTTTGACTCGAAATGGGCGGGAATGGGGGTGAATTTTGTGACTTCATCTGCTTCATCCTCATGCTAAAGTGCGGAAAAATCCCTTTCGGGGTGAGGATGAGTTATGCCATTCAATCAGCTAGCTGAAGGCGGTTTCTCCACGATAGCGGCTTCACTCCACCGGGCGCGCGCAGATAACGCGCACCGGTTAGCGGCGCGTTAGCCATTTGAATCGTGGAAATCATCGCCGAAATCATTATTCAGATCGTATGGTGGATAATTCAATTCCTTGGCGAGTTGTTGCTTCAGGTATTCAGCGAGTTGATCGCCGAGCTAATCGGTCGCAGTGTGAAAGAACCATTTCGTCGTCCCGAACCAATTCATCCGTGGCTGGCCGCAATCGGTTACGGCATTTTTGGCGCAATAGCTGGAGCTATCAGCCTTTGGGTGCTGCCCTCGCTGTTCATTTCTGCGCAGTGGCTACGTATCGTCAATCTAATAGTCACCCCATTAGTAGCAGGCCTCATGATGGAGCGGCTGGGTGCATGGCGCGAAAGGAAAGACCAAGAAACAATACGGCTCGACACATTTGCCTACGGTTTCGTTTTTGCCCTATCAATGGCTCTCGTGAGGTTCACGTGGGGGCATTAGGGCTAACCCATCTTAAGTTAGGCTTCCGAGGAGGAGATGCAGAGTGTCTTCTGAAAAACAATTCGAGCAGCTCACCAAACATCTGACAGAAAACAAGGATGTGGTTTCAAGTCAAATGTTTGGTAAGCAATGTTTAAAAGTAAAAGGCAAAGCATTTTTGGCGCTGCATAAGGAGTTGCTCGTGTTTAAACTGTCTGGCGACGCCCACAAGAAAGCCCTGTCTCAAAAAGGCGCGGTGCTCTGGGATCCTTCTGGCAAAGGCCGACCCATGAAAGAGTGGGTTGCTATCCCGGCTGAAAATCTGAGCAATGCCAAAGTGCTTGCCAATCACGCCTTGGGTTATGTTGCAGAGTCAGCCTAACGTGGCGTACGAGAGCGACTCGCCAAGAAACTTTCTCTTTGCCCACAATCAACGGCGCGCGCGCCTCAACTTCGACGTAAGATTGCACAAATGCTCACCACCCTTCTGACCGTCGCTCTACTCCACTGGATTGTCCTCGTTACGCCAGGCGCCAACGTGCTTCTTGTATCTCAACTCGCAGCGAGTGGCCATCGCAGAAGCGCTTGCTTTGCCGGCTTAGGCGTAACCATCGTGGCAGTCACTTGGGCAATGCTCGCCATACTCGGGGTAAACGCACTGTTCACCGCACTCCCGAAGCTGCGCCTCGCCTTGCAAGTAGCCGGTGGCATCTATCTTTGTTACGTCGCGCTTCGTTTGTGGCGCTCGGGCGCTTCCGCAAAAGGCGCGCAGAGCGAGATGCTCGCGCCATGGGCGGCATTTCGACTCGGCTTCCTTACGAACATCATGAATCCGAAGTCTGCTTTGTTCTTCGGCAGCGTCTTCGCAACGGCGCTCCCCCCAGAGTCCAGCACATCATTGCTGGTCGCAGCCACAGCCTTGGTGTTCGTGAACGCCCTGTGCTGGCACACCTTTCTTGCAGTGGCCTTCTCCCACCAGCGCGTCCAAGCAGCCTACTCCCGGCAGCGACGCCTCCTGAACCGGGTTGCGGGCACATTTGTTGGCGCGTTTGGCGTTCGCCTTTTAGCCGCCACCGCCAACGAAGTACGGTCACGCTGAGTGTGGCGCATAGGGTGCAACCCAAACGTTCCAGAGTGACGCGTGAACAAGCGCCTTGCTTTGTGCACAAGCAGGGTCACAAGCAGGGTCACAAGCAGGGTCACGTCTTCCATTTTGCGTCTCAATGCAGTAAACTGCGCTCATGGCCCGTCCCCTGCGAATCGAGTTTCCCGGCGCTGTCTACCATGTGACGTC
>JAYWAM010000206.1:0-36425 GCA_043782425.1 Betaproteobacteria bacterium
GCAAAGACGCAAAGAAAAACAAAAAACGGGGTTGATTTTCTTTGCGCCTTTGCGTCTTGGCGCGAGTATCGTTTTTGGTTGGCGCCCGGCTTAGGAATAAAGGGACGACAGAATCAGCTCTCGCCGGAGCGAATCACAGCGGCGAGCTTGTTGCTTTCCAACCAGCGCTTGATGCGATTGGCGTCGCCGGCGCGCGTCAACTTTCCCAACGAATCGAGCAACACAATGACAATGGGCTGGTTGGCGATCATGGCCTGCATCACCAGGCATTTGCCGGATTCATTGATATAACCGGTCTTGGAAAGGTTGATGTTCCAATCGGCTTTTTTGATCAGCGAGTTGGTATTTCTGAAGCCGATCTGACGTCCGGAGTTGGGTAGCGTTACATTAAGCGCTGGCGTGGTTGAGTATTCACGGATGTGATCGTAACGCGACGCCGCCGACACTAATGCGCCCAAATCCTGCGGGCTGGAAACATTGTCCGGCGCGAGGCCGCTGGTATCGACGAAGCGCGTGCTGTTCAAGCCCAATTCTCTGGCCTTGGCATTCATCGCCGCGACCGCGGCTGACGTGCCGCCGGGATAAGTGCGTCCCAGCGCTGCGGCGGCGCGATTGTCCGAAGCCATCAGGGCGAGGCGCAACAAATCTTCGCGCCGGAATGATGTGCCGACCGGCAAGCGCGAGCGCGAGCCTTTTATCATATCGATGTCCTCGCTATCGATAGTAATGGCCTCTTCCGGCGCCAGCTTGGCGTCGAACACCACCATAGCAGTCATCAATTTGGTGATCGAGGCGATGGGGGTAACCATGTCGGCATTCTTTGCATAGAGCAAGCGACCGCTAGTCTGGTCATACACCAGCGCGGCGTGCGAGAGCAGGTTGGGCCCGCCGTCCTTGCCGATGTCCGGCGTGGCCGGTACATGCGAAACTTTCCTCACCTTGGCGGTGCGCTGCGTTTTTTGTTCCGCCGCATCGGCTTTTTCCGCCATACCTGTTACACCTACACAGAGCGCACAAACCAGCGTTATTCGCTTCAACATGGGCTTACCTTTGAACGGGTCCAAGCGCAACCATAGCAAATATTTAGCGTACATGACAAGACTTAAAGCAACTTCAATGAAAAATAGTTTAAATACTTGTTTTTTTGTGAGAAATCTAACATACACAGCGCTTTAAGCGCAGCTCGGTAGATTAGACAGCAGCCGGGGAAGCAAACTGCTGGGCTTTCTGTGCTGCGTCTTCTTCCTGCTGCAACTGCCACATCTCGGCGAACTTGCCGCCGCGATCAATCAGTTCTCGGAAGTTGCCGCGCTCAACGATTTTGCCGTGCTCCATCACCACAATCTGATCGGCATCGACGACGGTGGACAGGCGGTGCGCAATCACCAGCGTGGTGCGGTTGGAGGAAATTTCTTTCAATTCCGCCTGTATGGCTTTTTCCGTTTTGGAATCAAGCGCCGATGTCGCCTCATCAAATATGAGGATGGCGGGGCGCTTTAACAAGGTGCGGGCGATGGCCACGCGCTGTTTTTCGCCCCCGGACAGTTTTAGCCCGCGTTCGCCCACCATCGCCTCATAGCCATCAGGCAGGCGCAGGATAAAGTCATGAATATGCGCCGATTTCGCCGCCTCAAAAACTTCCTCGCGCGTGGCGTCCGGCCGGCCGTAGGCAATGTTGTAAAAGATGGTGTCGTTAAACAGCACCGTATCCTGCGGCACGATGCCGAGCGAGGCGCGCAGGCTTAACTGCGTGATGTCGCGTATATCCTGACCGTCAATGGTGATGCGTCCGTGGTTCACGTCGTAAAAGCGAAACAGCAGGCGCGACAGCGTGGATTTTCCCGCGCCGCTCGATCCCACCACGGCGACGGTGTGGCCGGCGGGCACGTCGATGTTCATGTCGAACAGAATCTGGCGCTTGGGATCGTAACTGAAATCGACGTTCTCAAAACGCATCGCCGCGCCGCGCGAAGTATCAAGCGCTTTGGCGCCCGGCTTGTCCTGTATTTCCTTATTTTCCTCGAGCAGGTTGAACATCTTCTCCATATCGGTCAGCGCCTGCTTGATCTCGCGGTACAACACGCCGAGAAAATTGAGCGGGATGTAAAGCTGGATGAGCAAGGCATTGACCATCACCAGATCGCCGATGGTCATGGTTCCGTGAACGATGCCCTCGGAGGCGCGCCACATCAGCAGTGCAACCGTGATACCGATAATGGCGCTTTGCAAGGAATTGAGCAGGCCCAGCGAGGTCTCGCTTTTTACTGCGGCGGCTTCATAGCGCTGCAAATTCTGGTCGTAACGTTTGGCTTCGTATTCCTCATTAGCGAAATACTTGACCGTCTCGTAGTTGAGCAGCGAATCGATGGCTTTGGTGTTGGCCTTGGAATCCATATCGTTCATGACGCGGCGATGCGCCGTGCGCCACTCGGTAATTGCTACCGTGAGAACGATGTAAATCAACAAAGCGCCGACGGCAATGATGGCGAACCACTGGTCGAACTTGACGAATAGCAGACCGGTAACCAGCGCGATTTCCAGCAGCGTAGGCAGGATGCTGAACAGCATGAAGCGCATCAAGGTCGAGATGCCGCGCGTGCCGCGCTCGATGTCGCGCGACACCCCTCCGGTCTGGCGCTCCAGATGAAAACGCAGCGACAGCGCATGCAGATGGCGGAACACGGTGAGCGCAATGCGGCGCATGGCGCGCTGTGTGACTTTAACAAATACCACATCGCGCAACTCGGCGAACAGTGTGGACGACATGCGCAAAACACCGTATGCCACGACCAACATCAGCGGCGCGACCAGCAGCGCCTTGGTGGCGTCCAGGCTATCGACGATTTCCTTCAGCACCAACGGTACAGAAATATTGGCGAGCTTGGCGGTGACGAGAAAAACCAGAGCCAGCAACACGCGCCAGCGGTATTCCCACAAATAAGGAAGCAGCATGCGCACCACCTTCCAGTCGCCGGTGACCTGACGCTTGCCGGATGGAGGGGAGGTAACTTGAGTTGCAGTGCTGCTGGCGTGGGGATTCATAGAAGCTTTACGCTGACGCTTTGGATGCCGAGAGGAGATTGTACGCTGAATGATGCGGCGCTAAGCGTGTCAGTTAGCTCTTTCAGGTTCAACATACAAAGAATACATGCAGTTTAATGTTCCAATAAAGGAACGCTGCCCGATTTGTCGCAGACACAAAAAACGCCCCGGTCGGGGCGTTTTCATTCTGGCGGAGAAGGAGGGATTCGAACCCTCGATACAGGTTTAAGCCCATATGCTCCCTTAGCAGGGGAGTGCCTTCGACCACTCGGCCACTTCTCCAGATTCAGCGTAACTTGTTCTGCTTTACTTCTACTCGATCCCAAGCACTTCATACGTACTCAAGCCCGAACGAAGAGCGGATTTTACCACGCTATGAGCCTGTCGGACTTGGCTCTTTGTCGAGTTCAAAAGCGCGGTGCAATACGCGCACCGCAAGCTCCATGTATTTTTCGTCAATCACCACCGAGGTCTTGATTTCCGAGGTGGAAATCATCTGGATATTGATGCCCTCTGCGGCGAGCGCGCCAAACATTTTGCTGGCGATGCCGGCGTGAGTGCGCATGCCGATGCCGACCAACGATACTTTGGCGCTGCGGTCATCGCCAATGATGCTTCTGGCGCCGATGTTGGGCTTGACCTTGGATTCCATGACTTCCATGGTGCGCTTGAAATCACTGCGATGTACGGTGAAGGAAAAATCCGTCATGCCCTCGTGCGAGGCGTTCTGGATAATCATGTCGACGTCGATATTGGCGTCCGCCACCGGCCCGAGGATCGAGTAGGCTATGCCGGGCTTGTCGGGCACGCCGGTAATGGTGATCTTGGCTTCGTCGCGGTTGAAGGCAATGCCTGAGATTATCGCTTGTTCCATTTTTTCGTCTTCCTCAAAAGTAATGAGCGTGCCCATGTCGGTCGAATCCACCGGCGTGAAAGACGACAGGACGCGCAGCTTGACCTTGTATTTTCCCGCGAACTCCACCGAACGGATTTGTAGCACCTTGGAGCCGAGGCTCGCCATTTCGAGCATTTCCTCGAAGGTGATGGTTTTCAGGCGGCGCGCCTCGGGCACCAGGCGCGGATCGGTGGTGTAAACGCCGTCCACGTCGGTATAAATCTGGCATTCATCGGCTTTGAGCGCCGCCGCGATGGCGACACCTGTGGTATCGGAGCCGCCGCGCCCCAGCGTAGTGATGTTGCCGTTCTCGTCCATGCCCTGAAAACCCGCCACCACCACCACCGTGCCGGCATCGAGGTCTTTGCGTATGTTGGCATCGTCAATGGCGAGGATGCGCGCCTTGGTGTGCGCGTCATCGGTCAAGATGCGCACCTGCGCGCCGGTGTAGCTTTTGGCTTGCAGACCGAGATGCTTGAGCGCCATGGCGAGCAGGCCGATGGTGACTTGCTCTCCGGTCGAAGCAATCACGTCGAGCTCGCGTGGATCGGGATCGGGCTGTACTTCTTTGGCCAGCCCGATAAGCCGGTTGGTTTCGCCCGACATGGCCGAAACTACCACTACAAGCTGGTGACCTTCGTGCTGGAAGCGCGCCACACGCCGCGCGACTTCGCGGATGCGCTCCGCCGACCCCATCGACGTGCCGCCGTATTTTTGAACTATGAGTGCCATATTTTAGAACGTATGTGCAATGCAAAAACCGTCATTCTAGCGGCTCGGATGCGAAAGGGGAAATCCAAACCCTATACAAACAGGGGTAAACCGCGCGCCGCGCAGGGCCTGGCGAGCTATCCCTGCCGCGTAACACAGGTGACGCTGCTACAATCGCCATCATGTCTCAGCCCACTATCTCGATCACGCGCCGTCTGGAATTTGATGCCGGACACCGTCTGCCGAATCACTTAAGCCAGTGCCGCAACATCCACGGCCATCGCTACGCCATTGAGATCACTTTGACATCCAATGTGATTCATGAAGAAGGCGCAGCCGACGACGGCATGGTGATGGATTTTTCCGCTGTGAAACATGTTGCCCAGGAAAAACTGGTGGGCGCGTGGGATCACGCTTTTCTGGTCTATCGCGGCGACCAGGTGATGATGGATTTTCTTGCTGCTATCCCAGGGCACAAGACCGTTGTGCTCGATGCCGTTCCCACAGCGGAAAACCTGGCGCATATCGCTTTCGAAATTCTCAAGGATGCCTATCACGACCGCTTTGGTCACGCACTGCGGCTGACTAAAGTGCGTTTGTATGAAACACCCAACTGCTGGGCCGATGCTACTGCCTGACACCGCGCCCCCGTGGGCGTTGCGCGTGGGGATAGCCATCTTCCCGCTTATTGCGCTTGGCGGCTGCGCCAGTTTCGATCCCAACAACATTATTTTGCGCCACGACGCAGCGCAGGAAGAGCAGACGCCGATCCCATCTGCTTTGCAAGGTGCGCCAGACAAGAAAACGCGCCTTGCCGCCTTTGACTTTGTGTGGGACACCATTAACGCACGCTATTACGACCCCGGCCTGAATGGCGCCAACTGGCAGGCGGCGCGGAACCAATACCTGCCGAACGCGCTCGCCGCAGTCGATGACGAGGCATTCTGGGAAGTGCTGGACCAGATGGCGGGCACGCTCAAAGACTCCCACACCCGAGTCGAGTCTCCCCAACGCGTTGAAGAGCGCAAGCATTACGAAAATCAGACACTCGGGCTGGCGGTTACCTTGCTGGCGGGCAAGCTGGCAGTCACCCGCGTCAATAGCTCTTCGGATGCCTGGTGGGCCGGTGTTCGTCCTGGCATGGTAGTGCGCAACATAGACGGCGAGGACGCCGTCGCCACTTTTGCGCGGCTGCTCGATTCCACGCGCGCGACATCAACGCAGCAATCGCGCCTTCTTTACGCCATCGGCAAACTCAATCGCGGCGCTCCCGGCTCAAGCGTCAGCATGACATTTGAACGCGCCGATGGATCGTTGCTTTCCACCACACTCAAGCGCCGCTTGACTTATTTTCCACCGCAGGTGCTGGCGCGCCGCCTGCCCTCGGGCTTGGGCTATATCAGCTTCAACCAGTTCCTGCCCTCGTTGTCCGGGCAGGTGCACGCCGCGCTACAGGAATTCCACGACGCCCCCGGCATCATCATTGATCTGCGTAGCAACGGCGGCGGTTCGCTCGATATGGCCAACGACCTGCTCGATGCGTTCTTCAAAGACAAAGTCACCCTCAGCAAACAGCTCACGCGTAGCGGACAGCCTATTACCCTGGCATGGGGCCTGGTCGAAGTCATCAAGATGGAATACCACACCACGGCCAAGCAACAGGCTTATTCCGGCGCGGTGGCGATACTCATGAACTCAGGCAGCGCCAGCGCCAGCGAGCTTTTTGCCGCAGCTATGCAGGACCACAGCCGCGCAATGGTGGTGGGCGAGACGAGTTGCGGCTGTCTGCTTGGTTATCTCGGCTACGCCAGCATTCCCGGCGGCGGCGAGTTGGCGTATAGCGAAATCGGTTTTGTCTCACCCAAAGGCAGACGCATTGAGGGGGCAGGTGTAGTACCCGACAAACTGGTTCCGCTCAATTTGGCGGACCTGCAATTGTCGCGCGACCGGGCGCTGGAAGAAGCGCAGGAGATGCTGAAGGCGGAAATTGACAAGAATAAACTTGCGGGAAAGTTTTAATGGCAGGGTGTGATATTCACAATATGGCCTGAAGATCGCGCCAATACTCAAGCTACAAAAAAACCACGCTTGTCATTACGGAATAAGTCTAAGCACCCCACAAAAGGAAACTTCCGCTTGACTGATCGCATCCGCACCATGGTGGTTTGTTAAACCTCCAGCGGATCGACATCGATCAACCAGCGCAAGGTGCGCACGGCTTGCGCGTGCAGCACGGGTTGCCAGGCGCTGACGAAGCGTTGCAGCTCACTGCGCGACGCAGACTGCACCAGCACTTGGGCGCGTTCCCAACCGGCTTTCTTTTCCAGGGGAGCGGGCACGGCATCGAACAGCGTCACCGCGCCCGTCGTTGCGCCCTCAAGCGCGCGCCCCATCTCCAGCGCCTGCTGAGCGAAGCGCAGCGCACTGCCGGGGCTTTTGCCTTCCACACGCAACAGTGCAAGATAAGTAAAGGGCGGCATCCCCGACTGGCGGCGTTGCGCAAGCTGTAGTTGCGCGAATTGGGCGTAGTCCTGTTTCTGCGCGGCGGCATAAATCGGATGGCCGGGAAAATCAGTCTGTAGCAAAACTTCGCCCGGCAGCCCTGCGCGCCCGGCGCGCCCTGCAACCTGTAGCAGTTGTGCGAACAGCCGTTCAGGCGCGCGGAAATCTGCACTGAACATTGCTGCATCGGCATTGAGGATGCCGACCAGGGTGAGGTTGGGAAAGTCGTGGCCCTTGGCGAGCATTTGCGTGCCTACCAGGATATCGAGCTTGCCGCTACGCGCCGCGTTGAAAATGTCCTCTGCCGAACCGCGTACGCGGGTCGAGTCGCGATCAACGCGCGCGATACGCGCGCCGGGGAAAGTCTCTGCAATCAGGCTTTCGATACGCTGCGTGCCCTGTCCCGCAGGCGCTAAGTCGGCGCTGCCGCACGAGGTGCAATGCGCCGGGATGCGCGTCTGGTGACCGCAATGATGACAACGCAAGCGCGCTTCACGCTTATGCAAAATCAGACGCGCCGAGCAATGCGGACACTGTGGCATCCATGCGCATTGGCGGCATACCAGGGCAGGAGAAAAACCGCGCCGGTTAATGAACAGCAGACTTTGTTCGCCGCGTTCCAGGCGCGTTTTCAGGGCGCTGAGCAGATTGCCCGTGACGCCTTCGTGGCATGGCTCTTTGCTGGTGTCGATCAATTTTATGGCCGGCAAGACGGCGCTGGGAACGGCGCGCTGCGCCAGTTGCAAAAGCGTGTACCTTGCCTGCAAGTCTGATGTGGCGTTGAACCAGCTCTCCAGCGAAGGCGTGGCCGAACCCAGGACGACCGGGCAATTGGCCAGCCTGGCGCGATACACCGCCATGTCGCGCGCCGAATAGCGCAGCCCCTCCTGTTGCTTGAAGGAGGCGTCGTGCTCTTCATCGACCACAATGAGGCCGAGCTTCGGCAGCGGCGTAAACAGCGCAAGGCGCGTTCCCAGCACGATTTGCGCTTGGCCCGAGTGGGCATCTAACCAGCCCAGCAAGCGCGGCACACGCGCAAGGCTGCTGTGCAGGGAAACCAGCCGCACAGCGGGAAAACGCGCGCGAAACAGCATCTCAAGTTGCGGGGTGAGATTGATTTCCGGCACCAACACCAGCGCCTGAAGCCCGCGCGCCAGAGTCTGCTCGATAATGGAAAGATAGACTTCGGTCTTGCCGCTTCCGGTGATGCCCGACAACAGGAAGGGGTGGTATTCCCCCAGCTTCTGCACCACTTGGGTTACGGCAATTTGCTGCGCTGCGTTCAGAGCATAAGGCGGGGGCGCCAGGTTGCACTGCACATTCGCGGCGAGCGTCGCGCGTTCAACCCAGCCGCGCTGCAACAATGCCTTTAATGCCGCAAGGGCGCGCGGCAGCTCGGCGGCAAGCGCGCTTTCGGCGCTGGGTCCGGCGCGCAAACGCTCGATAATGCGCTGCTGCGTCACAGCGCGCTTCGGGATATCGTTGTGCGTCAGCGCCTTGCCAGTTGCACTAAGCTGCCATTGATGGCTGACGGGAAGACGAAACGGTCGCGCCGAACGAAATTGCGTCGGCAGCGTGTTAAGAATGACGCATCCCAGAGGATGGTGATAATACTCGGCGCAAAAACGGTAAAGCGCCATATCCTTGGCGGATAACGCCGGCGCACTGGAAACCAAACTCTCGATGGCGCGCAGCTTATTGGACGGCACAGCACTACTGCCCACTACATCGACAATCACGCCCACGGTACGGCGTTTGCCAAACGGGATGACGGCCAGACGCCCGATGTCGGCGTGAGTTATTCCGGGAGCAGCGAAATCAAACAGCGTATCGACCGGGATGTCGAGCGCAATACGTGCGATGCTTTGATGTCCTGTAGTGCTCAATTTGCAGACAAAAATAACAATAGGTCAGGCCAGGGCGTTACTTGATTTTCACTCTGAAATTTGTCGCGCCAGCGTGAAAAAGTGCTTCTCATAGTGGCGTTGTAGTCCTGTGGATAAGTTTGTGCATAGATACCCCCGGTTAACTCTGCCAACGTGGTATAACGCTGCCTCGAACACTGGCGCCGCTGTAAAAAATACTAGAATACTATTTAATACAGTAAGTTACAGCGACATCCTGAGGGTGGGTATGAAAAGAGGCCACTAACTGCTTGTTACACGCTTTCTGTGAATAAACAAGTGTTATTTTTCCCGGGGCGACTTGACATTCGTAAGTTTCGCTAAAGCCCTTGCGTGGCGCGGTGTACAAAGTTAACAAGCGCTTCCACATGCGCGGGCGATGTGAATTGCGAAATGCCATGCCCGAGGTTAAAAACATGGCCGACGCGCTTGCCATCGCTGGCAAAAGCATCCAATACACGCTTGGCTTCGCGTTCAATGGTGTCAGGTTCTGCGAATAAAACGTTGGGATCCAGATTGCCTTGCAAAGCAACACGACCCGCTACGCGGCGCTTAGCCGCGGCGATATCTATGGTCCAATCTATGCCCAGCGCATCGGCGCCGCACTCGGCCATGGATTCCAGCCACAGCCCGCCGCCCTTGGTAAAGAACACGCGCGGCACCTTGCGCCCGTCGTTTTCGCGCTTGATTCCCGCCATGACGCGTTGCGCATAAGCCAGCGAAAATTCCTGGTAAGCGCCAGCCGACAAGGCTCCGCCCCAGGTATCGAACAACATCACCGCCTGCGCACCGGCGTCGATCTGCGCGTTTAGATAGGCAATGACGGCCTGGGTATTTTTTCCCAGCAGCTTATGTAGCAAATCGGGGCGCTGATACAACATGGTTTTAACAAGACGAAAATCATCGCTTGCACCGCCCTCAATCATGTAGCACGCCAAGGTGAATGGGCTGCCGGAAAACCCGATCAGCGGTACGCTTCCGTCCAAGGCTTTGCGTGTCTGCGCGATGGCGTCGGTTACGTAAGCGAGGGAAGACATGTCGGGCACGGGCAGGGTGTTTATCGCGCTCTCATCGCGCACCGGGCGCTCAAATTTTGGCCCCTCTCCTTCAACAAAATATAAGCCCAGGCCCATGGCATCGGGCACCGTCAGAATATCGGAAAAAATTATGGCGGCATCCAACGCAAAGCGTTCCAGTGGCTGGAGCGTGACCTCGGTTGCGTAGTCGGGATTCTTGGCCAGATTCAAAAAACTCCCGGCGCGCTTGCGCGTGGCGTTGTATTCGGGCAGATAGCGCCCGGCCTGACGCATAATCCAGATGGGTGTGTATTCGGTAGGCTGGCGCAGCAGCGAGCGCAGCAGGATGTCGTTTTTGAGTGGCGTCATGTCGCAGCTAGGAGAATGTTTTCAGGAAAAGAGCGATGTTATCCCAATATTCGCGCGAATCGGAAATATCGTTATGACCGCGCCCGCTGATTAAATGCCATTGCTTCGGGCCGCGCCACGCATCGAATAACACTTTTGCATGCGCAGCAGGAACCAGGCGGTCGTTTTCCGCCACCAGAAACAATGCGGGGCGCGTGATTGCGGCAGCGCGCTCAAGTGAATTAAAGCGATGCCGCAGCAGTATCGAGACGGGCATGAAGGGATAAGCATTTTTTGCCACCGCTTCAAGGCTGTCATAGGGCGTGGACAGAATCAAAGCCTTCACCGCACGCTCGTGCGCCACATGCACCGCGACGCCCGAGCCCAGACTGCGGCCATGTACAACTATTTGCGTCGCAAGAATGTCGTTTCTTGTTGTGATCTGGTCGTAAACAGCCAGGGCATCGGCTAGTAAGGCGCGCTCACTAGGCACACCACTGCTGCCGCCATAGCCGCGATAATTCACCAGCAGCAGGGCGGCGTTGCCGTATCGGTCAGCATACGAACGCTGCCACGAGATTTCTTCAGCATTGCCGCCAAAGTACAGCACCAGGGGCGCGGGGCCGCCGGGCGGCAGCAATAGCCAGCCGCTGAGATCGGTGTGATCGGAAGATTGAAGCGTAAGCGCAATACTGCGCCAGCCGGGGGGCGGAGGCGGTAAAATCGCCGGGCTGGACGTGGGATGGAAAATCAGCTTTTCCTGCACGACAAAAAGCGCAAGTGACAAGGCGAGGTAAATCGCCGCCACGCCGAACAACAGCGTCTTCAGCCAGCTCATCGCGTCAACGGGGAAGCTCCGTCGATCCCATCAAAAACTCATCCACTGCGCGCGCGCACTGGCGGCCTTCGCTTATCGCCCACACCACCAGCGACTGTCCACGGCGCATGTCACCGGCGGCAAACACTTTTGCCACTGAAGTCTGATAGCAGCCCTCGCCCTCGGTGGCGGCTTTCACGTTGCTGCGCGAATCTTTTTGCACGCCGAGCTGTTCCAGCAGACCAGTCTGCGCCGGGCCGAGGAAGCCCATCGCCAGCAGCACCAGGTCTGCCTTCATTTCAAATTCCGAGCCGGGCACTTCAACCATCCTGCCCCCCTGCCATGCGACGCGCACCGCCTTGAGCTTTGTGACCTTGCCATTTTTACCAATGAATTCTTTAGTAGCCACTGCCCAGTCGCGATCACAGCCTTCTTCGTGCGACGACGAGGTGCGCAGCTTGATGGGCCAGTAGGGCCACACCAGCGGCTTGTCTTCCTGCTCAGGAGGCTGCGGTAACAACTCGAACTGCGCGACCGACGCGGCCCCGTGGCGATTGGAGGTTCCCACACAGTCCGAGCCGGTGTCACCGCCGCCGATGACCACCACATGTTTGGCGCTAGCCTTGATCTGGCCGCTCAATTTATCGCCCGCAACAACCTTGTTCTGTTGCGGAAGAAACTCCATCGCGAAATGCACACCATCGAGATCGCGTCCCGGCACCGGCAAATCGCGCGGCTGCTCCGCGCCGCCGGCCAGCACCAGCGCGTCAAAGTCCTCGAGCAGTGCCTTGGCGGGAGTATCGGCGCCGATATGCTGCTTGACGCGAAACTGCACGCCTTCGGCCTGCATCTGTTGCATGCGCAGATCAATATGTTTTTTTTCCAACTTGAAATCCGGGATGCCGTAGCGCAACAAGCCGCCGATGCGGTCGCTTTTTTCAAACACAATGACATCGTGCCCGGCGCGCCCCAGTTGCTGCGCGCAGGCAAGCCCTGCCGGACCTGAACCCACGACCGCGACGCGCTTGCCGGTTTTGCGTTTGGCGGGTTGTGCTACGACCCAACCCATTTCCCAGCCCTTGTCGATAATGGCGTGTTCAATGGATTTGATGCCGACCGCATCGTTGTTGATGTTGAGCGTGCACGCTGCTTCGCACGGCGCGGGACACACGCGCCCGGTGAATTCCGGAAAGTTGTTGGTCGAGTGCAGCACCTCGAGCGCCTCTTTCCAGTTCTGGCGAAACACCAGATCATTCCAGTCAGGAATAATATTGTTGACCGGGCAGCCGCTTTGGCAGAACGGAATGCCGCAATCCATGCAGCGCGCGCCCTGCACCTTCGCTTCTTCATCGCTGAGATGAAGAATGAATTCCTGGTAATTCTTGACGCGCTCCGCCGTCGGAAGCGAAGCCTCGCTGAGGCGTTGATACTCTATAAATCCGGTGGGTTTTCCCATTACTTATCCCTAAAAATCAAAGAAAATGTGTATTATGACTTCTCTTCTGCAAGGCAAAAACGCCAAGCGGCCAGTGTCCGACCGTCTTCTGCCTTTTTCACCATACCACCCAACCCATCACCCATTTGCCGCCCCCAATCCGGCAATACCCTTCTTTGCGCAACCAATACTTCGGAGCCACGGCCTGCAAGGTGTACGCTGAATAAATATCCCAATGATGTTGGGCTTCATTTCATTCAGCCCAACCTACCGGGCTGATAACTGTCCGGCAATCTAGCAGCCTTAGACGCCAACCAAGTAACTAAAACCTCCACAATCTTGATCAAGGCACCTCCCAATTAACCCATTGTCGTGCCCCAACTAATCGACGATTGTTTACGAAAGCTCCTTTGCAAATTCCAAAATTCCAAGAACTTCACTGCCATGCTTAATTAATAAACTGGGGCTTCGCATCACTACGTAATTCCTGAACTCGTCTGACATTATGCGCAATTCAACTTGACGCTCTTCTCCTTTATGCCACGGCAAATCACCAAGCACATTAAGTTCTGCTATCCAAGCCAAATCTGGCTTTCCCTCTTCGACCAATTCCACTCTTAACCGAGACACTGCAAGACCCCCATCTGGTATTACATTGACCTCAGACCTTAACTTAACTTTCGCTACTATTGGGCTCCTGATGCTCATTGATTTACCCTCGTCACAATTTAGGTTTTATTGCGGGTAAATCACTTTTTGGCACCGTAATCGCAGTCCCGTTTGGAATATCCGAAAAGGGTGTCCGGCTTGCGTTATCAAGGACCGATTGCGGCGCTCCTCCTTTTACAATTGTCTGGTTCCCTCCAAAGAAGTCTGAAAATTTCTTTTGGAGCTTCTGCGCATCCTCCAGGTTATCGACAAACTGCTTTCCTTCAAATTGACCTGGAACAGTCCCGAATGCACCCGTTTTCTGAATGTCGGCTAACTCAACATCGTCCACTACACGGAACAAGTCCCCTCCCTTGTTTGCCCCGTTCAAGTACTTAAACGCATGTTTTGCGATAACACCAGTCCCCAACGTTACTGCGTTAATCGCTACATTGGTTCCGACAGACCACGCAGCCGCAGAAAATCCCCCTTCTCGATACGCGTTGTTAGCATCCAAAGCCATCAGACTAACGTCGAGCGCAATCAGGAGGACAGGTAAAGCAGCATTCCCATCCGGATCAACAAACCGATACGGATTGTTGTTCCCATACGCATAGCGGTTGAAGGAGTGAATGTTTTTCTCATCAAACCGCATCGAATCCACCGATAGAAATCGCCCAAGCATCGGATCGTAATAGCGCGCGCCCATATACACGAGGCCGGTGTCTGCGTCCTGATGACGGCTGGTAAACCAGGTCTGGTTCTCTTGGCCGGCAGGCTCGTTTTTCAGGCGCTCGCCATAAGGCCGGTAGCTCTCGCGCCACACCACCTGACCGGCCTGGTTCGTGGCCACAACAGGGGAGCCGCTAAGATCATTGTGGTAATAGGTGATCTCGCCTGCGAGCGCGCTAGCGGCTAAGGCGCAAAGGCAAAGCAGGAGCAGCGTTATTGCGTGTTTGAAAAATCTCATTGGTGACTCCGGGATTTTTGATTCTTTATGCATTTCCGTAACCTGGTTTGGCGCCTTTTCCTCCCTCACATCGTGGCGATTGGCGTTACAGTCCCGAACGCATTAATGCCGTTGTTGCGTACCGCATTGTTGCTCGCGCTTTCCAAGAGTCCGCCCGAGTTATACAGGCCATAGGAGGCGTTGTCGCTCACGGTATTGCCGCTCGCCCACACATTGGTTCTTGTATTTGGACCAGCCGGAACACCAGCGAGCGGGTTCACGACCGCGATGCCGTAAACGCCGTTGTTCGAGATCACGTTGTTGCTTGCCGAAAGTGTGATAGAGGAGTTACTACCTCCCGCTCCCAGTTGCGCAACCATACCTGCCGAGGCATTGCGAACGGCGCGGCTGTCGCGCACGGAGACTTTCACCACTGTGGATAGACTATCCGAATACGCGACGATGCCGTGAAGAACGTTCGCATCGGCTGTCGAATCGGCAATATCGGCAGTCGTCATTTTACCGAGAGTACCGGACACAACGATACCGGAGCCGCCGTTCTCGCCGACTATGGCGCGCGTGATGGTAGCGCGTGCGCCACCCTGAAGTCTAATTCCATCGGAGACGTTACCTCGAACCGTAGTGTTCGCGACACGCACACTGGCGGTGCCATCCACGTATATACCTGATCCCTGCAAGTTGGCAATGAGGCAGTTCTCGACCGTCAGCGATGCACCGGAAGTCATGTTGATGCCATTTGCGCCAAACCCCACTTTCTCGGGAACGATCACCAGATTTCGTAAAGCCACTTTGACGCCCGCAGTGGTGATATCGATAGCATTTCCTCCTGCGGCCACGGAAAGTATGCTGCCCAGCACACCTGGCGCCGCGATAATCGACACCGACTTGGTGATAGTGACTGTGCCGGTGTTGTAGTTGGCCGAATCGAGCATCCAAACCTCTCCCCCGTCGGCTACTGCCCCAAGCGCCGCCGGAAGCAAGCGGCAGGGCGCGGCCAGGCTGCAAGTAGTGTTGTTGAGATCATTCCCTGTGCTCGATAGATAGGCACGGAACACCTGCGCGTGTGCCATCGCCGACAGGAACAACAGAAAAACAAAAGCAATGGCGCTACGCATTACGCTACGGTATTTCATGGTGTATTCTCCTTATGAAATTGAAAAAGTTTGAAAGTCGATCATGGCGAGACTGCCTGTGTAATGGTTCCGGACGAATTGGTGCCGTTGTTGCGTACCGCGTTGTCGCCTACACTTTCAAAAAGGCCGCCTGAGTTGTAGAGGCCATAGGTACTGTTGTCGCTTACGGTATTGCCGCTCGTCCACACCTTGCTGCCCGCAGATGCGGCAGTGATGCCACCATTGTTGTTAGAGATCACGTTGTTGCTCGCCGAGAGCGTGACCGAAGCGGCGGCAACGGATTGCGAAACCATGCCGTAATTTGCGTTTCGAACTGTCCGGCTGTCGCGCACCGAAACCTTCACCACCGCGGATGCGTTGTCCGAATACGCAACCACGCCGTGATAGTTCGCGTCCACCGTCGAATCGGCTATGTCCGCGGTCGTGGTGCTGCCCACCGCATTGCCATACACCAGAATGCCGGTGCCAACGTTCTCGCCGATGAGGGCGCGCGTGACAGTGGCACGCGCACCGTCTTGCAGCGTCATACCGTTGGAACCATTGCCCCGTATGATCGTGTCCGAAACATGAACGCTGGCCGCCGTGGTTACGTTGATACCCGTCCCCGGCAGGCTGGCAATGAGACAGTTTTCCACTGTCAGCCCCGCGCCCAAAGTCATGTTGATGCCGCCCGCACCACCCGCGCCCGGCAAAGGTACGATCACCAGGTTGCGCAACGCTACCTTGGCACCCGCCGTGGCGATGTCGATGGCATTGCCGCCGGTGGCCACCACACTGCCCAATACGCCTGGTACCGCAATTATGGTCACCGATTTAGTGACAGATACTGTCGCGGTATTGTAGTTGGCAGAACTGAGCAGTCGAATCTCTCCGCCATCGGCAACTGCTGCTAACGCCCTTGGCAGCAGGCGGCAGGGTGCGGCCAGGTTACAAGGGTTGGCGTCGCTGCCGGTGGACGCCACATAGGCAAGCGCCAAGGGATCAGCTGTTCTGGTCACATCCGCGGATGTGCTTGCAGCATTGTTTACATCGCCGTCGTAAACCGCTTTCAGCACATGGGTTCCCGCCCCCATTTGAACGATTGCGGTGGCTGAACCGTTGCTGAGGATGCCGCTTGCGACTTGTACGCCATTGTCGAGAAAACGTACAAGCCCTGTCGGGTTATACCCGGTCACGCTGGCCGTATAGGTCACATCCTGTCCGGGAGTAATCAACGCGGATGTGACAGAGAGAGAAGTGCTGCTTGCAGCCTGCGCCACCACCTGTGTTACCGCTGCCGACACTGCTGCGGGATAGTTAGCGTCGCCCGCGTACTCCGCAGTAAGCTGGTGTGTCCCGGCGGAAAAAGTGTTAATGCCGATGGTTTGAGCGCCCCCCGTCAAGGTTCCGCTCGAAATCAGTGTGGCGCCGTCCTTGAGAATCGCGTTACCCGTGGGGACAATGGAAGGGACGCCTGCGACCACCAGATTTAAATTTACCATTTGGCCGACTGTGATGTTGGCGTTGGATGTGGTTAACGTCACCGTTGCAATCCCCTGGGAGATGGTCACTGGCGCCTGCGCCGATGAAGCGGCATTGTGATTGGCATCACCCAGAAAGTCCGCGGTGAAATTGTGCGTACCCGCTCCCAACGCAGCCGTGGTCAAGCTGGCGCTACCGTTTGCCAGCGCTACGCTGCCGATGATGCTCGCGCCCTCCTTGAATTGCACTTGTCCGCTGGGACTGCTTCCGGAAACGACTGCACTCAAGGTCGCTTGTTGACCCAGCGGCCCCGAGGCGGGCGAGGCAGATAGCGTGACAGTGGCTGTGCGCTTATTTATAACCACTATGAAGGTCCCGCTACTGGCTTGATAGTTGGCGTCCCCTGGGTATTTTGCTGTGATAGTGTGGCTTCCCCCAGTGAAATTAGAGACCGCGAGTGTGGCTTGCCCGCTTGCCAGAACAGCCGTACCCAAGCTCTGGGCACCGTCAAAGAACTCCACCGACCCAGTTGCCGCTGTAGGAAAAAGCACTGCGCGCAGCGTTACCAGATCGCCATAAGCGGCGGTGGAAGGCGTTGCCGAGCCGGTTGTCGAGGTGGTGGTGGCGTCGGAGCCTTTCTCAGTGGCTATGCGCTTGCCGTGCAAATGCGCATGCTTCTTCCACACCTTTCCATACGGCGAGTACTCGAATATCAAATCGCCGCCGGGGCCTTGCACGAAATAGGTTTTCTTGCCCGCCTTTTCTTCGAAGACGCGCTGGCCTTTGCCGTCATAGCCATACTTAATTTCGTTGGCCGCACCGCAATTCACGCAGGTGATTTGGGAAGCGTTGTCAAAAGTAAAGGCGTTGGTGCCGTAACCAGTGATATTGCCCAATCCGTCATAGGAGAAGCTGAGTGCTTTGCTTCCGCTTATGCCGGTGAGCCGGTTATTTGGCGAGTAGCTGTAATTGATTTGGTACGTACCCAAATGCTGACTGGTAATATTCCCGGAGTCGCTGTAGGTGAATGTCCCATACGCGAAAGCGCTGCCATCCCACAAGCCCGAAGCAGAGGTCAAGCGGTCAGCGCCGTCGTAGCCAAAGTTTCGATATTCGGTAGCCCCTGCGCCATTAGTTATGGATAGCGCATCGACGTTACCCACGCCGTCGTAGGTGTAGTTTAGCGCCAGATTCACTGATGAGGCGCTGATCGACGACGGAAGTTGACGGGTGTTCTCCCCCCAAATCGTGCCATAGCCGTTCGCATAGATGAGTGAACTCAAGTTCCCTGACGCGTGATAGTTAACACTATTGGCATACGGAAAAGCCGTAGTCGGTCTGCCAAGACCATCGGGATTGTAAGTTACCGTCCCCTTGCCCATCGGATAGGTGAGGCTGCTAAGACTATCGAGAGTGTCTCGCCCATAGCCGGTGGTAAAGACTTGGCCGTCGACCGTGAGACTGTCTACGGTGAGGCTGCCGTTGGCGTCATAGGTAAAGTCTCGCTGGGCAGTGGGATTGACAACTCGTGTTACCTGGCCCCGCTTGTTGTAGGTAAACGACACCAGGCCGGCCGTGCCGCCATAGGAGATGGTTGCAACACGGTCCAGACCATCGTAAGTATTGGAAATGGTCTGGCCGCCCACCGACTTTGAAATCATGTTTCCCACGGCATCGCGGCCGAAAGTGGTGGTTCCCGTTTCCGGCTCGGTGATCGAGGTCAGGAATTTGTTAGCGTTGTAGCCATAGCTTCTGGTAAACCCTCCTTGCGTCACGCTACCCATGAGCCCAAGCGTATCGCGCGTCATGCTTACTGCTGTACCAGCCGGGCTGTTGATTGCTGTTAGATAGCCTTCGTCGGGGTTACCGTAACGATCATAGGTATAAGTCGTAGGTTGACCACGCTCATTGTAGATAGTGACGCTGGAGCCAGAATAGCTGTAACTCTTATTACCTGCTGCGAAAGCAGAAGAACTCGTGACACGACCGAGCGTATCGTAGTTGAAATTCGTTCCAGACGGTGAACTCGCATATGACTCAAATGTCTTCCGGCCCAGTGCATCGTAGTTAAAGGACTTTGAGTACGTTGGAGTCGAGTTACGTACCACACTTGACGTGCGGCCAAAGTTGTCAAAGTATTTCGTTTCGCTGAAAGCGCCGCGTGTCAACGCTCGGGATGAAGCCGACCACGAAATCGTCGTGCTGCTGCCAATCGGATGGGTTATAGAGGTGATGCGGTTAAGCCCATCATAGGCATACCCCCAAGTGCTAATCCCATCGCTTTCAGACGTAATGTTTCCAAAGCCGTCAACCATTCTTGATATCGTAACGAACTCGGGACGCTGCTCGGTCTGGGGAACGCCACGGGAATAATACGAATAGCTCGTGGTGTTGTTTCTGGCATTGGTTTTAGAGGCTATCGAACCGTCGCCGTTATAGCTATAGCTGATATTTACGCCAAACTTTGACTCTGAGAGAAGATTACCGTTAGTGCTAAAGTTGCGCGAAATAACAACCGCCCCGGAAATTGTTTCGCTCGCGGGTAGGCCAATTATCCACTGGGCGCTATTGTTGAAATAGTTGATCGTTCTTGTTCGCGTTTTATTGCCCGATTCGTCAATAGACTGAGGGTTGCCAAAAGAATCGAACAGTGAATTTGTCGTTGTAAAACTTGCGCCATCCCGCGAGATGGTTTTGGAGGACAGCAAAGGTCTGTTGACCTGCGTGTCAAAATTGCCGTAGCCCGGCTTGATTACGGATTCGGCGGAAATCACCTGGCTGGTCCACGTCAAGGTTTCTGTCTGTCCGGGTTGGATCACCTTTTCTGCCAGAAGCCCCATCTTCCAAGCATTGCCGTTGCTGCCGAAATAGTAGTTGTACCCGAAATGTTTGTAGGTAATTGTTCCACCGACTGAACTCGGCTGCGTCACCGTCGTTTGGTCATAAACACCTACGCTTGCACTCGGTTGGTAGGTAAACGTCCACGTTCCTTGAGAGGTAGATTTGCTGCTAATTGATGTCCACTTGGGTGCAGGAGCTACCACGCCCGGAAGAAAATATACATACTGATAGTCATAAGAAATCGTTCCGCCATACGGGTTGGTTTGGCGTTGCAGCGCAAAGCTGCCTGCGCTTAAGCCGCGATCTCCGTAATAGAGATACTGCTGGGTCAAACCGGTAGGCAGCGTGACAGTAGTCAGCGCATTTGTTTGATCGCTCAAAGTGGTAACGTAATAGGTCCAGGTACGTCCCCCGCTCGCAATCGTGGTAAGTTTTCCGCCTGAGTAATAAAACTGAATCACCCTCCCGTCATTGGTTGACACCGACTTCACCGCCTGGCGGCCCCAGGCCACCTGCGCTTCATAGGTAATGTCGGCGTAGTTGCCGTTTCTGTCAGTTATCCGGGAAACAAGCCAATATCCTTGGGTACTTCCAGCACGCTGATCAAACACCGTCATGTCATAGCGGGTCCCGTTAGGCGCGTAGACAGTCATGGCGCCAGCGGAGCACTGCCCCTTCCAGAAGCCAGTTGTCAGAAAATCACTGTTGGCGGTCGTTCCCCCAGCGCCATTGGACTTATAGAAAGTCTGCTGGCTACCATCGGGAAGCTCGAGAATCATACTTTTCGGAGTAGCAATACTACAGGCCTGAAGAGCCCGGTGGCGCACGCGGCCAAAATGAATGTCCCACCCTCGACCGTAGGGGCCTAGCCAAGTTTCGCTGTCATTGACGTTGAGAAGGTTATAGGAGCGCTGCACCTTTAAATCGAATCCGCCATTTCCGGGAATAAACACATCGATATCGTGCAATTGAAGATTGCCGTTGAAAGGGTCGATGTACTCGGAGGAATGCTGGTTTAAATAGTCACGCCCTGAGCTCAGGCCGGGTCCATTATGTTGGTTTGGCCCATCGTCAGGGGTAGTGGCAAGCAATGTATGTTGGTTTGGCGCATCACTAGCGGCAAGCGCAAACATTGAGAAAAATGCAGTGACTGCCATTGCCAGAAAACGGTTCTGATTAAAATACACTTGAGAACTCCCTTAATATTCCTGATTACAGAAATGTCATAAAGCCGGAAAACACATTGGGACAAGCGCCCAGTGTTCGACCGTCTTCGGTCTTCGCAAAACTAGCAACAATGTTAAAGCATGGAGAAAAGGTTTGGATCGGCGATGCGCGACTCCCGCGTTGGGCTTCATTTCACTCAGTCCAGCCTGCCGGGCTGACCCACCTCAGCCGCGATGCCCTCTATGCGCTTCACGGCGTCTTCGACTCGCCCACGTAACGCTTTTTCATCAAGGTACCACCCAGGTTTTGCGCGCATAAGATCGGCTAGTAAAGTTGGGGCTGAACAGAAGGCATCAATGTCTCCAAAAAGCTCATCAAGCGCACCGAATAACTCTTCGCCCATTGGCTCATTTTCGGTCTTAAATTTCTTCAAATAGGTATGCCTAAAGATCTCGGCTGTCATAGAGCCAGCGAGATAAGCCTTTAGCAACTCCAGATAATCATCGCGGGGATGTTTCATGAACCACCTCCGAGCTTACCGTCTTTCAACACATGTTCTAGCTGCTGCGGGCTAAGCTTCCATCCTGATAGGAAATCCCCTGAGGCGTCGCGCATCACATTTAGCCCCGTATTCGGGTCCACAAAGTGGGTAACGGTCTGACCTCGAAATGTTCCTTGTATCGCTTGAGTATCGGCAGCATTGATGTGCCGGTTAATTGCAGAACTGAACTCCTCCAGTGTTTTATTATTCGCGTTACCTGCAACACCGAAATCTTTAGCGTGTTCGAAACCGTGTTGTAACTGGCTTCGAGTAAAACCCATTCCACCAGATACCCCCTTTGCAATAAATTTTCCAGCAACTTTTCCTGCCGCTCCAAACGCCACAGTCACAGCCCCCTCGACAGCAAGCTGCTTAGCTGCGGCGGCGGCGCCTTCGTTCATGTAAGTGGTTGTGGTGTCATATGCCGTGTAACCAACGCCAGCAACAGATAATGCCTCCAACGCTGCCGGAATTAGCGCCAAGAAAGCAAACCTCCCATCCGGGTCCGTGTACTTGTACGGATTGTTATTCGCATACGCATAGCGGTTGAAACTATGGATGTTTGGCTCGACAAACCGTACCGCATCCACCGATAGAAACCGCCCAAGCATCGGGTTGTAAAAGCGAGCGCCCATATACACGAGGCCGGTGTCTTCGTCCTGATGACGGCTGGTAAACCAGGTCTGATTCTCTTGGCTGGCCGACTCGTTTTTCAGCCGCTCGCCATAAGGCCGGTAGCTCTCGCGCCACACCACCTCACCGGCCTGGTTCGTGGCCACGACGGGGGAGCCGCTCAGATCATTGTGGTAATAAGTGATCTCGCCTGCGAGCGCGCTCGCGGCAAAGGCGCAAAATGAAAACAGCACCGACAGCAAAACATGTTTGAGATTTCTCATCAAAGACTCCGACATATGTTGTTTACTTTTCGTTTCAATTCTAGTCGGGTGCAAGCCACGCTGATGTCCAGTGTCCGACCGCCTTCGCAATACTACCAAAAAGCTGAATCCTGGAGAAAACAATTTGAGACAATTTGGGATAGTTCGCAAAGGTTCTTGGCCTTCTTGTGACGCACGGCTTCAGTCTTGAATTTCGGCGTAAACATGCGCCGGTTATGCTTTCTAAATCGCTTCCAGTGCGTTATGCTTCTTGCCTGCTTTCATGAATATTCTTTCGTTAAGTACTCAACGAAAAGCTTACAGGATCAAAAACTACTGGGCGCTTTTTAACGAAGAAAAATTTGCAGACTGACACGCGAAACCAGAAAGGAATCACCATGACCAAGATTCAAATTGAATTGCCCGATGCTACTGCGCAAGCGGCACTGGCTGCGGGGCTGTTAACCCCGCAAGCGCTGGAACGCTTGCTATCGAGCGCGCTACGCAAACAGCAAGCAGCCGATTATCTGCTGAGCGTGGCCGATGAGGTGGCCGCTGTAGGCATTGCACCGATGTCGGAGGAAGAGATCAATACCGAGGTGAAGGCGGCACGAGAAGAACGGCGGCAGCGTGCGGGTCGTCATTGATACGAATGTGTTGTTGTCTGCCTTGTTGTGGCACGGCGCACCGCATGCGCTGTTCGATCAAGTGCGTGTCGGAACAATTGAATTGGTGATGAGCCCCACCTTGATTGTAGAGATCGCTGATGTCATTCACCGCCGCAAGTTTGCGGCAATTCTCCAGCGCACGACGCGCACGCCGGAACGAATCTTGAGCGAATTGCATGCCTTGGCGGAAGTGGTGGCAGCACCGCCTTTGCCGCAGCCAGTGTGCCGCGATCCTGACGATGATGCGGTGCTCGCTTGCGCACTGGCAGCACAAGCCGATTGGATTGTGTCGGGCGATGCGGATTTGTTGGCGCTCAAGACGTTTCACAGTATCCCCATCATCACCGTAGTCGATGCGCTACAAAGAATCAACAGCCAGAAATAAGCCAGATTGCATCTGGCGCCGTCGGCGCCGCCCCCTACCCAATCACTTCAAGTCCACGTTTTCGTTTTGAAATGGAAGCGAAATTATGCCGCCCTTTGCCTGTGGGTATCCGGCATCTTCTTGGCCGCCATTTCCGCCAGTGCGCGACGATATTCAATCGGCATCACTTTCACGAATTTGCGCGACCACAGCATCCAATTGGCGAGTATGGTCTGCGCGCGTTCGCTGCCGGTGTGGTTGGCATGGCTCTCGATCAGGCGTTTTAGAAGCGCTTCATCTTCGAGGCCGAGGTGTTTGACATCGACTTTGCCGTGCGACGACAGTTCGCCTTTTTCAGTCACGTCGAGTGCGGCGTCTTCCTCGGGGAGCGGCTCGAGTTCGACCATCGCCAGGTTGCAACGCTGCTCGAACAGTCCGTCTTCATCGAGGACGTAGGCGACGCCGCCCGACATGCCCGCGGCAAAGTTGCGGCCCGTCTGGCCTAGCACGACGACCGTGCCGCCCGTCATGTATTCGCAACCGTGGTCACCCACGCCTTCGATGACGGCGGTGGCGCCTGAATTACGTACGCAGAAACGCTCGCCGCCCACGCCGCGGAAATAGGCTTCTCCCGCAATAGCGCCGTACATCACGGTGTTGCCGATAATAATGTTTTCCAGCGGATCGCCGCGGAACGCGGGATCGGGTTTGACGATAATGCGCCCGCCCGATAAGCCCTTGCCGACATAGTCATTGGCCTGGCCGGTAAGATCAAGCGTGATGCCTTTGGCAAGGAAGGCGCCGAAGCTTTGCCCTGCCGTTCCGCTAAGCTGCACATGGATGGTGTCTTCGGGCAGTCCGCTGTGCCCGTAGCGCTTGGCGACCTCACCCGAAAGCATGGCGCCTACCGTGCGGTTCACGTTACGTATCGCTGTTTTGATTGTGACTTTTTGTTTTTTTTCCAGCGCAGGTTGTGCCTGTTTGATGAGCGCGTGATCGAGCGCTCCCGCAAGGCCGTGATCCTGCGTCTCGCAGTGAAAACGCGCCACTTCGACGGGCATACGCGGCAGATAAAAAACTTTCGAGAAGTCCAGCCCCTTGGCTTTCCAATGCGCAATGCCGCGTTTCATATCGAGCAAATCGGCGCGCCCGATCAGGTCGTTGAAATTGTGAACGCCCATGTGCGCCATGTATTCGCGCACCTCTTCGGCCACGAAGAAAAAATAATTCACCACATGCTCCGGCTGGCCGGTGAATTTCTTACGCAACTCGGGGTCCTGGGTGGCGACACCAACCGGGCAGGTGTTGAGGTGGCATTTACGCATCATGATGCAACCTTCCACCACCAGCGGCGCAGTGGCGAAACCAAACTCGTCGGCGCCGAGCAGCGCACCGATCAGCACATCGCGGCCGGTTTTCATCTGGCCATCGACCTGCACCGCGATGCGACCGCGCAGACGGTTGAGCACCAGCGTTTGCTGCGTTTCCGCCAGACCCAGTTCCCACGGCGAGCCGGCGTGTTTGACTGAGGACAACGGCGAGGCGCCCGTGCCGCCGTCGTGTCCGGCGATGGTGACATGATCGGCCTTGGCTTTGGCCACGCCCGCAGCAACAGTGCCGACGCCGACTTCCGACACCAGCTTGACGCTGATGGAAGCGCGTGAATTGGCGTTCTTCAGATCGTGAATGAGTTGCGCCAAATCTTCGATGGAGTAGATGTCGTGATGCGGCGGCGGGGAAATGAGGCCGACGCCGGGCACCGAAAAGCGCAGCCTGGCGATATATTCCGACACCTTATGGCCGGGCAGTTGCCCGCCCTCGCCAGGCTTGGCGCCTTGCGCCATCTTGATCTGGATTTGATCGGCGCTGTTGAGATATTCGGTGGTCACGCCAAAGCGTCCCGAGGCAACCTGCTTGATCTTGGAGCGTAGCGAATCGCCGACTTTCAAAGGTATATCGGCCATGATGCTTGCGCCTAGCCTGCTCTTGAGCGACTCTCCTTCTTTCTGGATGGGAATAAAACGCAACGGATCTTCGCCGCCCTCGCCGGTATTCGATTTGCCGCCGATGCGGTTCATGGCAATGGCAAGCGTGGCATGCGCCTCGGTGGAAATCGAGCCCAGAGACATGGCGCCGGTGGCGAAGCGTTTGACGATTTCCCTGGCCGGCTCAACCTCCTCAATCGGGATTGGCGCTGCAAGGGGCTTGATGTCGAACAGGCCGCGCAACGTCATGAGACGCTTGTCTTGATCGTTGATAAGCCGTGCGTACTCTTTGTAGGTGGTGGCATTGTTGGTGCGCGTGGCATGCTGTAGCTTGGCGATTGAATCGGGCGTCCACATGTGCTCTTCACCGCGCGTGCGATAAGCGTATTCGCCGCCCGCGTCGAGCTGGGTGCGCAGCACCGGGTCTTCGCCGAACGCGCTGCGATGCAAGCGCAGGGTTTCCTCGGCGACCTCGGCAATGCCGATACCTTCCACATTGGAAGGCGTGCCGGTGAAGTATTTGTTCACAAATTCGCTCGACAGTCCCACCGCCTCGAAAATCTGCGCGCCGACATACGATTGATAAGTTGAAATGCCCATCTTCGACATGACCTTTAGCAGGCCCTTGGATATGGCCTTGATATAGCGCTTCTGTGCATCCTTGGGCGCTACATCGGGAATATAGTCCTGCATATTTGCCAGCGTTTCGAGCGCCAGATAGGGATGCACCGCAGCAGCGCCGTAGCCGGAAAGCAGGGCGAAGTGATGCACTTCGCGCGCCGAGCCGGTCTCGACAATCAAGCCGGTGCTGGTGCGCAGGCCCTTCTTCACCAGGTGCTGATGGATTGCGCCTACAGCGAGCAACGCGGGAATCGGAACGCGCTCCCGGTCAAGCTTGCGGTCTGAAAGGATGAGGATGTTGTAATCGAGATGGATGGCGTCTACGGCATGCGCGCACAAGCTTGCAATCGCCGCTTCCATGCCCTCGGCGCTCCACGCTGCGGGGTAGGTGATGTCAAGTTCCTTGGCGCGAAATTCGCCACCGGTGAACAGATCGGCATGGCGGATTTTTTCCATGTCCTCGCTGGTGAGCACCGGCTGCATCACATCAAACCATTTGCCCGGATCTTGCGGGTCAATATCGAGCAGGTTGGGGCGCGGCCCGATAGAAATGCCGAGCGACATCACCAGTTCTTCGCGGATCGGATCGATGGGCGGATTGGTCACCTGTGCAAACAACTGCTTGAAATAGTGATAAAGCGTTTTGGGCTTGTCGGACATCACCGCCAGCGCCGAATCGTTGCCCATCGAGCCGATGGGTTCCTCGCCGCTTTTTGCCATCGGTGAAAGAATAATCTTGAGGTCTTCCTGGGTGTAGCCGAAAGCCTGCTGGCGGTCCAGCAGCGCAACCTTGGAAGGCTCGGCAGGCGCAGGGTCGGGCAGATCGTCGAGGCGTATGCGGCCTTGCTTGATCCATTCCTTATAGGGTTTTTCGGTCGCGAGATGACGCTTGAGTTCGGTATCGTCGATGATTTTGCCCTTGTCGAGATCGACCAAAAACATCTTGCCCGGCTGCAAGCGCCACTTTTTGACGATTTTGCTTTCAGGTATATCGAGCACCCCGGCTTCCGAGGCGAGCACCACCAGATCGTCGTCGGTGATGAGGTAGCGCGCCGGCCTGAGGCCGTTGCGATCCAGGGTGGCGCCGATCTGGCGGCCGTCGGTAAAGGCCATTGCGGCCGGGCCGTCCCACGGCTCCATCATGCCGGCGTGATACTCGTAGAACGCGCGCCGGTCTTCGTCCATCAGTTTGTTGCCGCTCCACGCCTCGGGGATGAGCATCATCATGGCGTGGGCGAGGGGGTAGCCGCCCATGGTGAGCAGCTCGAGCGCGTTATCGAACGATGCCGAGTCGGACTGGCCGTCATAAATCAACGGCCAGATTTTGTGCAGGTCATCCTTCAGCACCGGCGAGGAAATGCCTTGCTGGCGCGCGCGTATCCAGTTCACATTGCCGCGCAACGTGTTGATTTCGCCATTGTGCGCAATCATGCGGAACGGGTGCGCCAGATCCCAGGTGGGAAAAGTGTTGGTCGAGAAACGCTGATGCACCAGCGCCAGCGCCGAAACCATGTGCGCATCCTGAAGATCGAGGTAATACTCGCCCACCTGTTCGGCCAGCAACATGCCCTTGTAAACGATGGTGCGTGTTGACATCGACGGCACATAAAATTCCTTGCCGTGACGCAAGTTGAGCGCTTGAATAGCGTGGCCGGAGCGCTTGCGGATGATGTAAAGCTTGCGCTCAAGATCGTCCTGCGCGATGTCTGTGTGACCGCGCGCAATGAACACTTGGCGCACGACGGGTTCGACGGCAATAGCCGCTTTGGAAAGGCCGCGATTGTCGGTGGGCACATCGCGCCAGCCGAGCAGAAGCTGGCCCTCAGCCAGCACAGCGCGCTCGATTTCCTGCTCGCACGCCATGCGCGACGCCGCCTCGCGTGGCAAAAACACCATGCCCACGCCATATTGGCCGACGGCGGGCAGCGTAATTTTCATTTGGCCGCAAGCGCGGCGCAGATGGGCGTCCGGAATCTGCAACAAAATTCCCGCGCCATCACCCAGCAAGGGGTCGTAACCGGTCGCGCCGCGATGGCTGAGGTTATTGAGAATCTTTAGCCCTTGCAGGATGATAGAGTGCGACTTGCTGCCCTTGATGTGAGCGATAAAGCCGACGCCGCAGGCATCATGCTCAAATTGGGGATCGTAGAGGCCTTGTTTGGTTGGCGATCGATCAAGTGGCGCGTTGGGTTGCATGGCGTAAAATCCTTTTATCCTGAATTTTTGGCAAACAGTCAATGATAACGCCGCTTTTTGCGCACTGCAATAATTTCGTGGTTTTTTTGCGGCAGATCCGCGCTACGCCTAGCCTGTCTCATTCTGTATAGAGTGGTCTAGCCTCGCGGCAATATCGGGTCTGGCAGGGCGCCGAGGAACAGGGTAACCTTGCCACAAGCCTAAAGAGCAAAAAAATACTTGCAACAAACTGAAAGTTGCGCTTTAATAAAACCCTGTAAGCTTATAATTTTTGGAGATAATCGCCTTTGAGCCTGCTCTCCAAGCCTTTCGAAAGGAATACAACCGTGCGAATTCAATTGCTCCGTAGGATAGCGGTAAAGGCAGGCCTAATCAGCGCCAGCCTCTTGATTGCTGCAACGCTGACCTCGTGCGGTGGCGGTGGGACGAGCGCTTCCACCATTGCCTCCGGCCCTCTTCTGGTGATTCCAGCAAGCGCGGAACTGTTTCCAGGCGTTCCGGTCACTTTCACAGTTAGCGGCGGCACACCGGGTTATGTGCTTGCTTCCAGCAATACGACGGTGCTTCCTCTCGGTTCCGTCCAAGTTAGTGGAAACAGCTTCACGCTAGTCGCAAATGACGTAGCTGTTGATACAGACGTTACAATCACCGTGCGGGACACGACCAACGCCACTATCTCAACAACCGCCCACGTCAGGGTTGCGGTTTTGAATAATCAGACTACGCTCACTCCTCTCGCACCGTTAGCTCCAGGTTGTGGCACGAATACCGTTTGCACCGGCGGTGATGCCAATGTTACCGTTACAGCATTACGCAACGGCATAAAGCTGGTCAACCGACCAATTTTGTATACGGTCATCCAGGGGCAATTCCAGTTTGTCACGCCCAACTCGCTCTCGCTGGTGAACTCGATCACCATCAATACCGATGAAAATGGCCTCGCAACAGTAAAACTGGCCGTGGCCCGAGACGTGCCAACCCAGGTCGCCACGTTGACAACGACCGACACCACCTCTGGGCTGGTGAGATATTTCAACTTCAATATTGTTCAACAAACCAATGGCGTGGGTATTCTGTCTTCGTTACCTAGCGGTAATACCACCTTCACGGGGCCAGATGGGCTAGTCGGCGGCTTTTCCCCTGGTACGGCAGACGGGCAGTGCCCTATTGGTGATGTCGATTATTACATCTTCGGCGGCACACCTCCCTATCGTATTGCGTCTCCGCTGCCCAGCCTGGTTTTAGTTGCTGCCCCCGGTTTACCCTTTGCAGCGGAAACTACATTAACGATCAATGGAGGACACATAGTCGCGCGAATCTTTGGCTGCGGTCAAACCCAGCTTATTGTCACCGATGCAACCAATAGAACGATTGAGACTTCTCAGGTTATTGGCGTAAAAGGTAAGGATGCAACTGTGACGCCGCCGACGCCGACGCCGACTCTGACTGTTTCGCCGAATACAGGCTGTATTTCAGACACCGGAGGTACAAATTCGTTGACGGTAACAGTGACCGGAGGAACTGCCACAAAAAACCTGACCACCACCAGCACCAAGGTGACCATATCGCCGAGCAGCGGCACAGGAACCTTTACCTCGACACTAACCGCAGCAGGTACTGCTTCTCCAGCTAGCGGGGAGGCTGTTGTTGTCAATGTAAGCGACGGTACTACTACTGTTCCAGTGAACGTGACGCGCAAGGCCACCTGCCCGTAGTTCGCTAACTGCTTCGATAAAACGGGCATCTTGACTAGATGCCCGTTTTGTTTCTAGCCCTTCTGCGGACAGCGTTTTTTTGTTCCGCACCCAATTCGAGTAGAAATAATGTCGATAGTTGAGTAGTGTTCCTAAACTATCCAGAAACAAATAGTGCAGCCCCCCCTGTCTACTCCCTTAGCCATCGCCATTGCCTTTCTTGGTGCCCTAGTCCTACTGGCCTTATCAACGTATCTCCGGTTGGGTTCAATGCTGCTGGATCACCCCAACGCGCGCTCGCTGCATACGCATCCCCGCCGCAAAGTAGGTGGGCTGGCGATGATGGTCGTGGCCCTCGCTTTGGCGCTGTGGCTGGATGTCCCCTCTATGGTGATTATTGCCGCCGCTTTCTTGACCGTGATCTCTGCCATCGACGATGTGCGCAGTCTTCCCGCTCTGGTCCGGCTGGTGAGCCATGTGGGAGCGGCGTGCGTGGTGATTATCGCGATTCCCAATGAAAATATTTTTTTGTCTCTACTCGCCGTTGCAGCCATCGCCTGGATGAGCAACCTCTACAACTTCATGGATGGCGCAGACGGACTTGCAGGCGGCATGACGGTAATTGGCTTTGGCGCGCTGGCGCTGGGGGCGAATTTTGCAGGATCAACGGACCTTGCTGTGTGGTGCGCGGCTATCAGCGCGGCGGCGCTGGCGTTTCTGTGTTTCAACTTTCCTCCGTCAAAAGTGTTTATGGGAGACGCGGGCTCGGTGCCCTTGGGTTTTCTTGCAGCAGCCTTGGGCTATGTCGGATTTGCCCAGGAAGTATGGCCCTTCTGGTATCCGGCTTTGGTTTTTGCGCCGTTTATCTACGATGCTTCACTCACTCTGCTCAAGCGGCTATTTCGTGGCGAGCCACCTTGGATCGCGCATCGCGAGCATCTATACCAAAGATTGATTCTGTCGGGTTGGAGTCATCGCAAGCTGTGCCTGGTGGCGTATGCCTTGATGTTTGCTGTCAGCGGCGGCGCATTTGCCGCACTAAAGCAAGCGCTTGTAGTGCAAGTGGTTATAATCACAGTTGTCGTTTTAGGATTGGGCGGGATTTTTTGGGTGGCTGAGTGCTATTTGCGCTTTGTTGCCCGATGATTCTAGAACAAAAGAGACATATAACAACTATGGAATCTCAGAACAAGTGTCTTCCCCGCGAAAACGGGGATCCATTTTCTGTTGTAAAAAATGGATTCCCGCTTTCGCGGGAATGACAAATCAAGACTTGTTCAGAGATTCCTTAGGTTAAATTAACAATATTGATGCCGGATGTAGGAGCGGGCTTGCCCGCGATGAATTGGAGTTGGTTTTCGCGGGCAAGTCCGCTCCTACATTTTTTTGTTTGCATCGGAATAACAACAATATAAGATCGGCGCGCAGGGCCAACAACAACGGAAAATGTCCTGGGATAAACCATGAAAACATTCAACCTTAATGCCAATGCATGCCTTGCCTACTTTCACGACAATGTAGCGCTGGTCACGAGCTGGGTTATGGCGTATTTTTTGCTGCGTTTCCCAGGTGGGGATGCAGATTCACTCATTTTTCTCGCTTGGGCGCTGGCGCTCGCTTTAGTGTCACAAGGCGTGCTCAATGCAGTGTTAGGGGTGTATCAGGGGATCTGGCGCTATACCAGTTTGCCCGACGTGCAGCGCATTGTTGCAAGCGTCGTCGCTGGTAGCGGTGTCATGGGCCTCGCGCTGGTGTTCACCCCCATTACATCGCTGACCATTGCGCATTTCATTATTCAGCCGCTGATACTGATTTTCCTGATGTCCGGCAGCCGCATCGGCTATCGCTCATGGAAGGAATACACGCTTTACGGAAAGAATGGCCTGGAAGGCACGCCGGTCATCATACTAGGCGCAGGCGATGCTGCGGTGGGACTAGTCAAAGAGTTGTCGCGCAGCCAGGAGTGGCGCGTGGTGGCGCTGCTGGATGATGACGCGCACAAGCGTAATCGCGTTCTGCAAGGGGTGCGCGTTCTGGGTAAATTGAATGAGCTGCCACGGGTCGCGCTACGCCTCAAGGTGCGCCATGCCATCGTCGCCATGCCTTCTGTGCCCTATCGCGTGCGGCGTCGTGTGGTGGAGCTGTGCAAGAAGGCGGGCGTGACCGCCATGACGGTGCCGACTTTCAATCAGATGACGTCAGCCAAAAGCACGCAACCCAAGATACGCAAAGTCGCCGTCGAAGATTTGATGAAGCGCGAATCGATTACGTTGGACGATGCCGGCTTACACGATTTGCTTTCCAGCAAGGTGGTGATGGTGACGGGTGCGGGCGGCTCCATTGGGTCCGAGCTTTGCCTACAGATCGCCGCCTATCAGCCCAGCATGCTGGTGCTGTTTGAGCAAAATGAGTTCGCCATGTATCGCGTCGAACAAATCCTGCGCGACAGCTTTCCGGAGATGCCGGTTGCCAATTCCATAGGCGATATTAAAAATGCGCTGCGCGTCAACCAGGTGATGCATCAATATTCTCCTGCTGTGGTGTTTCATGCCGCAGCCTATAAGCACGTCCCCTTGATGGAGGAGGCTAACGCGTGGGAAGCGGTGCAAAACAATGTCTTGGGCACCTACATAGTGGCGCGCGCCGCCATCGATTACGGCGTCAAGAAATTTGTTTTTATTTCGACTGACAAGGCCGTCAACCCCACCAACGTCATGGGCGCCACCAAGCGCCTCGCTGAAATGATTTGCCAGGCGCTACAACAGACCGCCTCGGCGCCGCGTTTCGAGATGGTTCGTTTTGGCAATGTTCTGGGCAGCGCCGGCAGTGTCATCCCCAAGTTCGCCGAACAGATCGAGCGCGGCGGCCCGGTGACAGTCACTCACCCCGACATGGTGCGTTACTTCATGTCGATTCCGGAAGCGGCGCAATTGGTGTTGCAGGCAGGTTGCATGGGGCTAGGCGGCGAAATATTTGTCCTCGACATGGGCGAGCCGGTGCGCATCCTCGATCTTGCCAACGACATGATCCGCTTGTCGGAAGGCTCCGAAAGCGATGTGAAAATTGTCTATACCGGCCTGCGTCCGGGTGAAAAACTCTTTGAGGAACTGCTATCTGATGACGAGCACACGCGGCCCACGCCACACCCCAAGTTGCGCATTGCCAAAGCGCGCGAAGTGGACAACGACTGGCTCAACGGTTTATTAAAGTGGCTAAGCCAGGAGCGCATGCCGGACGATATTGAGGTGCGACGCGACCTGAAACGCTGGGTGCCGGAGTACGTGTCTACCGCGCGGCCAAAACTCAAGTCTGTCGCATCAGGTCAAAAAACCGCCTGAAGGCGCATATCAAAATTGGCGCGCCCAAGAGGATTCGAACCTCTGACCTTTGGTTTCGGAAACCAACACTCTATCCAACTGAGCTATGGGCGCGGATGAGTTTAGAAGCTAGGCGCGAAGTCTAGCCTTTTTGCTCCATAGCGTCCAGACGACGCTCGAATTGCCTACATCGAAAATGTAAGTGAAATGGATTCGTTGCTTCATCCGAAAAAAATCGAAATAGCACTCGGGTATGAGGCATGAAGAAAATCTCTGAGCAAGACTTAATTTGTCATTCCCGCCCCCGCACAAGCATGCAAGGGCGGGGAGGACGCTTGCTCAGAGGTTCACCAGGGACTATGACTTCTTCTTCAGACACTCGGACATGAACGCCTTGCGCTCGTCGCCCTTCTTGCCGGTGGCTTCCTTGTTGCAGGTCTTCATTTTTTCCTGCTGCGTGGTTTTTGCGGATTTTTCTTCTGCGGCCTTGCTGGAGAGGCAATCCTTCATGAACGCCTTGCGTTCAGCGCCCTTTTTGTCGCCCGCTTCGGCATTGCAGGTTTTCATTTTGCTCTGCTGTGGCGTTGCCTTCATGTCCGGCGCAGCAGCAGCGTGCGAAGCGGCGAAGGCGGATGAGGTTGCAAAAGCGAAACAGACACCAACTGCCAATACGATTTTCTTCATGATGCGTACTCCCCGAGATTGAAAAATACCTGGCATCGCGAAGCGGTGTTGTTTCATCCTTCCGCAATCCGGGCATCGGCACAACGGCCTGGGATTGGCCCAGGTTGACCCGCCGCGTAGCTGCCTTGCATTCAGACGTTGAGTTTATCCAACAGGGACATAAGCTTTTCCGGATCTTCGGCTTTGAGAATGCGGTTGGCGAGCGGCTCCAGGTCCGGCAGGTTGGACATCAGTACGCGCTGTTTGACGGTGAGCAAATTGGCCGGATGCATGGAAAAATTGCGCAGGCCAAAGCCCAGCAACAGGCGCGTGAGCCCAATATCGCCCGCCATTTCGCCGCACACCGCCACCGGCACACCGGCGGCATTGGCCTGGCGGATAGTGCTCGCTATGAGATACAGCACTGCCGGATGCAGCGGGTTGTAGAGGTGCGCAACGGCATTGTCGGCGCGGTCTATGGCGAGGGTGTACTGTATCAAATCGTTGGTGCCGATAGATATAAAATCGAGGCGTTTCAGGAACATCAGCAAGGAGATAGCGGCAGCGGGTATTTCAATCATGCCGCCGATTTTGATGTCTGCGTCGTATTTCTTGCCTTCGGTCTTGAGCTGTTCCTTGGCCTGCTCTATGGCTGCCAAGGCCTGAAGCAACTCGGTCATCGAGGACATCATGGGAATCAGGATGTTCACCTTGCCGTAGTGCGAGGCGCGCAAAATGGCGCGCAACTGCGTGTTAAACAGTTGCGGCTCGGACAGGCAATAACGGATGGCGCGCAATCCCAGCGCCGGGTTGGGCATGACTTCCTGCTTTTCGTCCAGGCTTTTGTCCGCTCCGATATCCAGTGTGCGTATGGTGACCGGCATGCCTCTCATGCCCTCGGCAACGCGGGAATACGCATCGAGCTGCTCTTCCTCACTGGGATGATCTTTGCGGTTGAGAAACAGAAATTCGCTGCGGAACAGCCCCACGCCGGTGGCGCCGTTCTGACGCACCTGCTCGATGTCTTCGGGAAGCTCGATGTTGGCGTGCAACTCGATGGGCGTGCCGTCGAGGGTTTTTGCGGGGGCAAACTTGAGGCGCTTGAGTTTCTGGCGCTCTATGGCGATCTGATTCTGCTTGAGACGATACTCGGCGAGTATGGTTTTGCTCGGGTTGATAATCACCACGCCTTGCGAGCCATCGACGATGATGACCTCGTCCTCGTGAATCATTTCGCGCGCATGGTGCAGGGCGACTATCGAGGGAATGCCCAGACTGCGCGCCAGGATAGCGGTGTGCGAGGTGGTGCCGCCCAGGTCGGTGATGAATGCCGCTACCTGGTGCTCCTTAAACAAAATCACATCGGCGGGCGACAGATCGTGGGCCACCAGTATGGTGTCTTCGGCGCGAGTGCGCAGCTTTTCGGGCACGCCGCCGCCCTGACCGGACAGGGCGGTGAGCAGACGCTCGACCACCTGGCGCACATCGCTTTTGCGCTCGCGCAAGTAGGCGTCGCGCACACCTTCAAATTCAGCCAACATGGCGTCGAGCTCGACCTTGAGCGCCCATTCGGCGTTGCACGACTGCGCGCGGATCACGTCGCGCGGCGCCTGCGAAATCATCGGGTCGTCGAGAATCATGCGGTGCATGGTGACGAAGGCGTTTAGTTCCGCCGGAGCATCGTCTTTAACCGAATCGGACAGCGCGTCGAGCTCGGCGCGAACTTTTTTCACCGCCTTGTCGAAGCGCTTGACTTCCTTGCCGATAAAGTCCGGCGGAATCTGAAAGTGGTCTACTTCGAGCGAAGCGCCGGAAACAAGGTGCGCGTGACCAATGGCGATGCCGCTGGAAACCGCAATGCCGTGCATGGTGAAAGCCACGGCTATTCGCCTTCGCCGAATTTATCGTTGATGAGCGCGAGCATGGCTTGCATGGCCTCGGCTTCATCGCCGCCGCTGGTTTCCAGTTCTATCGTTGAGCCTTTGCTTGCGGCCAGCATCATCACTCCCATGATGCTTTTGGCGTTGACGCGCCGCCCCGCGCGCATGATCCATACCTCGCTGGCAAAGCCGCTGGCGGTCTGGGTGAGTTTGGCTGACGCGCGTGCGTGCAGGCCCAGCTTGTTGATGATCTCGATTTCTTTTTTTAGCATGTCAAATTCTGGTGCGGCATTCTGGTGACGCCCTCGATACCGCCGGAGAGCACTTTTTCAAGCAACGCGGGTAGTGCAAGCTGGCCACGATAATTGAGCGCGCGCAACAGCATGGGTAGATTGACCCCCGCCACGCCTTCGATATGGCCGGGATAAAGCAGCTTGCAGGCGATGTTGGACGGCGTGGCGCCAAACATGTCGGTCAACACCAGCACTCCTTGTCCCTGATCGAGAAAGCGGATCAAGTCGCGCGCCTGGGGCAAGATTGCGTCCGGGTCATCGTGTACCGTGACGCCAAGCTGGCGCAATAACAGAGGCCGCTTGCCGAGCACGTGGCTGGCGCAATGGATCAAGCTTTCTCCCAGAGTGCCGTGGGAGACAATTAGGATTCCAATCATTTAGGAAGAGCGCGGGAGTCAGTGACCATAGTCTAACCGAAGGCGCGCACACTGATGTTGC
>JAYWAM010000207.1:0-5295 GCA_043782425.1 Betaproteobacteria bacterium
AAGCCCGGTGATTGCCAGGATGGAAGATGTGTCCCGCGAACGTAAAGGCAAATGGCACGCCCATTTTCAACGTAGTGGATTCAAGAAAATTTGCGCTTCAGGTTGTTATGACGTCCATGGCCATTATTTGACCTATTTGTACCTAACCGACCCCGTGGCGAGTTCAGACCTGGAGGTCAAATCCTTCCTTTCGGTCATCATGCCGGTCATTCATAGCATTCTGGGCCAGGTGCGCCGTACCAAGCGCAAGAGACAAAAAAATGTGGCCCAGGGTCTATTAACTTCGCGCGAAATTGAAGTGCTTGAGTGGGTTAAAAAAGGTAAAACCAATCCAGAGATCGCCAGAATTCTAGGCGTGACATTCCCGACTATCAAAAATCATATCCAGAAAATCATGATCAAGCTTCGCGTGAATAATCGCGCCGAAGCCGTGGGAAGGGCCTATGGCCTAAGTGCCCAGGAAACCCAACTACTCGATACGGACGCCTCATAAATTCTTACCTGCATCACGCGCTACAAGGTGATGCATTCAAATATCCGAACGGATGCTTGCCCTTGTTGTGGTGCAACAAGGGCACTTATACTTTGGCCATGAGAATGGCCCTTACACTCGCTTGAGTGGTATCTCTAATCCAGCTTGGCAGGGTTGAACAGCAGCGATTGATAAAGCCGGGGGTCCAAACCTTGGATTCTAAAAATCCACCGGTGATCAAATGAAAAAAATGCATTTGTCGGACGTAATACTGAGAGGTTGGCTCTAGTGTACGTAATGAGTTCACGTGCACCCTCCAGGTCCAGGTTGCGGATTTTGCTCGCTGCCGCCGCGAAGATTTTGGTGGGGATCGCGCTAACAGTGGGTTTATCAGGTTGTGCCAGCAGCGCGGCCAGTATTGCTACCAGCGTGGTGCTCACTGCAATGGGGGTGAAAAAAGACCAAGGCCCGCCGCCACCCAAAAATGTGGTTGTGCAAATCGACACGGCCAATAATCTGAATGCCGACGCACAAGGCCGGGGCTTATCGGCGGTGTTCAGGATCTACAAGCTGAAAGACCCCGCTTCTTTCAAGCAGGCTTCCAGCGAAAAACTGCTGGATCCCGAAAGTGCCAAAGCTGTACTGGGATCCGACCTGCTGGAGAGTAAGGAAGAATTGCTGATACCGGGGCAGCACTATCAGTTCAAGGAAAAGGTGGATTCACAAAATGGCTATTTGGCGATCGCCGTTTTTTTTCGCAAACCGAATCCCCAGCGCTGGAAACTGGTGGTGGCCAATAGCGATTTAGCAGAAAACAGTCCCCTCATTCTGGGTGCGCATGCGTGTGCGATCAACGTGACCAGTGGACTTGCGGATAAAAAAGAACTGGCGGAAAAGTTTTACGTTGCCAGCGCCAAGTGTGAAAAATAATTTCATCCATCGAATGTGTAGTTAAACCGGCAATTGATTTATGAGCACGACCACTAAAATTTTATGGGGTGAGGGTTTGTTTTTGCGCCCCCAGCATTTTCAGCTGCAGGATCAGTTCCACGAAAATCGTCTAAGCGATGTGGCCCGTACTTTGCATCCGTATTATTGGGGTGTACGTTCATTAAAATTCGATACCGTTGCGTTGGCCAATGGACAGCTTCGTGTAGAAACCCTGTCGCTTATTTTTCCGGATGGCGGCATCTACGACGCGCCCGCAACCGATGTGCCGCCCGATGCACTGAATCTGGCGACAATGCCGGAGAGCGCCGAAAGCTGCACTATTTATCTCGCGATTTCGCCACTGAAGGAATACGGCGAAAACTCCGTCGACAGTGACGCGCAAAACGGCCAGGTTGTGCGCTATATCCGCCGCCATGCCGAGCGCCCCGACCTATTTACCAAGGCGATTCCAGCTGAAGTCACCACTCTGGAAAACTGGGTGCGTTTATTGCCCGACACCGAATCCCGCGACCAGTTTGTGACCTTGCCTATTGCGCGCATTCGGCGTTCCGGCACCGGCGGTTATCAACTCGATAGCGATTTTATTCCGCCTTCATCCTCGATCGGCGCCTCAAACGCACTGCAACTGATGACGCGTCGTGTACTGGACATTCTGCAGGCCAAGGTCGATGCGCTCTATGGCCACCACCGCGAGCCTTCCAAAAACGTGATCGAATTCCGTTCTGGCGATATTGCTTCTTTCTGGCTCTTGCACACCGCCAGTCAATATTATTCTTCGATTTTGCATCTGTTTCAGAATCCCAAGCTGCACCCCGAGCGTTTGTTTCAGGAAATGTTGAGTTTGTCGGGTGCGTTGATGACATTCTCCAAGTCCTATTCGCTGTCCGATCTACCCACGTATACGCACGATCAGCCCACGGCCTGTTTTTTGAAACTCGATCGCATCATCCGTGACTTGCTCGAAACCGTGATATCAACACGCTACTTCGCGATCGCATTGAGCGAAGTCAAACCTTCGTTCTGGAATGGCCGGCTGGAATCCGACAAGATCGACGCGGCGACGACTTTCTATCTCGCGGTTTCGTCGACGATGCCCGCAGCAGAACTGGTCGACACTGTGCCGTTGCGAATCAAAATGGGCGCGCCTGACGATGTCGAAAAGTTTGTGTTATCCGCGATGCCGGGCGTGCGCTTGAGCTACACGCCGCAAGTGCCCGCCGCCGTGCCCGTGCGCCCGGGTCATTATTATTTTGCGCTGGAAAACAAAGGCGCGTTGTACGAGCGCATGCTCAAATCCCAGGCACTGGGTATTTATGCGCCCAACAATTTTCCCGACCTGAAACTTGAATTGATCGCGGTGACTTCATGACGACCGACATCCTGGACCCTCCTTCCCTCTTTATGGATGGTCGCGTCGGCAGCGCCGATATCAACATCGATCTATCCGACCGACAGCCCACCACGCTGGTTGAACTATTGCACGACGGGTTTTATTTGCTGTTTATGCTACGCAAGCGCAATAGCCCTAAAGACGCCGCGCTGTTTCGCACCAGCATCCAGATGATGCTGAACACATTCGAAAAAAGCGCGCGCAAATTACGCATTTCCGCCGACGATACACACGCAGCCAAATATGCTTTTTGTGCATTGGTAGACGAGATCGTGCTGTCTTCGCATTTCAATATCCGCGACGAGTGGGAGCGCCAACCTCTTCAATTGGCATTCTTTGGCGATCAGCTCGCCGGCGAAAACTTCTTCAACAAACTCGAAGAATTGCGCAATAAAGGCCACGCGCACATTCAGGCGCTCGAAGTATTTCATCTTTGTTTGTTGCTCGGGTTTCAAGGCAAATACATTTTAGAAGGCCCGGAAAAGCTCACATATCTTGCCTCGCGTCTGGGTGAGGAAATTACGCACATGAAAGGCAAGCCCGCACAATTTGCCGGGCGCTGGGCAATTCCCGATCAAGTTCGGCATGCACTTAAAAACGATATTCCAATATGGGTCATCGCCAGTGCGTTCGGCGTGTGCGCTTTATTGGCGTTTATCGGTTTTAACTGGCTGCTCGCCAATCAAACGCACAAGACCGTATTCGGTTATCAGAATGTCGTGCAGCTCGCCCCCGCTGCGGCGCATATCACCGTGACCCTGCCTTGAATCAGAGGACTGGGTCAGAAGACTGAAGACAGAAAATGCCTGCTAGTTCATCCATAATCCTTCCTCTAGCTCCCGCCCATGCTTGATTTGCTCTCGCCCACTCAATGGCAACAGACCGATCGCTTGTTTCATCTGCACACCTTGCTGGGCGCAGATGTATTGCTGGGCGAAACAGTGGTGGGCATGGAGTCGTTATTTGGTTTGCCGGCAGATTTATCCCCGGCACACCGTCTCGCGTTGCAACCTGAAGCCAATTGGGCGGACTTGACGCATTTGCCGTTAGATCAGGGCAGCCCGCGCGCCGGTTATGCTTTCAGCGTGACTGCGCTTAGCCGTGATGCGCATCTCGATCTCACGCCGCTGATCGGCCAACCTATCTTGCTTGAATGGCAGACTGACGCTCACCGCAGCGTGCTTCGCCCAGTGCATGGCCATATCATGCATGCCCGCTTGATTGCCGCTAACGGTGGCTTTGCGCGCTACCAATTGGTTATCGAGCCGGCACTCGCGATGCTCGCGCTGCGCCGCGACAGCTGGGTGTTTCAAAGCGCCAGCGTGATCGACATCCTCACCGAGTTGCTCACCGACTATCAGGGCCAGGCAACGCTTGCGATGAACTTTCGTTTTGATCTGGCCGATGGCAGCGTGTATCGACCCAACTCCTACCGCATTCAGTATCAGGAAAGTGACCTGCATTTTTTTAGCCGACTGCTCGCCGAAGAAGGGCTCTATTACTACTTTGAACATCACGGCGACACCAGTAACGCTTTGCTCGGCAGCCACACGCTGGTGATCACCGATCAGACCGAGGCCGGCGCGCAATTGGGTGCGCTGCGCTTTCATCGCAGCGACGCGACCGAGAGCACCGATACGATGCAGCGCTGGTTGCCCGAGCATCAAGTCACGTTGGCTCAGCTGGACATGCAATCGTGGGACTACACCACTGTCGATCATCGCCCGGTGGGTGCCACGGCGCAGGATGCGCCGGTTGATATTGCCAACTTGCTGATCGCCGATGACGACCCCGGCCAGTACGCCTACCTCGATCACGAGGAAGGCGCGCGCTATGCCCGCAACGCGCTCGCGGCGCAGGACGTGCGCAGCCAGCCAATTTTTGCTGCCGGAAGCGTGCGCACGCTATGCCCCGCCGCGCATTTCTCGCTAAGCCAGTATGCGTTGACCGACACCGCGCCCGCCGCACGCGTGCTCGCCGTATGCCACACGCTGCGCAATAATTTTGATGCCGACTTCAATCGCGAACTCGAAGCCGCTGGTGTTGCGCTGCTCACCCAACCCGCTGCGACCCAGAGTAATACACCCGCCCCAGCGCCTGCTAGCAACGACACCGCCGCACCGCTTTATTCGAATGTACTGGTCGCGCTTGCCGACGCGGTGCCCTACCGTCCGCAGGCCATACTTGACCACGTCGGCCATGCGTCTCTGTCTTCTGTCCTCAGTCCCCTGTCCTCTGTATCCGGCGTACAAACCGCGATCATTGTCGGCGTCGAAGGCAGCCCAACTGATACCGATCGCAATCATCGCGTCAAGGTTCAGTTTCATTGGCAGCGTGGCCGCATGAGTCACAATCGTCTCGCCCACCCTGCAGGCGACAACGCGCCCGCCAACGAAGCCGCCTCGACCTGGGTGCGCATCGGCACCCCGCTCGCCGGCGACAACTACGGCAGCAACTTCATCCCGCGTCTAGGGCAAGAGGT
>JAYWAM010000208.1:0-13973 GCA_043782425.1 Betaproteobacteria bacterium
GCCCTTTGATAACACCCGCTTTTACGCTATTCCAGCATGAGCAGGAAAGCGCAAAAATCGCAGAAAAAAAGCTTGCAAACGAACAGAGTATCTACAATATCGTTTCTAGCGCGGTTGGGAATAACTTTTTCGAGATGGCATGAGAATTTTTTTGGAGAAAACACCGTGACCCCGCAACGCCAATATCGCTATTACGAATTTGTCATGGTGGCCTTCGTGGTCATTCTGATTTGTTCGAATCTGATCGGTCCTGCAAAAATAGCGCAGATTGACGCGCCCTTGCTGGGCACGCTGACGTTCGGCGCCGGTGTGCTGTTTTTCCCCATTTCCTATGTGTTCGGCGACATCCTCACCGAGGTGTACGGCTACGCGCGCGCGCGGCGCGTTATCTGGGTGGGGTTTGCCGGTCTTGCGTTCGCCTCGTTCATGGCGTATGTGGTGGTGGCGCTACCGCCTGCGCCGTTCTGGCATAACCAGGGCGCTTACGAAACTGCCTTCGGTTCCACCTGGCGTATTGCACTGGCATCGCTGATTGCCTTTTCCTGTGGAGAATTTGTTAATTCCTATGTGCTGGCAAAAATGAAAATCTGGAGCGCGGGCCGCCGCTTGTGGGCGCGCACCATAGGCTCCACCATTGCTGGAGAAGGTGTCGATTCGCTGCTTTTTTATCCGCTGGCGTTTTATAGCACCGGCACCATCCCCGACGATAAGTTGCCTACGGTGATGCTGGCGCAATTCATCACTAAGGTCGGTGTCGAAGTGCTGTTTACACCCCTCACCTACCTGATAGTGGGCCGTTTGAAAAAAGCCGAGCAGGAAGATTTTTATGATCGCGACACTAACTTCACCCCATTCTCATTGAAATGACGACGCTGCTTCGCTACACTTTTTTTGTTTTTCTGTGCTTCGCCTCTAGCGCCTACGCGGCGGAGGCGCAGCGGCCGCGCATCGGCCTGGTGTTGGGCGGCGGCGGCGCGCGCGGCGCGGCGCACGTCGGCGTGCTTGAGGCGCTGGAAGAATTGCGTATCCCCATCGATTGCGTGGCGGGAACCAGCATGGGTGCGCTGGTGGGCGGCGCTTATGCTGCGGGGGTGTCGCCTGCGCACATGAAGGCGCGTATCGCTGCGACCGACTGGGCCGAGATATTTAATGACAGTCCCGGCAAGGACGCGATCAACCTGCGGCGCAAGCGTCTCGATGAGCGCTTTTATTCCGGCCTTGAATTCGGCGTCAATGGCGATGGCTTCAGCTTCCGCGAAGGCGCGGTGGCGGGCGAGAAACTGAAACTATTTTTTAACGAGCTGGTCGGCTCCAACCTGGGAGAGCGCTCGATTGAATCCCTGCCGCTGCCCCTATCCATCATCGCCACCGACATCGGCAACGGCGAACGCATTGTGCTCAAGTATGGCAGCCTCACCCTTGCCATGCGCGCCAGCATGTCGGTGCCTGGCTTGCTCGCGCCAGTGAACGCCAATGGACGCAAGCTTATCGACGGTGGCCTGGTCGATAACGTGCCGGTGAAAGAAGTGCGCGAACGCTGCGCCGGGGTGGTGATCGCCGTTGATGTCGGCACGCCGTTGCTCAAACCCGACGAAGTGACAGGCGTGGTGGGCCTGGCGACCCAGGTGGTCAATCTGCTTACCAATCAAAATGTCGTGGCGTCGCTGGCAGCGTTGGGGCCGGATGACGTGCTGATTCAACCCGACCTTGAAGGGCTGAGCGCTGCCGATTTCAGCCGCCAGTTCGAGGCCATGAAAAGAGGGTACGAAGCGGCGCGCAAGGCGCTCGAAAAATTGCGCCGCTATTCGTTATCCAAACAGGATTACGCTCTATGGCAGGCATCACTACAACGCGGCAAATTTTCTGCGCCGTCAGTTGACGAAATTCGCGTGGCCGGCATGAAGCGCGTCAACCCTGAGGTGGTGCGCAAACACCTGCGCGTCGAGGCGGGGCAACCGCTCGATACGGCGAAGATCAACGAAGACCTGGTGCGGCTGTATGGAGAAGGCGACTTTCAGAGTATCGATTACGCGCTCACCAGTGAACGCGGCAAGAACATTCTGCGCGTCACCCCGGTGGAAAAACCCTGGGGGCCGGATTATCTGCGCTTTGGCGTCAATCTCAGCTCGGATTTTAGGGATCGCGCCAGCTACAACCTGCGCGCCGTGTATCAGCGCACCTGGCTCAATCCGCTTGGGGCAGAGTGGCTGACAACGTTGCAGATCGGCCAGGAAAATCTGTTCGCCAGCGATTGGTATCAGCCGCTCAATTCACGTCGCGATTGGTTTGTCGAACCGGCGTTTTCGGTGAGCAACCGCACCAACGGTCTGTTTATCGACAGTCAGCGCATTGCGGACTATCGCACGCGCGAGGTCAAGTTTGCGTTTGACGCAGGCGCCAATTTGGGAACCCACGGTCAGGTCAGGGCTGGTTGGCTCGATAGACGCATCAATTCGAGCGTGCTCACCGGTTTTTCCGATCTGTTACCAGGCTTTAGTGAACACCTTGGCGGGCCGCGCTTTGCGCTAGCGCTCGACACCTTCGACCGGCTGTATTTTCCAACACGCGGCTGGGCGCTCGATATCAACGCTTTTGAAGCAATAACAGGTTATGGTCGCCAGCAACCTTACAGCAAGGTTTCGGCGGAATGGTCGAGCGCTTATAGTCTCGATAAGTTCACGCTTGAGACCGCGCTGGGTGCGGGCAGATCGCCCAAGGGAGTGTTGCCGACATTCGATGCTTTTTCGCTGGGCGGTGCACAGCGCCTCGCGGGTTTCGCAGACAATCAGATTCTCGGCGATGATTACCTGCTAGGGCGGCTGACGCTTTACCGCAAACTTTACAAACCGCCCTACTCCTTCGGCACAGATGTTTACCTCGGCGCCTCAGTGGAAACCGGCAGAATGCAACGGCGCTTTACCGAGCCCAATCTGGCGGGATGGCAACGCTCCTTCGGCTTGTATCTCGCCGCCAATACCTTCCTCGGCCCGGTGTACACCGGCTTTGCTTACGCACCTGGGCAGAAACTGCGCTGGTATCTCTTCCTGGGAACGCCATAGAAATATTCGTCGTCCCAGCGGAGGCTGGGACCCAGTCCATTACATGATCGGATTATCGTTTTAAAGTGATGTTGGTGGGACTGGGTCCCAGCCCCCACCTTACAGCATGCTGGGGCAGGCTTCGCTGGGACGACGGCTTCCCCTATTGCTCAACATGACTTTGAAAATTGAGACGGTTTTTATTGCAGCGCTTACTTCCGCTACTTCACGCACTTCAGCCGACAAGGACTGCAACACCAACTCAGCCCTGCCGTAGTCACTTTTGAGTATCAGCAACTTGGCCAGATCAAGCGCAATGCGGGCGTTACCCGGATCATCCAGCAAAGCCTTGGCCAGCAGCGCGCCGAGACCCTTGCGCTCTCTTTACGAAATTGCCGGGGTAATCACTCCCTGGTTGGCGTAACAGGCTGGGGCGTACTGGCTTGCATAGGCACGAAAATCCAAAGCAGGATGTACATGATCACGCCTATGCCATGGAGCAACGCAGTCAGCACGAAAAGGATGCGCCATGACCACGATGGAATTCCAGTGATCTCGCCCAGACCGCCGCACACGCCGCCCATCCAGCGGTCTGTGAGCGAGCGTCGAAACTGATTGAGCGACGTTGCGGTTTCGCGCGGCTTTTTGGGTTTAGCTTCTTCAGCCGCACCTTCCAGCAGACGCTTCTTGGCCAAGGTAAACTCTTCCTCGTTGAGCGCGCCCTGCTCACGCAGGCTGTAGAGTTTTTGCAGGTCGTCTGGCAGGTTCATGGTGTTACTCCTTTGCGAACAGGAATTTTACCGCCATATTCAGCGGCACATACGCAAGATAGTCTCGGGCAGCGCCAGCGTACAGACTGTTGCGACGAAATACAGAGGGCGATGGCCGAATTGCAGGTATGTCGTCTCTGCCGCTTTGTTTGGGAGCACTGACTGGCAGGCCAGTATGGTCTGAGGGTTAATGCGCTTGAGCTGTTGCCGATTATTCATCAAGGATTCCTGCCCCAAGCAACTCGAAATTCAACGACCCGGTGGCAGTGGGGCGCCAAGCGCCTTTGGTTCTTCAACATCCCTGACTTGAGACACGAAATACTCAGTCTCTCCAAAACAGGTGGTCGGGATGAATTTGTGCTGCCGGTAGTGCACGACAATGCGACGGCCAGCCATTGCATTGATTTTTGCAGCGACGGCGTCATCGGAAACGGTGAACTGGAATCTGTCCGGAATGGCGCCCGGCATCGTCACCATGGCGACCTCGCCCTCCCACGTTTTGCACAGCCAGCCTTTGCGCGAAAGCTTCTGCACGTAGCCGGTGCGCTCGCCCTCTGAATAGCTCCAGTTCAATGCAATCCAGGCCCACGCAGAGAGAACAAGCAGAACACCAATCAGCAATAAGACGACATAGCGTATCACCACATTTCCCATGACCAGAATTTCCTGAGAATAAATCGTAAGTTTATATGCAACAAGAGGCTCTAACAAAGATTATTTTTGGATTGCGAAAATACTTCACCACAGCCCCAGAGCACCCTGAAAACAATTCACGCTGATCGCTTTAAATTACGAACTCATTTGACGCGGGTATCGCGCAACATGCGCACAGCAGTTTCGATGCCGCAGTAATAGCCGGGAGTGCGCGCCGTTTCGCTGAAACCCTGCCTGCTGTAGAACGCTCGCGCGACATCGCTGCGATTGATGCCGCATCATGCGACGGCGCGAGCCTCAGGGTCGGATTGCGCAGTTTTCGCATGGGAGTCGATATTCTTCTTGCAGTAGATCAGGCGAGTGTAGCCGACTTTTGGCGTCGGCGAAAACGACCGGCGGCGAGCGCGAGTTGCGCATTACCGGCATGGCACTTGGTCCGGGGATGCCTGTGCGCCTATTGTAAGGCCGGGCTTTGGATACGCTTTCGCAAAGGTGAAAGCTTCGGCAGACGGCCCATTTGCCTTTATGACATTGAGTTTTTCAAGCGCTTCCTCGACAGAGGGGATGTGGCCTTTGTTAACCCACCAGAGCGCGAGATGCGGCTCGCCGAGTTTGGCGAACCAGCTTGCCTTCGACTTCAACAGCTCTATGTGTTTCGACGCATAGACATAGCCCCGAAGATCTTCGGGCGTCTCCCAAACCGACATATTGAAAAGAATGCGCGCATCGTCGAATGGCCGCAGATAAGTGGCGTCGCCCTCTTCGGTCTGGAAACGCCACACGAATCCCTTGCTGCCGTCCGCCAATGCGTTAATTTCATTTATGCGCTGGACGAAGCCAGACATTATCGGATCGTCGAGATCCGCATTCATTCTGGCGGTATTGACTTGCGCGAGTTGATATTCCATGGCGATTTCCTAAGTGCTTCTATCATTACGAAACGCAAATGCGGTCGGGGTATCCCGAACAGCGGCTTTTCGGATTTGCCCATGCACGGATGCGGCCTTGGAAATCATGGCTGGTAAGTGGCGCGATACTCTTGCGGAATATCGATGCGATAAAACGCCCCGGCAAAAGCGGCGACAATCAGCGTCGCGACCACGACACCGGCGGCGAGCAACGCGTAGCCGGAATAATTGCGCGATGTTTTCCCAGTTTATCGCGCAACAGCCAGTGCATGGCGCAGGCAATGTGGCCAAATATGGCGGCCACGGCCAGAAAGTAATAAGGCACGAAATAATATTGAAAAGGCGCGACGTGCATGCCCGCGGCGGCATAGTAAAAGTTCGTGAGATGAACCGCCACAAAGGCGCCGATCACGCATGCGCACGCTCAATGAAGTTTATGCAGCATGGAAAGCCGATTCAAGATGCAGGCTTGTGTGAAATCGAGAGAAGCCGTCCGATACGACAGAGGCAGCGGCCCGTCCTCGAATGTTGTGAACTCAACCCAGTACCCGTCCAAAGAACACCACCGCAATCGTCACCAACCCGAGGCTGAGATTGATACCGACCAGCTTGCGAATCAGGCCCAGCGCCGCACCCCCGGTCTTCCAGTCCTGCGCAGCGACGGCACGCTTGAGATTTCTGTATGGCGAGAAGAACACGTGAGCGAAAATCAGCATCATGGCTACGCCCAAAGCGAGCATGCTGTACGCGTATATCGGGATAGCGCCACCCATGAGGTGGAGCATCGATAGGCCGCTAAAAAGAATAAGGGCGACGGCAGCCCACACCCAGGGGAAGAACTTGCCGAACACACCGGCCCACAGCGTCAAGCGTTGCGGCGGATCGAGCACGCTAGCCGCAACAGGGCGCAGGCACATATAGGCGAAGAACATGCCACCCACCCAGACGACAACGCTCAGAACATGCAAAAACAGGAAGAGGGTCATGTTGATTCCATATTTACAGGACGATTGGTGTTCCAATATAAGAGTATAGCTGCACCTTCTAGCTCACTATAAACTGCTGAATGATTACCCTGACTCCGAATATCGTGCTGAACATCTTGCCATATTGACAATCCCGGTGCAGCAGCAATAATCGCTCTATAGTGCAATATCGTGCGGCAATATTTTCACGGACGCTGGGGCCATACGCCCCGGGCGCTTTATGTATGTTATTTCGCATCGTCTTTTACTGCTTGGCCGCGCTGCTCCTGGGCGCGCATTTTCTGCGCGCGGGCAATATGCTGTTTGTGCTGATTTGTATCGCCGCGCCTTTCGCCTTCTTCTTCCGCCGCTGGCACAGCCTCGTGCTGCTGCAAGCACTCGCCTATGGCGCAGTCGCCACCTGGCTGTACACGGCTTGGCACTTGGTCCAGTCGCGCCAGTCCCGAGGGCAGGACTGGGCGCTCGCAGCGGCGATACTCGGTGCGGTGGCGCTGTACAGCTTGCTGGCGGGTTTGCTGCTCAACTCGCGCGTGATGCGCGCACGCTACCTTAAGTGATCTTGATCCCTTCCTGGCTTTGGCGCTGTTGCGGCTTTTCCGCTTTTTCCCTTCGCTTCTTGATTCTCTGCAAGACAGCTCGAATTTAGTGCGCTTTTCGTTGCGTTACTGAGTTACACGGGGACGGAGTCTGATTCGTTTGTACGCCTGGGCTCCGTCCCGACATAGCTCAAATCAGTTGTTCACATGCGCAGGTAGCATCCACCAGCCGACAATGCCGATGACCAACAGGGCGACCGCCACCCATATCAGCTTGCGCCACGGGCCGCCGCCGGCCTGTAGGATTTCGACGTCTTCGACGAATACCGTTTCACATGCGCCGTTGCCTGAATCGGTGCGCACGCTGCTCGTGCCGCGCTTGAATCCTCCGCCGTGCGAATACTCCGAAAGTAGGCCGCGAAAATGCACCTGGTCGCCGACGCGGATGGCGCGCAGTGTGCGCACAACATGCTTATCGTTACTGAGCAGATGGTTGTTCGAAATGGCGGCCTGGTCGAAGGCCTCATAGGCTGAATGCGATGACGTGTAGAAATTGCACACGAACTGGCCGCTGGAAAAATCGATGTCCTTGTAGGTGCTGCTGCGGATGTTGTTTCCCCACAGCACGCACAGGTCAACCACATTGAGGTAGTCGTTCCATTCGCGATGGATATAGTCCCACCAGGTGTTCGAGTCATGCCGGCTTACAACCAGGCCGTATAGATCGTAGCTGTAGAGCGGCTGGACGCTGTAGCTAACGCCACCCGCAGACGTTTCGAATGCGGCGCGCTGAACCGCCGCCTGCTGAGGCTCCTCAAGCAATTCCTGCCGCAAGACCCTGTGGTCGGGCAAGACGTCCTTGCGCCACAGCGCCAGGGCCAGCAGCAACAGGCTGCCGATCAACAAGACTCTAACGAACTTGCGCGCCATCGCGGGTGAAATCGCTTTCCAAGTTATTGGAACCATTGGAGCAAAGCTCAATATATTTCTGACTTTTGCAATCGTAGAACCGCATCTCTACTTGCCTACAGGCCGATAGCTCAGATGGAGTCAGCGCATGCTACCCTCATCCGCAAAGCCCTCAAGATCCACCCTCGGTTGCGGCTTCCAGCCTTTCTGGCGATGTTCTGCAACGACGGTGGTAAAAATCCCTCCGCGTACAAAAAACTTTGCGGTGAGGCGCATGAAGCGCGGCTGGGTGGCTTTGGCCAGAGCGTCGAGGATTTCGTTGCTCACAGCTTCGTGGAATTTGCGTTCATTGCGAAACGACCAGATATAAAGTTTCAGGCTCTTTAGCTCGACGCATTGCTTGTCCGGAATGTAATCCAGATAAAGCGTGGCGAAATCCGGCTGGCCGGTTTTGGGGCACAGGCAGGTGAATTCGGGAATCTGCATATGGATGACAAAATCGCGTCCAGGGCGCGGATTGGCGAAGGTTTCGAGCGCTTTGGATGGGCTTGCAGTGTGGCCATCCCCCAAGCGCGTCAAGGACTTAGCAGATTTCTTTAATGCTTTCTTCGTGGCCATTGGGAAGCGCCTTCTCAATCGGGTAAAATCGCGATTTTAGAGTAGAACCGGCCTCAAGGGTTTTTTACTCCCCTATAACTTTTCGCACAGCCTGAACTCAACCGCGATTCATGCGCCTGAGCGCACATTAAAAAGAGCGACATCCCTTGCGTTTAACTCAAATCAAGCTCGCCGGTTTCAAGTCTTTCGTCGATCCAACACAAATCGCGGTGCCCGGCCAACTGGTCGGTGTTGTCGGCCCCAACGGTTGCGGCAAATCCAACGTCATCGATGCGGTGCGCTGGGTGCTGGGCGAATCGTCCGCCAAGCATTTGCGCGGCGACAAGATGGACGACGTGATTTTCAACGGCTCATCGCAGCGTAAGCCGGTTTCGCGCGCCAGCGTCGAGCTGGTGTTCGACAACAGCCTGGGGCGCATCGGCGGGCCGTGGGCGCAATACAGCGAAATCTCGGTGAAGCGCGTGATCCAGCGCGACGGCGATTCGAATTACTACATCAACGGCCAGCATGTGCGGCGCCGCGACATCACCGACATGTTCCTCGGCACCGGCTTGGGCCCGCGCGCCTACGCCATCATCGAGCAGGGCATGATCTCGCGCGTTGTCACCTCCCGCCCCGAAGAGCTGCGCGTGTTTCTGGAAGAAGTGGCGGGCGTATCGAAGTACCGCGAGCGCCGCCGCGAAACGCAACTGCGCCTGGAAGACAGTCGCGACAATCTGGCGCGCGTGGAAGATATCCGCAACGAACTCGGCACACAACTGGAAAAGCTCACGCAGCAGGCCGAAGTCGCGCTGCAGTATCACGATTACCAAAAAGAGCTCGCGCTCAGCCAGAACCTGCTTGCCTTTACGCGCCAGCGCGAAGCCGCTAGCGCGAAGGATCGCTACGCCAACGAGATTCGCAAGATCGAGGTGAGCATCGAAGCAGAAACAGCCAGGCAGCGCGAATGTGAAGCCGGGCTGGAGCGTCTGCGCCAGGATCATTACGCCGAAAGCGATGCCTTGCACGACGTGCAGGCGCGCGTGTATGAGGCCAATACCGAAGTGGCGCAGCTTGAACAGGAAATCCAGTATCTGGGCGACAATCGCCGTCGTCTGGCGGCGCAGGTTGCCAGCCTGGCGCAGCAACTTGCCGAAGTTGAAATGAACCGCGAAACCACGGTAACGGAACAGGATCGCTGGCATCGCGAGTTGTCGGGCGCGCTCGACAAAATCGAAATCGCCAAATCGCAGGCCGCAGAGGCGCGCGCCGCCGTTCCGCAGTTTGAAGAAAACCTCAAAGCCGCCGTTGCCGCCACCAAAGCTTACGAGAACCAGGTGCGCGAAGCCGAGCAGGCGCAAAGCATCGAGGAGACGCGCGAATCGCACGCGCTGAAAATTCTTTCGCAGCTTGAGCAACGCAAAAACCGTTTGACGGTGGAAAATCTGAATCTGGTTGTACCCGATGCCGCGCAACTCGCGCAACTCGAAAGTGAGCGCGCTGATCTGGCGCAAGCGCTCAAGCAGCACGAAGCGCGGTTGGATGAATTGGAATCCTCAGTTCCCGGCATCGAGCAGGCGCGCAAGGATGCCGCGCTCGCCGTGCAGGAAGCCACGCGCGAATCGGCGCGCGTCGAAGCCGCGCTATTGGCATTGCAAAGTCAGCAGGCGCGTCTCGACAACAACAACCGCCTGGCGATGTGGCTGGCCAAGCATCAACTGGAAAAAGCGCCGCGCCTGTGGCAGTCGGTTAAGATCGAATTAGGCTGGGAAGATGCGCTGGAAAGCGCCTTGGGCGCGCGTCTCAACGCCATCCGCATCAGCGAGCGCAGCGCCGTGCCGCACCTGACTGAGGATGCGCCTCCCGGCAGCGTGGCGCTTTGCATCGACGCCACCGAGTCCGCATCGGACGCCCCGGCAGCAGCGGGATACCAGCCGCTAGCCGCGCTCATCACCTCGTCGCAGGCGGGGGTCATGCCGTTTGTGCGCGAGTGCTTGGCTCATGTGTATGTGCTGCAAGATGAGGTGCTGCAAAACGCGGCGCAGTTGGCGAGCAAAATTGCCGCCCTCCCCGAAGGCGCCTGTCTGGTCACCAGGAACGGCCATTTGTACAGCCGCCACGGCCTGCTGTTCCACGGCCCGCAATCCGAACTGCACGGCGTGCTGCAGCGCCAGCGTGAAATCGAAGCATTGGAACAGCGCCTGCCTGCATTGATTGAAGGGCGCAACGCCAAGGATGCGCAGCTTAAGGATATGGAAGCGCGCTACGCTGCGGTGCAAAACGAAATTCGCAACTTGCGCACTCAGTTAGGTGAAGTAAAAAATCGCGAGCACGCGCTCGCACTGGAAGCCTTGAAACTAACACAGGCGATGGCGCAAGCCGAAGGGCGGCGCGCAGCCATCCGAGAAGAACTGGCGCTTATCGAGCAGGAAGAAAGCAAAGAGCGCACGCAAATGCAGGATGCGCAGCGCAAGCTGCAAGAGGGATCCGAGCGCATCAATGAATTGACCAACAATTTGATTGAGCTTGAAGAGCGGCAAAAAGCTGCCGAAGCTGCGTTGCAAGCGGCGCGCGACGCCGTCAATGGCGCGGATCGCGGCGTGCAGGAAGCGCAGTTTTTCGAGAAAAGCTGTCACGACAAAATTCAGGCGTTGGACAATCTGGCGCAATCACTCGCCTCGCGCGTCGCAGCGCTGAATAACAATCATGCCGGCGTCAGCAGCGAACTCGAACAAATGCAGGAAGGCAACATCCGTGAACGCCTGCAAGCGGCGCTGGAAAATCGCGCCACGCGCGAAGCCGCGCTGGCGCGCGCGCGCGAAGCGCTCGACGGCACCACCGGCAAGCTCAAGGAACTGGAAGAGGCGCGCAGCGCCATCGAGCACAGCCTGCAACCGATGCGCGAACGCATCAATGATGTGCGTCTGAAGGAACAGGAAGCGGCAATTCACGAAGAGCAGTATCGCGCCCAGCTTGCCGAAGCCGGGGCCAACATCGAAGAGCTGGCAGAGATGGTGGAAAAGAAAACGCGCTCGTCTTCGTTACAGAACGAAATCAATCGTCTCAACCTGGCGATCACAGAACTGGGCGCCGTGAACCTTGCCGCGTTGCAGGAACTTGAGCAGGCCAGCGCACGCAAAAATTTCCTCGATGCACAGTCGGCCGATTTGACCGAAGCAGTCACCACGCTGGAAGCCGCCATCAAGCGCATCGACCGCGAAACGCGCGACGTGCTGCAAGCCACGTTCGAGGTGGTCAACAAGAATTTTGGCGAGATGTTTCCGGTGCTGTTCGGCGGCGGCAATGCCTATCTCAAGCTCACCGGCGAAGAAATTCTCGATGCCGGCTTGCAAGTGTTCGCGCAGCCGCCCGGCAAGAAAAACCAGTCGATCCAGTTGCTCTCCGGCGGCGAAAAAGCGCTCACTGCGCTGTCGCTGATATTCTCGCTGTTCAAGCTCAACCCCGCGCCGTTCTGCCTGCTCGATGAGGTCGATGCGCCGCTGGACGATTCCAATACCGTGCGCTTCTGCGAGCTGGTGAGAAAGATGTCCGAAGAAACCCAGTTCCTGTTCATCACCCACAACAAGGTCACCATGGAACTCGGCCAGCAGTTGGTAGGCGTGACCATGAACGAGCCCGGCGTGTCGCGTGTGGTGGAAGTGGATATTGACGCCGCGATGAAGTTTGCCTTCCAGACTCCGGTGGCAGCGTAGATGAAACTTTGGACCGAAATTGTGCGTCGATTTTCTTCCAACGAGAGGCCAACATGACGAGTGACTTTCGCTGGGCGCTGGGCGCGATTGCGCTGCTGATTGTCGTCGCCATCATCGTTTTCAATCGCATACAGGAAAAACGCTATCGCGAGCGCGCCGAAAAAGCGTTTTCCGCACAGCACCCCGATGTGCTGTTTGAGGCTCTCGAGGCAACCAGGCCGGTGCGGCTCGAGCCTTCACTGGGAGTCTTGCCGGTCGAGCCTGGCGCCGTGATTCTCAACTCGGTCGACGCGCCCGATGCGCTGGCGCCGAAGAGCGCTGCGGCAGGCATTGATCCCAATATCGATTGTGTCGGCCTGGTGCTGGCCGATGCGCCGCTTGCGCCGGGCTGGCTCACGCCTTTCATGACGCGCGCCAAGCGTATCGGCAAGCCGGTGTTGTGGGAAGGTTTGATTGAAGGCCACTGGCAAGCGCTTGCCGAAAATCAAAGCTACGGATCGGCGGCGACCGAGGTGCGCGAACTGCGCATCGCGCTACAGCTTGCCGACCGCCGTGGCGCGACGACACGCGAGGATATTCAGTATTTTCTTGACTTGGTGAACGAAGTGGCGGCCTCGGTTTCTGCTGTTTCACAGCGCGTACCGCTCGATGAAACCGTGGCGCGCGCGCGCGAACTCGATGCATTTTGCGCCGATAACGACATTGAAATCGCCATCAATATCATCGGCAAAGGCGGCGCGACATTTGCCCCGGCCAGGGTGCGTGAACTGGCTGAAACAGCGGGCATGATGCAGTTGACGGGCGATGAATACGTTTTTTGCGACGCCAACGATGACGTGCTTTTCACCTTGCGCAATATGGAATCGGCGCAGACTTCGGGTAAAGCGCGTCCGACGGCGTACCTCGCCGGGCTTACCCTGGCGCTCGATGTGCCGCGCGCCCTGCACGGCGCGGCGCTGTTGGAGCGCATGTTTGACCAGGCCAATCAGTTCGCCAGCGAGCTGGGCGGTGAGGTGGTCGATGATAACCGCAAGGCACTGACTGTCTCGGCTTTGGCTACGATCAAAAAATCGCTAGGCGAAATTGCGGCGGCAATGCAAGAACGCGGCATAGCTCCCGGTTCGCCTGCGGCCAAGCGGCTTTTTTCCTGAGCACGCGCAATAGCATGACGGCCTCCCCCGTCGTTCCGCAGCAGATTACTGATCGCGCAGCGCAACTGCGGCGCGAGATCGAAGCGCATAACTACCGCTATTACGTACTGGCTGAGCCGAGCATTTCCGACGCCGAGTGGGACCGCCTGTTCCACGAGTTGCTCGAGCTCGAAACGCGCTTTCCCGTATTGGTTACTCCCGATTCCCCGACGCAGCGTGTCGGCGCTGCGCCCTTGAGCGAATTTGCCGAGGTGTCGCACCGCGTGGCCATGCTTTCGCTGGCCAATGCCTTTAGCACTGAGGATGTGGAGAATTTTGACCGGCGATGCAGGGCCGGGTTGGCGCAGCCGGACGGCGAGTCAATCGACTATGCGTGCGAGCCCAAGTTCGACGGCCTGGCGATCACACTCACTTATGAAAACGGCGTCTTCGTGCGCGGCGCGACGCGCGGTGACGGCGCGGTGGGCGAAGACGTCAGCGCCAATCTCAAAACCATACGCGCCATTCCGCTCAGGCTGGATATTGCAGCGCCGCTGCTCGAAGTGCGCGGAGAAGTGCTGATGCTCAAAAAAGATTTCGCGGCATTGAATGAACAGCAGCGCGCACGCGGTGAAAAAGTGTTTGTGAATGCGCGCAACGCCGCTGCCGGTTCATTGCGCCAGCTTGATCCCAAATTAACGGCGCAACGTCCGCTGAGTTTTTTTGCCTACG
>JAYWAM010000209.1:0-5245 GCA_043782425.1 Betaproteobacteria bacterium
GAACTCTGAATTTTTAGAGGCACCCATAAGTCCCGCCACATCAGGGCCAAGCTTGTTGCTGAGTTCTTCTTGCGACATGTCTCCTGCTTCAAGGGCAGGACCAATATGCTCTGCATACGCAGACTGGAACGCCCCGCTCCACACCTCCTCACGCCTCATCCAATCCATCAAATTAGCAACGGCTTGGTTGCTTTCACTATTTTTCATTGCAATTGTTTCCGTAAAATTTATGAATCAGTAACTATGCTGCGTCAGACAACTTTCTTGCGGCAAATAGCGTTGTTTCAGCTACCGGTCATTCTTACCGTCCCCTCGACGATCTCAGCGGCGGTCTTGCTGCCTTCCTTGGTAATCAAATGGCCGTGGGCTTTCTTTAGGCCGTCTTCAAACGTACCCTCAAAACGGCTGCCGTCATCGAACCAAAAAACGCCCTTGCCATTGGGTTTGCCCAACAGCATTTCGCCTTCATACTTCAGGCCATTCGAGTAGTAGTAGGCGCCGCGCCCGCTGAGCGCGCCATTTTGCATCTCGCCTTCGTAGCGGTCACCGCCGCTAAAACGGTAGGTTCCGGCACGCGCTACGCCATCGACAAATTCACCCTCCAGGCGATCACCGTTGGCGCTGAAATAGACCCCCTTGCCGTTGATTCTGCCCTGCACCATGTCGCCTTCATAGCGATCACCCTTGGCGAACTTGTAGACGCCTTTACCGTCGAGTTTACCCGCGCTAAAGCTGCCCTCAAGCTGATCGCCTGCCTTGGTGGTATAGACGCCTTTGCCGTTGATGACGCCGCTCTGCACTTCACCTTCGTAACGATCACCGTTGGCAAATTTATAAGTCCCTTTACCATGCGGCGTATCGTTGGCGAACTCGCCTTCGTAGCTATCGCCGTTGGGCCAGATATAGTTCCCCTTGCCGTCTTTTTTTCCTTCCTTGAATTCGCCCTGATAGCGAAAGCCTTCTTTGGAAACATATTCGCCGCTGCCGTGCAGCGCCGTGCCGCGCACCGCGCCGCGATAGATGGAGCCATCGGGAAATTTTAGCTCACGCACGCCGCCATCGAGCTCCTTGCTCTCCACCTGCGGCTCTACTGAAGGCGCAGGTTTTGTGGCGCGCGTTGTAGAACTGGAAGCGGACAAGGCGTTGACTACGAGCGCCGGCTCGGCAGCGCTGGCGCCCGTTTCCTTTGCCGCTTCCTGCGCGGCCGGAGACGGCGCGGCGGGCGGCTCGGGCAGCGCAGATGCTACGCGGGAATCAGGCGTCGTAAGCGGGGTGCGCGTCGGGCGCAGCACGGCTTCGAGGCGGTTTTTCGCCAGTGCTACAAACTGGCCATCAGGGTACTTGTCGAGATAGGCCTGAATGTCTTGCGCGCGATTACTGTCGCGCACACTGATCCAGAACTCACGCTCGATGGCAAGCTGCGCGTCCGAAGATGCGCTGCCGTCCGCAGACGACACGAATGCCGCCTTGCCGCTGGCGTTGAAAACAAAATCGCCTTTCAAAGAAGACGAATCCCACGGCGTTTGCAGGCGCTTGGTTTCACTCTCTACACTTTCCCGCACGCGCTTGAACATGATCTCAACAGGCAGATCTGGCACTTTGATCTGCCGCAAAATATGCTTGGTGTAGATACCGTTGCGGCCAAATCCATCGGCAGCGACCGAACCCGGCGATGTGGCGTAGGCGATCAACGTTCCCGAAGGCGCGCTCATCTGCGCCAGACCAGAGGCGCTGAGACGAAAGTTGCCTGCGAAGGGGTTATCGCGGCAGGCATCCAGCACCACAAAGTTAAAGCGCGTTTTGGCGCGATCCATGCGATCAAAAACCTGGCCGACCTCGAGGCTGGTAAAAGTGATGTCGTCTTCCGATCCCATCATGGCATCGATAGGCACCAGAAAGTTGCGCTCTTTGAACTGCATGGCGTGACCGGCGTAAAAAAACAGCGCCACTTGCGCGCCCTCAACCAGAGTACCGAATTCACGAATCGCGCCTATCATTTCCTGGCGCGTGGTGTTTTCGCGCACGATGGTCTTGAAGCCCAGCTCTCTCAGCGCCTCGCCCAGATCGCGCGCATCATTAACGGCATTACGCAGCGGCGAGACCTGGTAGTTGTTATTGCCAATCAGCAGTGCAACGCGCTCACTGGCGGCGCAGGCGGCGCCAGACCAGGCAAGCAGCGCAGCAAGAAAAAAAACAGCGCCACAGTGGGCAACTTTAACAGGGCGGCGGGAGAGCAGTATTTTTTGCATCCTACAGAGCACTATCCACGATTCCCACGACATGGGCTCAGTCTCCCAATGGTGGCCACTGCTGCGAACCATGCAGAACGCGCATAAGCTCGATGCGTTCAGCTCTCAACTTGACGCGATAAACCACGACAAATGGCGTTCGGCTAATGACCAGTTCACGCGTTCCCTTTTTTCGCCCTGACCGGCCCATTTCCGGGTGATCGATCAACTGGAAAACCTGGTGCTCGATCCGGTCACCCTGCTCAATGGCCGCCTTGGGGCTGTCTTGGGCGATGTAGTCGAGTTGACCGTCAAGATTTGCAATTGCGCTGGGAAGCCACACCAGCTTCAAGTAGCGCCCTCTTTAATGCGTTTTACCAACTCGGCCCGTTTCTTTGACCAGTTCGCTTTAGCATCCTTGTGCGACACCCATTCGGTGTTCGGGTCGTCAGCCTCCTTGATGGCTTGCTCCACCTGCTCCCGGAACCATTTGTCATGTGCGGCCACGTGGGTGCGTTGCACCCGCCCGGTCGTATCCACGCGAGCTTTCGCGTCGATGGCTACGGCGCTGTAATTGGTCGCGTCCAGCATGTCAAAGCGAGCGATATGCAGCTCGTTCTTCAGGTATTCAATACAGCTATCAAGGCTGCGCCACAGTCGGGGCTTGTCGCCGCGCTGCGAGCCCAGCGGCTTTTCAGTCATGCCTAGCTTGAGCATGACCGACCAACCACCAGGTTGGCCAATGATGGCCGCGCCATGGATTGCTGCAGTCTCAACCATGCGTTTTGCCATTGCGGTGTCGATGGTGTGGTCGCTCATCATATTTTCCTAACATTCAAAAAAAACGGCATGTGAACTACATGCCATCAATGCCGCTTGCTCAGCACACTGAGCTCGGGCAGGTCGGCGCGCTCCTTGGCGAGCCTGCTCCACATCTCAAGAGCGTCCTGGGTCGCGCCCATATCCTGCAACAGCAGGGCGTACATCAGACGGTCGGTGAATCCCGCCTTTTCCGTGGGCCTGAGCATTTCCACCTGCCGCAGCGCCTCCGCCGATAATGTGCGGAAACTACCGGTGCCGATTTCGCTGTTGCTGGCCGATACCGCCCAGGCATACTCGGTATCGGGTTTGAGCTTGATGGGCAAGGCATAGGAATCGGCCGTCACCTTTGCCTTACTAAGCGGCAGCGTTTTGTCGCCCGATGGAACCAGAGTGAATTCATAGGGAGACCTGGCATCCGCAGGGTTCCAGCGGAAGGTGGGTTGCAAGGTGCTCACCCTGCCCAGGGTCGGATAGAGCAGCTTCGCGCCCTTGTCTTCGACTGGGGCAATACCGCGCATGCGTATGCTCGCCGAAGAGCTTTGCGCAACCTGCGCTACGACTTTGGCGTTGGTGCGCCATGCGGTCTGGCGTGCAACCGGCGCCGCGCCTTTGCTGGCGCCGATGTCACTGTCTTTGACAACAAACTCGCCCGGACCCTTCAGGGAGAACTCCTTCCCCGACTGGATGAACATGACAGACAGCGTAGCGTCCTTGCCGAGCACCAACTTCTGCCCTTTTGCCAGCTCTGCAAACAAGCTTGGACGCGCAGCGTCATCGAGCGTTACCTCGCCCTTCAGGTTGGCAATGAAGGCCGCGCCGTCGGCCGCTGTAGCCGCTTGTGCGAGAAACGCCATAACCAGCAGAAAAAACATGCGTAATACGCTTTTCATATTTAGCTCCATCACTATTCAGGCAGCCGCAACCGGTGTCGCGGTTCCGCCGTTTTTTGTTCCTGCCGTGGTTCCCACCATAGAGGTACGGATGCCCCATACCACCACCGGGCTATGCCCCTTGATAATATGCTCACCTAACGATTCAAAATTAAACCGGTCGCTGATACGGCTGACTACCGATTGCGAAATCAATATTTTGCGCGCTAGTTCCTTGGTTAAACCTTCCATACGCGCCGCCACATTTACCGCATCGCCGATCGCCGAGTAGTTGTGCCGCTCGGTTGAGCCGATATTGCCGACCACCACCTTACCGTAGTTTATTCCTATACCGATCACCAGACCAGGCAAACCCTCAAGAGCGAATTCCTGGTTGAGCTCATCGAGCTCGTGCAACATCGCCAGCGCGCAACGCACCGCATCACTGCACGGATCGGCGAGCGCGCGCGGTGCGCCGAACAAAATCATCATGCCATCGCCGATAAACTTGTCAATGGTGCCGTCAAAGCGATACACCGCCTTGACCATGCGGTCGAAGTAACGTTGCAACACGCTCATCACCGCCTCGGGCGACAGCGATTCCGACAGCGTGGTAAAGCCGCGAATATCGCTGAAAATCACGCACACCTCAAGTAATTGAGCGTTGCTGTCAGGCGCCAGTCGGCCCTTCACGATCTCCTCCATAACCGCCGGGCTTACCTGCCCGGCAAACGAACGCTTGAGGCGCAGGCGCTCCGCAGCGTTGCGTACGGCGTCAAGCACACTGCGCGCGATCAAGCCCAGCCAGATCGTCACCACCAGCGTGGCAAGCGGCAGCAGAATTTGCTGTGTGCGCAGCAGCGCGAGGCTGAGCATGCCTACAGCCAGAGGTATGCCGATTGCGGCGATTAAAACAACCAGCGGCTGCGGTCGCACAAACACAATGCCCGCAGCAGCCAATACCACCATCCACGAGAACCATGCAGGCAGGGGCGTAATCAAGCCATCGGCTAACTGACTGCGCAAGGCTTGCAAATGCACCACCACACCCGACTGCCGAAAGCCCAGATCACCTTCGGCCTTTTCCCAGGCGGAGATCTTGACCGGCAACATCCAACGATCCACATGCTCCCACACGCCGCCTATGAGCACGATGCGTCCGGAAAAACGCCGCTCCAACTGCGCACTATCGCCCGCTTCCAGCCAGCCGATCACATCCTGAATCGGCACGTAGTCTATCTGGCTGCCAATGCTGTAGTCGATGAGGCCCTTTTTCACCGGACGTTTCAGCGCGCGCAACAATTGTCCCACCAAGGTGGCGTGGCC
>JAYWAM010000210.1:0-13912 GCA_043782425.1 Betaproteobacteria bacterium
GAATGCGACGGTCTCGTGGAACACGTTGGCCGGGCCCGCACCCACGGCAGGCGTGACCTTCTTGGACGGAACAACCCCGTTGGCGACGCTGCCCTTGTCCGGCGCATCGGCGACACTCACCATTAGCCAGCCCTCGGCCGGCGCGCACAACTTTAGCGCCACTTTTGTGGGCGACCTGTTGCATCGTCCCAGCACATCTAATTCCGTGGCGCTGAACATAGCAGACCCGGACGGACTTCCTACAGTCTCGCTGACCGGGATAAACGACGGTGACTGGCTCGTTACAAACTCGGGCAACACGTTAATCAACAAGGTCGTCACCGCATCGGCAAGCGCAGCAGCAGGAAATCTCCTGCGCTGGTTGATTATCTACCATACCAATTCCACCTATTGGAATATCAGCGCTCCGACCGATGTCGAAACCTTGGCGCTGCCGTCGATGGCCCCTGGCTTCTACATGGTCTCTGCCAGCGCCACGGACAACTATGCGCATACCGTTTCAACGGCGCCGATCCGCTTTACTGTCAACTCAACCACGGCAACGCCCTCTACCGTGGCCATCACCGCGCCCGCCAATGGCGCAAGCTTCGCCGCCCAGTCGTCTATCGTGCTCACAGCAAGCGCCGCTGCGGGAGGTGGCGCCACCATGAGCTATGTGGAGTTTTACCAGGGCTCAACCTGGATCGGCGCGGTGAACAAAAGTCCTTTCACGATCACGTGGAGCAATGTGCCGCCCGGTGTCTATTCCTTGATGGCGCTGGCCACGAACAGCGCCAGCGGCAAAACACTTTCCGCCCCCATCACCATTACCGTTACCGCCCCGCCGCCACCACCGAGCGTCAGCATCACCTCGCCCGCCAACAATGCAAGCTTCACCGCGCCCGTTAATATCCCCATCGCGGTGAGCGCCACCGCCGCCAGCGGCGCAACCATTGCCAAGGTTGATTTCTACGATGGCCCAACCCTGATCGGCTCTGTGAACGCAGCGCCCTACACCTACACCTGGAACACCGTCCCCGCAGGCAGCCATGTCATCACGGCCAAAGCCACCGACAACCTCGGCGCAAACGCTACTTCCGCCGCAGTGAACGTGACGGTGACATCACCCGTGACGCCGCCTGCCATCAGCCTCACCAGCCCCCCATCCGGCGCCTCGTTTGAAAACAGCGCCACCATCCCCCTCGCCGCCACCGCATCGACCACCAGCGGAACCATCGCGAAGATAGAGTTCTTCGATGGCGCCACACTGCTGGGCACGGTAAACGGGACTGCGGCCACCCTATCCGCCACCTTCGGCTACGCCAACGCCAGCGTAGGCAGCCACGCCATCAGCGCCAAGGCCACCAGCAGCGATGGCGCGGTCAGCACCACGCCAGCCACAGCCATCACGGTGACCGCTGCGGTGACCGTGGTGCTCACCGCCCCTGCCAATGGGGCCACTTATGTGACGGGGCAAAGCGTCGCCTTGAGCGCGTTCGCGGCATCGGGGACGCAGACCATTGCGCGCATCGACTTTTATGTTGATAACGTGCTCGTGGGTACCGGTGCTATTGGCGCTGCGCAGGGGACGGCCACTGCTGCCTGGGCTGCCACCGCCGGGGCGCACACCCTGTCGGCCAAAGCCGTCACCACCGCCAATTTCACCGTGGCCTCAAGTGACATTGCCATCACGGTCAACAACCTGGGCATCACCCTGACTGAGCCTGCCATGGGGCAAAACTATCTGGCCCCCGGTAGCGTGCGCCTAAGCGCGCTGGCGCCAGTGGCGGCGGGCAACAGTGTGGCGCGCGTGGAGTTCTTCAACGGCGCAACCAAGTTGGGCGAGGCGCTGAGTGCGCCTTACAGCCTGCTATGGAGCAATGTGGCTGCGGGCAGCTATAGCGTGAGCGCTAAAGCCACCGATGCGCAGGGCTTCAGCGTCCAGAGCGCGGATGTCACCATCAATGTTATAGCGGCCCCGGTGATCTTTGCCTCTACTGGTCTTGATGGCAGCACGGTCGCCAACAACAGCGCCAATATCACCGGCTCGGTGCAAACGCCGCTGAACTCTGCGGTGACCGTCAATGGCATGCCCGCCACCGTCACCGGCAACGGCGAATTCTTTGTCAACGGCCTGCCGCTCAATGTCGGCCCCAATACGCTTACCATCAATGTCATCACCGCCGACGGGGTCGCCAGCAGCCAGACGATTACGGTGCATGGCAGCGCGCCTTCGCCGTTCAAGTTCGAGGTGGATCGTTCCTCAGGCATTGCGCCGCTGACCATGAATTTCACCGTCTCCAACCCCGGCAATGCGGCCTTTGACAAGATCGAGCTCGACTTCCAGAACGATGGCGTAGCCGACCAGGTCATCACGTCGCTTTCGAAGCCGTACACCTTCGCGCTACTCGCCCCGACCGGGCCGGGCATTGTCCGCGTCACCATGAAGGTGAAGAACGTGCTCGGCAATGTTATCTTCGCAGAGACGCTTTTGGTTTATGTGTATAGCGCGATGGACCAGTTCAATCTTGTCGGAGGGGTCTATGCTGACATGCTGGAACGCCTTGGATCGGGAAACATCGAAAGCGCCCTCAATTTGACAACAAGCACACTGAAGGATCATTACCGGCAGTTGTTTTTGAGTTTTGGTACCCAGCTTGGCACGGTCGTACAGGGGCTAGGTCAAGTAGAGTCCATCCAGTTCAGCGAAACATACGCGCAGATTTTCGTGTCTCGCATTACGCCGACCGGCACGGATGGCTACATTATCCAGGTGGTTCAGGATCGGGATGGCATATGGCGAATCGAGGGGATGTAAATGAGAACATTGAATAACACAGTTTCGTCAACGGGTTATGCATTCGTCTTCGCCTTGCTGGCACTAGTATCTGCGACGGTGTGGTCTTATGAAGGCCGCGTAGTCGATAAAGATACGGGCAAACCTATCGAGGGTGCATACGTGATCGGAACCTGGAGAGGTTATATCCCTGACTGGGTACAGCGGAGTAGCACTTGTTACCACCTTGAAACCACCATCACGGACAAGGATGGATGGTTTTCATTGCCCCCGTGGTCTTGGAATTTTGCACCCTGGATTGTCGATAGAGAGAGAGGCCTCCATATTTACAAAGCCGGATATTCGCGGCTGTGGACAGGAAATCGTGAAAATACCGTGTGGCATATCGCGCCCTTTAAAGGAATAACAAAGGAGAGACTTGATGAGTTGTTTGGAATTCGGGGAAACACAGATTGCGGGCCTTCAAAATATCACCAGGAGAAATTGCTAGGTTTAAATAAGGCGCTGCTGGAAGAATCGAAAGCGATTTCTGCTGACTCCCAAGATAAGAAAGTGGTAAATAGCCTTCAGCATGCGGTTGATCGACTCGAGTTCGGAGAAGAAGAAGCATATCGACGTCTCAAAGCAGGGGTATATGGAAAATGAACAAATTCGCCCGTTTTTGCATTGCATGTCTGCTCGCGGCAAACACTACGATGCCGTGTGCTTATGAAGGTCGTGTTGTCGATAAAGATACGGGGAAACCTATCGCCGGTGCATACGTGGTCGCAGCATGGCGCGGCTCCCTTATTTCTCCGCCTGAACGGGTATCGATCTGTTTCCATGTTGATGTGACTATGACCGACAAGGAAGGGAAGTTCAGCTTTTTTGATTGGTCTGGAAATATCGACCCGTTGCTTGTGAATCGCAGAATGCACCCCGAGGTTTTTTACAAGGCGGGTTACTACTGGAATCTCAGTAAACCATTTCCCATCATAAACAAGACCTTTGTCTTGACACCCCACAGCGGAACGCCCGAAGAGCGGTTTGAGCAGATCAAGGCGCGGATACCAACTGAGTGCGGTTATGAGGATGGCCCGAGAAAATTAGTTCCATTAATGAAAGCAATATATGCAGAAGCTAAAGCTGCTGCGATAACGGATAAACAAAGGCAAAGCGCTGATGGGTGGCTTGAAATGGCGGATAGATATGAATTCGACAATTCTGTTGCTGCCAAAAATAAATTATTACGGCAAAACGAAAAAAAGAGAGGGCTAGCAAATGAATAAACGCCTTAAGCAATTCGTCTACCTCTCCTTTTTGTGTGCAGGGGTTGCAAGAATTGATGCCTACGAATTGGCTACCCATGCCGCAATGACGCAATACGCTTACGAAAAATCCCTGCTCGGCGCTAGTGATGCACAGTTGATTGGGAGACTCGGATTGCAACCGAATTACGATTTCGGAAATGCGTACTTTGATATGAGTGGATTCGTTACACCACCTTATCGATTCCTTACCACCTATGAACTGAAAGCGATGCCTAAGACGCCCGCTGGCAAGGACAATCCGGATGAACAAAAAATAAACGGCTGGCTGATGCGTGGCACCATACGAGAGGATGATGGCGGGTTAGTTGCAGGGTGGCGCAAAGGCGAGCCGCTGGACGATCCTATCAGCAACTTCAACCGGTTCTGTAGCCACTTCTTCGACCCCTTTAACGACAGTGCTTTCACCCGCTTTTGCGGGCTCGAGTCTATTGTTGAGAAGGCGCCTAACTGGGCGATCGGAACCGTAGATGCGTTTGCGTCGCCGGTTCAACCCGCCACGGGCTATCGCAATCATTTCACGGTGTTTGCCGCGCGCGAAACCATGTGGCGCGCGCTTACCTTGCGTGATGGGCAGGGGGTGGCAGTATTCGGGGCGACTGGCCCGGATCAGGAGGCCATTCGCAAAGCCTATTGGGCTACCACGTTCCGTGCGCTTGGTGATGTTGTTCATATTTTGCAAGACATGGCGCAACCCCAGCACACGCGCAACGAAGGACATTTTTTATCAAATACAGGATACGAAGAGCATATCAATGCCCGTGCCATGGGTACGCCACAATTTAAAGTCAACAAAACAACCGGGGCCACGGAAACGATCATACCGGTTGCGCTGAATTTTGATGGGTATCCCATTCCCCGCTTCAATTCATACACCGATTTTTGGGCCACTGCACACGGTGGGCCGCAGGGCGGCGCGAAGGGGCTTGCAAACTATACCAACACCCAGTTCTTCACTGTCGGCACTAGCATTGGAACCTACAATTTCAGCTATTACCCTAGCCCGACAGCCGAGGTTGCGGTATATCAGCAGACCACAGAGCCGCTATGCGGCAATTCCAGTGGTCTATTGAGTCGTTACCTAGTTGGCACAGTCAAGGACTTTGCGTCGGGAGGAAACGATAGCATCCGTTTGCAGAGCCGCAGCATTTGGCATGATGCAAGCGTTCAATCAGCACAGGGAGATCGCTTTACCATCAACCCCTGCGTAATGGATGATTACGCCAACCTCCTCATCCCGCGCGCCATCGCCTACTCCGCCGGCCTGCTCGACTACTTCTTCCGCGGCAAACTCACTATCAGCCTGCCCGACGAAGGCGTCTACGGCATTGTCGATCACTCCGTGGAGAAAAGCATCACCACCTCGCCCCCGCAAGGCTTTCGCAAGATCAAGCTCAAGGTGAAAAACACCACCGACGCCATCAATGGCACAGCGCAAGACATGGTCGGCGGTAACCTGATCGCCGTAGTCAAGTTCCACCGCAACACCTGCTATACCGAAGACCTATCCGGCGAATGGGGGGCGCCCGATGCTTCTGGTGCGCCGAAAGACCCCATCATATTTGATACGCCGGAGAACGGCGGATGCCGCACCAAGGACGAAGAAATTGTGGTTTCCACTATCCAACAGGGTGTCAGCTTGCCTGGCGGCGCCGCAGCGGTTGATCAGGGTTTTGAATTCAGCTTCTCCACCCCCATCCCCATCAACGCCTCAGACGTCTATCTGCAAGTGGTGTATCGCGGCAAGCTGGGCAGTGAAGACGATGTCGTAGTGGTGGAAACCAAGGATATTAGCGAACCGACCTTTATCGGAATCATGAACAATACCGACGTATTCTTTCTGAGGGATATCCCTTACTATTATCAGGACATCATCAGCGGTATCGCCCAGCCTCTCTTCAGCGTCATTGACAGGGACGGCAACGACGCCTACAACGCGCCGCCCGACGTGAACGTCCAGGGTGACGACATCAATTTTGAGGTTTTTCTGGGTGGCGGCAAGATTGCAGACATCAACCCTGTTCCGCAAGGGCGGTATGCGCGCCTGGCGTTGCTGGTCAATCCTGGCACATTCACTATGAACCTGTTCGCCCGGGGAGTAGGTAACAACGAAATTTTCAACTTTCTCAGCAGCTTCCCGTTTGAGTCAAAGATTTCGCAGGTTGATTCTCAAAATGCTGGCACTTTTGTCGTATCCCCAATAGTCAAAGCGCGCAATCAAACGCTGCTAAGTGACGGTGCGGAGTATTGGCGCTCTTACCTGACGACTATCGTCGTATTTGATACCGTGCCAAGCAAAGTGCCCAATGCGACCACGCCGGTTCCTGTGCAGTTGGTGGCGCCATAGGGACCCATAGGATACCGGCTGTATGATTCTCTGTGCCAACAGTGATCGTCTCAGACTGGTTTGACGCGCGTAGGGCAATAACCAACGGGCATTGCGCCGTATGTCAATCCGTGCAAGCTAACATCAGCCTATCACCGCCGACCCAGCCCTTGGGATAAACGCCGCACCTATCCATGAAACGTCAAACACCGCCAATCGGCCACGCGCGAGCTTTTGGAGTGCGGTGACATGTCACCGCTTTGGGTTTGATGCGACATGTCACGTCTTGAAAAAAGCGGCGTCTTGCTGCCGCACTCCAAAATTGTTGTCTGAGCGTTGCATACGGCGCAATGCCCGTTGGTTATTGCGCCCTACGCCAAGGCTCACAGATTCATGTGCACAACATAAACACGCTTCCACGCCTTCCTCTCGCACCGCGTCACCCCCATCACGCAAGGCTCAAGGTATTCCCTGGTCGCCTTCATCAACGGCCCGCCGTTTCGTTAAGGTATTTTGTTTGGAGGTGCGCAGTATTTTTTGCGGTAAACGCATAGAGACTGCACGCTGCCATTCCTGCTACAACCACTCTAAAACTTCCTAAGTTACATTCACAATATCCCGTATCTCATTTATTTTCCAGGTTTTTTCCACGGGCTTGGCAACGGAAAGAAAGCCGCGTAAGTCCCTGTAGCAAAAACAAAAAAATCCTCTTAACCCGCTTGACCGCGGGTTTTTTTGTGCCTATAGTGTCCACAAGTGGAGAAAAGTGGGTTTCTATGGGAAACTACGCATTTCCGCCACTATTCAAAAAGTTGCAGGAGGAGTGCGTGACACAAGTGATGTTTCAAGGAGCTTCGCAGCTAAATCTGGACGCCAAGGGGCGTCTTGCGGTGCCGACACGGCATCGCGAGGCACTGGCGGCGCTAGGCGGTGGAACGCTAGTGCTCACTGCGCATCCTGATAGTTGCCTGCTGCTTTATCCGCTTCCCGCCTGGGAGCCGATACGCAACCGAATCATGAGTTTTCCTGCGCTTGATCGCACCGCGAGCTTGTGGAAGCGGCTGCTGGTCGGTTTCGCTGAGGATGTGGTGCTCGATAACGCCGGGCGCATTCTGGTGTCGCCGGAATTGCGCGGCTTTGCGGCGATTGAAAAACAAGTGATGTTTGTCGGCCAGGGCAGTCATTTCGAAATCTGGAATCTCGATTCCTGGGGCAAGCAGCTCGAAGCGTTGCGCCAGGGTAATGCGCCGGGCCTGCCGCCTGGTATGGAAGATTTCTCACTGTGAATGAAAATGAACAGCGCGCGCACACCACGGTATTACTGGAACAGGCTGTCGCCGCGCTTAACGTCAAGAGCGACGGCACTTACGTCGATGGCACCTTTGGCCGGGGCGGACACAGCCGCGCCATCCTGGAACAGTTGGCGGCGCAGGGCAGGCTGTATGCCTTTGACCGTGATGCCGCCGCAGTGCAAGCGTGTGAAATCAAAGATGAGCGTTTCGAATTGATACACGCGCCGTTTGCTTCGATGCGGGCGGCGTTGCGCGGCAGGCAAGTGGAAGCAGTCGATGGCGTATTGCTGGATCTGGGTGTGTCGTCGCCGCAACTGGACGATGCCGAACGCGGTTTCAGTTTCCGTTTCGACGGGCCGCTCGATATGCGCATGGATACAAGCTGCGGCATGAGCGCAGAGCAGTGGCTTAACAGCGCCGACGAGAAGCAAATAGGGGAGGTGATACGCAACTATGGTGAAGAACGGTTTGCTAAACAGATTGCAAGAGCGATTGTTGCGGCAAGGCAGCGCGGACCTATTCGGCGCACAAGCGAGCTTGCCCAGATCGTGGGGAGCACGATTCGCACACGCGAGCCGGGGCAGCACCCGGCGACCCGCAGCTTTCAGGCTATTCGGATTTTCATCAATCAAGAGCTTGAGGAATTACAGGTAGTGCTACCGCAATGCGTGCACTTGCTGCGCGCCGAAGGAAGGCTGGTGGTGATTAGTTTTCATTCACTCGAAGATCGAATTGTGAAGCGCTTCATGCAACATGAAGCGAAGGCCGATCATCTGCCCGAAAAATTGCCGGTGCGCGCCAAGGATGTCAACCAGGCCAAGCTCAAATTGATCGGCAGGGCGTGCAAGCCGGATTACGCCGAGGTGGCGCACAACGCGCGTGCGCGCAGCGCGGTGATGCGCGTGGCGGAGAAGTTAGCGCAGCGGATTGCTGCATGATGGCGCGCCTCAATTTCCTGTTATTGCTTGTGCTCATCGCCTGCGCCTTGAGTGTGGTCACTTCGCAGCACAAAGCACGCAAGCTTTTTAGCGAGCTCGAAACCTTGCACGAGGCGTCGCACAAACTCGATCAGGAGTGGCGCGAGCTACAGATCGAAAGCCAGACTCTCGCCACGCAAAAGCGCATCGAACAAAAGGCCACACAGTTGCTCGGCATGCACGTTGCGGATGCGGCTAAAAGCGTAACCGTGATTATCGACGACAAGCCCGTAAGCCCAGCGGTCCCGCAAGAGGCGCCCGCAAAGTGAACTACGCTTTCTCCAGCCGTGTGCAACCCGGATTTCAGCTCAAGCTGGAAGGCTGGCGCGCGCGTTTCATGCTGATAGCGTTGGGCGCGGGGTTTGCCTTGCTGCTAGTGCGCGCTTTCTATTTACAGGGGCTGAATACCAATTTTCTCCAGGCCAAGGGCGAGGCGCGCTTTACCCGCGTCGTTGAGATGCCCGCCAGCCGCGGCCCGGTCATGGACCGCAATGGCGTGCCGCTGGCCATCAGCACGCCGGTTGAATCGATCTGGATCAGTCCCAGCGAAGTCGAAATAACGGCGGGACAAGTGGCTGTTTTGGCGCGCGTGCTCAATATCAATCACAAGGAACTGGCCGACAAGTTCAAGGACGATAGCAAGAATTTCGTCTGGCTCAAGCGCCAGATTTCTCCTGAGCAGGCGGCGCGTGTCATGGCGCTGAAAATTCCCGGACTGTTTCAACAACGCGAATACCGGCGCTATTACCCGCAGGGCGAAGTGATGGCGCATGTTATCGGTTTCACCGGCGTCGACGACAACGGCCAGGAAGGCATTGAACTTTCACAACAGAAATGGCTGACAGGATCGCCGGGAAGCCGGCGCGTCATCAAGGATCGCAAGGGACGCATCGTCGAAGATATTGAGAATCTCAAGGCGCCGCGCGAAGGCAAGGGCTTGACGCTTTCCATCGATCAGCATCTGCAATACCTGGCGCACCGCGAGCTCAAGGCTGCGGTGGAGGCGAACAAGGCCAAGGGTGGCGCTGTAGTGGTGCTCGACGCCAGAAGCGGAGAAGTTCTCGCCCTGGTCAATCAGCCCGACTACAACCCCAACAATCGCGCCAGCATGACGGGAAAACAAACGCGCAACCGCAGCGTCACCGACGTATTCGAGCCGGGCTCCACCTTCAAACCGTTTGCCATCGCCACCGCACTCGAGGCCGGATTGGTGACGCCGAAAACGGTATTTCAAACGGGGGCCAGCTTTGCCATTGGCGGGCGCAGCATCAGCGACACACATCCGCATACATCATTGAGCGTGGCGCAAATCATCCAGAAATCGAGCAACATCGGCACCGCCAAGATAGCACTGCAATTGCCCGCAGAGCATTTGTGGAGAATATATAGCGACCTGGGTTTCGGCGCGCCGACCGATACCGGTTTCCCCGGCGAAGCCTCGGGCAAGCTGCGCGCCTGGAAAGGCTGGCGTCCCATCGAGCAAGCGACCATGTCCTATGGGTATGGCCTCAATGTGAGCCTGTTGCAACTGGCGCGCGCCTATACGTTGTTCAGCAACGAAGGACAACTGTTGCCGGTTACCTTCATCAAGCGCGAGAACGCGGTGATCGGCAGACAGATTTTTTCTCCCAAGACTGCACGCATCATGAGCGCCATGCTCGAGACCGTGGTGCAAGCGGGGGGAACGGCAATCAAGGGACAAGTTCCCGGCTATCGCGTGGCAGGCAAAACCGGCACAGCGCGCAAACTGGTCAACGGGCAGTATGTCGGCGATGCGCATACTGCCGTGTTTGCCGGCTACGGCCCGGTGAGCAATGCGCGCTTTGTCATCGCGGTGAGCATTGATGAGCCCACGGCGGGAAAATATGCCGGCGGCGATGTGGCGGCGCCGGTGTTCGCCGCCATCATGGCCGGTGCGCTGCGACAGTTTTCCATAGCGCCCGATGCGCAAGTGAGAGAAGCATCCACTACGCCGCTGCTGCCCATCAAGCCCACAGCGCTTGCCCCCGGCAACTTACTTCAGGAGCGCGGTTGATGTTCGGGCGCCCCATTCTATCTGCATCCACATCCGCATCCGCCGCGTCAACTGAGCGTGATGGCGCATTCGATCCCGCTTTACTGGCCGCGTTGCGCGCGCTGAAGTTGCGCGACTTATCTGCGGACAGTCGCGACATAAACAATGAACGCGCCTTCGTCGCCTACCCCGGCGCAGCGCGCGACGGGCGCGATTTTATTGCCGACGTGGTAAAGCGCGGCGTCCCCGCCGTGCTTTGGGAGCGCGCAGGATTTGCGTGGCGCGATGAATGGCGCGTACCCAATCTGGGCATAGAACATCTTAAAACTCACGCCAGCGCCATTGCGAGCGAAGTTTTTGGTCATCCGTCTGAGCACCTGTGGATGGCAGGTGTAACCGGCACCAACGGCAAGACTTCCACCAGTCAATGGATCGCGCAAAGCCTCGATCATCTGGGCCAGCGCAGCGCCGTCATCGGCACGCTGGGGCAGGGTCTGGTCGGGCAGGTTGTTGTCGGAACAATCGTTGCAGACACGAATACCACGCCGGACGCCATTGTGTTGCAACGCGCCCTGCGCGACGCCGTAACGCACGGCGCGCAAGCCTGCGCCATGGAAGTATCCAGCCACGGCCTCGATCAAGGGCGCGTGGCCGACGTTAAGTTCGATGTTGCGCTGTTCACCAACCTGACGCGCGACCATCTCGACTACCACGGCGACATGCAAGCCTACGGCGCAGCCAAGGCCAAGCTATTCCAGGCGCGCGGATTACAAGCGGCTGTGATCAACGCAGATGATGACTTCGGGCGCGATCTTGAACAGCGTTTGCGCGCCACTGGGTTGCCAGTCATCAGCTACGGCATTGGTAACGGTGATCTCAATGCCCACATTGAACGCCTCGATAGCAATGGCATGGCGTTCACGGTGAAAAGCCGCTGGGGCGAGGCGCGCATCGAAAGCCCGCTGCTCGGTCAGTTCAACGTAGCCAATCTGCTCGGCGTGCTGGGCGTGCTGCTGGTGCGCGGCGTGGCGCTGGCCGATGCGGCGCAGACGCTACAGATATTGCGTCCGGTTGCGGGCCGCATGCAGACTCTCGGCGGCGCAGACTTGCCGCTGGTGGTGGTTGATTACGCCCATAGCCCCGATGCGCTGGAAAAAGCGCTGACTACGCTACGGGCAACGATGCGCCAGGATCAGCGTCTGATTTGTGTATTCGGTTGCGGCGGGGATCGTGATCGCGGCAAGCGCCAGTTGATGGGCGGCGTGGCGGCGCGTCACGCGCATCATGTCATCGTCACCAGCGATAACCCGCGCAGCGAAGCGCCGCTTGCCATTATCGAAGACATTCTCGCAGGCATGCCCGCTTCAGGATTTGAAGTCATTGCGGAGCGGCGCGCTGCGATAGGCGTTGCAATTCACCAAGCGCAGCGCGGCGATGTGGTGCTGCTGGCCGGCAAGGGGCATGAGGACTATCAGGAAATCCAAGGCGTGCGGCACGAGTTCAGCGATATCGTGGTGGCGCGCGAGGCGTTGGCGCAAAGGGTGGCGCCATGAACGCCGTAGCGGCAGCGGCCATGATGAGTTTTAGCGACTGCGCTGCGGCCGTGAGCGGACAACTCATCGGCAGCGATGGCGTTTTCCTGCGTGTGACCAGTGACAGCCGTGCGCTAGAGGACGGCGATTTGTTTATCGCGCTCCAGGGCGAACGCTTCGACGGTCATGATTTTGTCAGTAAAGCGGCAGCATCGGGCGCCGTTGCCGCCCTGGTTTCGCACCCTTTGCCAGGTATGGTTTTGCCACAGATCGTGGCGCCCGATACGCGCCTGGCGCTGGGGCGTCTGGCGGCGCAGTGGCGCAGCCGCTTCAAACTGCCGCTGCTGGCGCTGACAGGAAGCAATGGCAAGACAACGGTGAAAGAAATGTTGCGCGCCATTGTGACGCAGGTGCACGGCGATGCGCAACGCGTACTGGCGACCGAAGGCAATCTGAACAATGATATCGGCGTGCCGCTGATGCTGCTTAGGCTGCGCCGTCACCATCGCCATGCACTGCTGGAAATGGGTATGAACCACCTGGGTGAAATTGACTACCTGTCGCGCCTTGCCGCGCCGGATGTCGCACTGATAATCAATGCCGGCAGCGCGCATATCGGCGAGCTGGGAAGCCGCGAGGCGATTGCGCAAGCCAAGGGCGAAATTTTTTCCGGACTCAAGCCAGATGGTGTCGCGGTGCTGAATCAGCATGACTTTTTCGCACCTTACTGGCGCAAAGCCGCAGGCGCACACCGTGTGCTCAGCTTTAGCATGCAGCCTGGTGACGAAGTAAGCGGCAGCATTTCAGGGGACACGCTTTCCATTAGCAGTCGTGGCGCAAGCATAGCCGTGCACCTGCAAGTCGCAGGCAAACACAATCAACACAACGCGCTGGCGGCCGCTGCCGCAGCGCTCGCCCTGGATATTCCTCTACCTGCAATCCGCGCCGGCCTTGAACAGTTCACCGGTGTCGCGGGACGCCTGCAACATTTGCAGGGTGATAGCGGCGCTTTGGTTATCAACGATGCCTATAACGCCAATCCCGATTCGGTGCGCGCCGCCATCGATGTGCTGGCGCACTTGCCGGGCATACGCATCCTGGTGCTGGGCGACATGGGCGAGCTCGGTGAAAGTGCGCTACAGATGCATGCCGACATCGGCGCCTATGTGCAGCAAGCCGGAATCGACGCGCTGTTCGCTTTAGGAGATCTGACACAGCACAGTGTCATGCAGATGGCGGCTAACGCCTGGCATTTTGAAAATATCGAGGATCTGTTGGAAGAGCTGGTCAAGCGTATGGCGCCCAATGTGACGGTGCTGGTGAAGGGATCGCGCTTTATGAAAATGGAAAGAGTAGTTGAGAGTATCGCCGTGGGCTTTGATGGAGAACTTCACTAATGTTGCATGAACTTGCGCAATGGCTCGTACGCGATATGCATATGCGCGCCTTCAACGTGTTCACCTATATCACGTTGCGCGCGGTGCTGGCGGCGATGACGGCGCTGGTCATCTCATTCATCATCGGCCCGTGGATGATACGCCGCCTGACGGCTCTGAAAATCGGCCAGTCGGTACGCGACGACGGGCCGCAAAGCCATCTGGTGAAAGCCGGGACGCCGACCATGGGCGGCGCGCTGATTCTCACCTCGGTGGTCATCACCACTTTGCTGTGGGGTGATCTGGAAAACC
>JAYWAM010000211.1:0-5218 GCA_043782425.1 Betaproteobacteria bacterium
TTCAAAACTGTTCCAGAAGGTCACGATCAGCGCTTCCTTGCCCTTCAGTTCGCTTTCCACCGGCTGGCCGATGGTCGAGCCTTCGTTCGACACCTTGCCCGAATTCAACGCGACAAAACCGCCGACAAAACCGGTATCCGAATGGTAGGTTTTAACGTTTTCGCACAGATACGCCACGCGTTCCTGCAAGTCGTCCACGGTATATTCGGGCTTCAGAATCACGCGGTTCAGCGTTACCACCCCGTCCGGGGCGAAGTTTGGAATTAGTCCACTCATGTCGTTCTCCTGTATAAGCATTAGTAAATGCTAATAAGATAACTTTATATACCTGAGTAATTTAGTCAACTAAAAGATTTAAATAACTTATATGGCTATAGATAAATCCTATCTATATATAACGCTTCTGTTCGCTGCGTTTGCCGGGGCGTTTTTTCATGATCACCACGCCCTTGCAGGGCTCCAGATCGTCAATCGGCAGGTTGGGATAGATCGGATTCAGCGGCTTCAACATCCAGCCATCGTCCTGCTGCACCACCTGGCGAAAGATGTATTCCTCGTTCACAAACGCCACCACATATGAGCCGCTTTTGACCAGGCCCGACGGCTCGACCACGATAATCTCCCCCTCCTCAAACTCCGGCAGCATCGAATCCCCCAGCACCATCAGCGCATACGGTTCCGCGCTCGCGCAACTGCTGACTTCGTTGAGGTCCTGGATGGGGATGGTTTTACGTTCGTTGCGTTCGTTCATGACAGTCTCGTTCTTTCGATTAGGCAAAGCTTATATACAAAAAAGCCACCAGGCAAAAGAAATCGCAGTCACCTCGCTTGGGGCTCCCCGTGGTCGATGCGAGAAGGTTCGGCGTCGCGTCCACGGACAATCCAATACGCAATCGCAAGCGCTATTACCGAGGCCGATAATGCCAATACCATTTCCGCCTGGACTTCATTTAAATCGAGCACGATGAACTTGCGCGAGATAGCCAGAAGCCCGATCAGTAATACGGTTTTAACCTGGATAATATTTTCCTTCCTCGCGACCACTCTGAGGATGGAGTGTTTGAATTCAAGCGCGATCAGCACGGTCATCACCTGACCAAACAAGGTCTGGAAAAGACGGTGATCCAGCGGGTTCATCCGGTCGGCAAGGATAAGCTGAAGGATCTCTTTGGTAAGTTCAAGCGTGGCCATCACAATCACGACCGCAATCAAGCCCGTCAGGATCAACGCGATCCCCTGCTCGAATTTTTCGTACACGGTCATCAGATTCCATCCATTTTGCATACGTGCATCACGGGACTTGAGAGCCTGATTTAAGTCCATTTTTTTCACTCATTTGGTGGGTGATCAGTCACCAAATATTTTAGCCAGGGTTAGCAATTTCAAGGCTAGGTGGCAGGGTCCGTTGCAAGTCTTGAAATTTTTTAATAGCGACCTATTTTGGGTTTTAAGAGAGCGCCATGTGGACGCTTAGCCATCCCGAATGGAGGAATTCCGCAACGTAACGTCCTCCGATCGGTCGCATTATTTTGAAAGGAGTTCAACATGAAATTTGAAAATCTGAAAGAGAGTATTGAATCCGCCTTGGAAAATGTTTCTGAGAACGGGCGCCATCTATGGCAATCCGCCACCGGAGCATTTACCCGCTTCAAGTCCGGCGAGAAAACGAACATGCCTGCTGACAGTCATGTTGACGATGCCTCCTATTTGCCCGGTCGCAGTTGGGCGATGCTGGGTGGCGACGTCTTCGAGAACGAACAGCGCCTGGTTGTCCGTCTCGAAGTTCCTGGCATGGATAAGGAAGGCATCAATATCGATGTCGTGGACGATGCGCTCATCATCAGTGGTGAAAAACGCTTCGAGCGAGAAAGCCAGGAGGGCCGCTGGAGAACGATGCAATGCGCCTATGGCAGTTTCCGCCGAGTGGTGCCGCTGCCAGTAGCGGTAAAGGCAGAAGGCGCTCTGGCGTCCTATAAAAACGGCGTGCTGCGGGTAGAAATTCCCAAGGCGGACCCCGGCAAACCCAAGGTCACGTCGATCAAAGTTGCATGAAACAAGGAGCGTGATATGACTCACCCCATACTTGCGGTTGTCCACGGCAAGAAATTAATCACGGACTATTACGGCAACCTGGTTGAAATAGACGAATGGTCGCGCGACATCGCGCGGGAGCTGGCTCGATCGGAAGGCATTGAGTTGACTGAGGCGCATTTTAGGGTGCTGGATTTCCTGCGCGACTATGTGATCGAGCAGGGCGGCAGCCACGAGAGCGCACACAAAATCCTGCGCACACTTGAAGACCATTTCGCCCCAGAAGGAGGCGGTCGCTGGTTGTATAGCCTGTTCCCGGGCGGGCCAGTCCGCCAAGGCATTAAAATAGCTGGCCTGCCGGAAGCGCCGCATGTCGTCGACCCTTCCTTCGGCACAGCGATGTGATGATTTGTCTGGGGATTTCACGATATGGATGAAATTCACATTGCGCACCCAATACAGCGATAGATGCACCTGAATTTTTGTTAATTTTACGGAAAGGAGAAACCAACATGTCCCCACTTAAACCCAAAATCCTTATAAGCGCTTTACTGGGCGCGGGTTTATTACTTTCAGTCTCCGGTTTTACCGCCGACTCATCGCGGCAAAAACAACCCGAAGCGCAGTCCGCCGCTAGCCAATCGGTTCAGCCAATGGTTAATACCCATGTAGCCGATGCAACTACAAAAAAACGCCAACAGTTAATTGTCGACGCGGCGACCGCGGTGACGGAAACACAAAAGGCGATCAGCGCCCTGGAAAAAAATAAGAAAGATGAGGCACTGAAATCTCTGGCTCTCGCCACGGGCAAGCTCGAACTCATTTTGGCACGAGACCCAAAACTCGCACTGGCTCCTGTGTCCCTCGAGGTTCAGACAATAGACCTCCTGTCTACTCCCGACACGGTCAAGGCGGCGGCCAAACAAGTTAAGGAGTATCTGGATGACGGTGATATTCAGAAGGCTCGCCCGCTGATCGCCACTTTAGCCAGCGAGATCGACTTCCATACTACGAACATCCCGCTGGGGACATATCCCGCTGCGATTAAAGCCATCACACCGCTTATTGACGCGGGCAAGATCGATGAGGCCAAGGCGGGATTGCGGGCCGCACTGAATACCCTGGTGATCACCACCGAGGTCGTTCCTCTGCCGAAGCTGCGTGCGGAGCTGCTGCTTAAAGAAGCGCAAATGCTAGCAGAAAAGAAAGCTCGCAGTAAGGAAGAAAACGATAGGCTCGCCCGAAACCTCAAAGTCTCTCGTGAACAACTGCAGCTAGCCGAAACGCTTGGCTACGCCAAGAAGCAAGACTACAAGCCTCTGTATAAAGAGCTTGAAGAGATCGAGAGAAAGTCTGCTGATGGAAAGAGCGGTGTCGGATGGTTCGACCGTATCCGAAAGCAGTTATCTGACTGGTTCTGAAACACTTGAAGCGCGGCGGCACTTCAACCGCCGCCGCGTTGAAGACTCTTGATCGGTAACTTGACTGTCTGGTGTCCGCCTTCAGCGTTTTATCTCGCGTATGCGAGCACGTCCAGCACTTAACGCCCGCGCATAAACATCGTATCCAGCTCGTGCATGCCCATCTGAAACCAGGTGGGTCGGCCGTGATTGCACTGTCCGGCGCGCTCGGTGGCTTCCATTTCGCGCAATAGCGCGTTCATTTCGGGGATGGTCAGGCGGCGATTGGCGCGCACTGCGCCGTGGCACGCGAGCGTTGCGAGCAGTTCATTGCGGCGTTCGTCGAGCAAACGCGCGACGCCGTATTCGGCGACCTCGCGCAACAGGGTGCGGGTCAGTTCGACCGGGTCGGCGTCTTTCAGCAGCCACGGCACTGAGCGCACCGCGACCGAGGTGGGCGAGCTGATGGTTAATTCAAATCCGATCGCGGCGAGTTGATCGAGATAGGGCTCGATTTCACCGACGTCGCGCGCATCCACGCTGAGGCTCACCGGGATCAACAGCGTTTGCGCAGGTACCGCGCGTGCATCGAGCGCGGACTTGAGCTTCTCGTACACCACCCGCTCGTGTGCGGCGTGCATGTCCACCAGCACCAGCCCCTGCGTGTTTTGCGCCAGCACATATACACCATGCAGTTGCGCGAGCGCGTAGCCTAAAGGCGGTGCGTCTCCCGTCCCATTTTGTGGAAATGACTGCCCCGCAGGCGCGGCAACCCCCCCTGAGTCCTGAATCCTGGCCCCACCTTCCTGATTCGGCGGCGCGCCACTTGATTGATGCGCCGCAAGCGGCGCATAGAACGCCATCGCTTCGGACACATGCAAGTGCATCGCCGTTTGCTGCGTATAAGCCTGAAACGGCGATCCCGCTTCTGTCTTCTGTCCTCTGTCTTCTGTCCTCTGACCCCCGAGCACTCGCTCGACCGCATGCAACAAAAACTGATGCACGCCGCGCCCATCGCGAAAACGAATCTCGGTTTTGGCAGGATGCACGTTCACGTCGACGCTCTCGGGGGCCAGCGTGATGAACAGGCAATAGCCCGGCTGCAACTGGTGATGCAGCACATCGCCGTAGGCCGCTTTTAGCGCATGCGTGATGAGTTTGTCGCGCACGTAGCGGCCATTGACGAAGCAATGCTGGTTGTCGCGGCTGCCGGTCGCCGCGGACGGGCGTATCACCCAGCCCGACACACGCAAGTCCGCAGCGGCGGCGTCGACCTGGATGGACGCCTGCTCGAAGGCTACACCCAGCACATTGCGACAGCGCGCGGCAACCGACTCGCTGCCGTAGCGCGCGGTGACGCGGCCATTGTGCGTGAGCGTCCACGCGACATCGGAGCGCGCCAGCGCGAGCCGGCGCATCGCTTCGGCGCAGTGCGCGTATTCGGTGGCCTCGGTCTTCAAAAATTTGCGTCGCGCCGGGGTGTTGAAAAACAGGTCCTGCGCATCGACGACCGTTCCCGCAACCAGTGCGGCGGGGCCGGGTTCGCTCAAGCGCCCGCCTTCGGCATGAATGCTCCAGGCATGGCCGCTATCGCGCGCCCGGCTGGTGAGCACGAGGCGCGACACCGCCGCTATGGACGCCAACGCCTCGCCGCGAAAGCCCAGACTCGCCACGCGTTCCAGTTCTTCCAGACTGCCGATTTTGCTGGTGGCGTGGCGCGCCAGCGCCAACAGCAACTCGTCGCGCGGAATACCGCACCCATCGTCGGTAATGCGCATGCGCTTGAT
>JAYWAM010000212.1:0-5216 GCA_043782425.1 Betaproteobacteria bacterium
GTGACCCTTATTCTAACCGAAGGCGCGCACACTGATGTTGCCGGTATGGCAAAAATACCGCGAAAAGGTGCTATTATTCAGTATCACTTCGCTAATTGATACCACATAAGGAGAACTATCATGGCTACTGCAAAAGTGTACAAAACATCCGTCAATCTGACTGATGTCACTATCGCGACTCTTGAGAACCTGGCAAAAAAACGCCGCAAAACCATGTCGCAAGTAATTCGCGATGCCATTGCTACAGAGCAGGTTCTACAAGATGCTGTTGATAGCGGAGGAAAAATCCTCATTAGAGAAAAGGATGAATCGTTCAAGCAGCTTATTATCCGGTAATACCCATGGCTAGTATCGAAGAAAAAGACCTGACGGACGAGGATGGCGCCCTTGAGCCTGCTCAGATGGGGCCTGAAGTCCCGCCGCTTGAGCCGTTTAATATCGCCCAGGCGCAGGAAAAGGTTCGCGGCCTGGTAGCTCAGGGCCTCATAGTCATGCTGGCGATCATTATCTTGATGGCTTTTATTACTCTCTGGTCTTATGGCAGCACCTTTGCTGATCTGGAAAAACTTATGACTATTATTTTTGGGCCAGTCATTGCATTGGTCGGAACAGCGATCGGCTATTACTTCGGCGGCAAGACGACTCAGAACGAAACAACGAAGCCAGAGTAAGCAACGTAACAGGAGCAAGCGGCTTGAGCAAGACCACGCATTTTGGTTTCAAGGAAGTGCCCGAGGAAGAAAAGGCGCACAGGGTGCGTGAAGTCTTCAGTTCCGTCGCGCCCAGTTACGACATCATGAACGATCTGATGTCAGGCGGCATGCACCGTCTGTGGAAACATTTCGCCGTTGAGCTGGCCTCGGTGCAACGCGGCGAGCGCGTGCTCGATGTAGCCTCGGGAAGCGGCGACCTGGCGTTGCCGTTCGCCAAACGTGTGGGAGAAGAGGGCGTGGTGTGGCAGACCGACATCAATGCCGCCATGCTCAAGCTGGGGCGCGACCGCCTGGTGAACGCAGGCCAATTGCTGCCTGCCGCGCAGTGCGATGCCGAAAAGCTGCCGTTCCGCGACAATTACTTTGATCTGGTGAGCGTCGCCTTCGGGCTGCGCAACATGACGCACAAAGACCAGGCGCTGGCGGAAATGCGCCGCGTGCTCAAGCCGGGTGGACGACTCGTCGTTCTGGAGTTTTCCAAAATTCGCGCTGCGCTTTCTAAAGCCTACGATGTATTTTCCTTCCAGGTTCTGCCGTGGCTCGGCAAGCGCGTGGCCAAGGACGAAGAGAGTTATCGCTATCTGGCCGAATCGATCCGCAAACACCCGGACCAGGAGACCTTAAAGGACATGATGCAGCAGGCAGGGCTCGAGCGAGTCGAGTATTTCAATCTTGCGGCGGGAGTCGTCGCCGTGCACAGGGGGTACAAAATATGAAGGACCTGAAATTCGCGGTTATCGTTGCAGCTTGTTGTGTCACAACAGCATCACTGGCTGCGAAAGGCGACGCGCCAGCCGGGAAGCCGGTGATTATGAAGCCGCAGACAGTCCATGAAAAATGCATGTCGATGGAGCCGCCGCAAAAACTGCACTACAGTTTCGGCAGCGATAAGCCGCTGGATTTCAACGTGCACTATCACAAGGGCGATATGGTTTATTCCCCGGTGAAAGAGAATAAAATCACCTCTTCCGAGGGCGTGTTCACGCCGCAGGTCAGGGAAGACTACTGCATGATGTGGGAAAACAAATCGCCTTCGCAAGAAGTGAAGCTCGAATACAGCTTCAAGGTTAAGCGCTGATCGCGTTGCGACTTGCAAAGATAAAACTACCATGAGCAGCGGTCTCGATTACGCCCTTCAGGCGCCGTGGAAGCGCATCGTCAATCGCATGCTGCAAGCCACGCCGCGCGCCATGACGCGACTACAGCGTTTTGCCGGCAAGACCGCAGTGTTCAAGTCGGGCCTGTTCCATTTGCACCTCACCGTGGTTACCAATGGCGCGGTTGATGCGGCTTCACAGGGCGCGCAGGCCGACGTGACCATGACGCTGCCACCCGCTTTGCTGCCGCGTTTTGCGGCACGCGAAGAGGCGGCATTCAAGGAAGTGTCTTTTCAAGGCGATGCAGAGTTTGCGCAGGAGATTACTTTTCTGGCGCGTAACCTAGAATGGGATATTGAGGAAGACCTGAGTAAAATTACGGGGGACATTGTGGCGCATCGCATCGTTGCGATAGCAAACTCGATGCGCGAGTGGCGCAAGGATGCGGTCGCGCGCCTGGGCGAGAATGTAATGGAATACCTCACCGAAGAGCGTCCTGCGCTGGCGCCGCGGCGCGAAGTGGAAGCGTTTATACACGAGGTTGATACGTTGCGTGATGATGTGGCGCGTATGGAAAAGCGCATCGGGCAGTTCGACAAACCGTAATGACAAGCAAAATTAAGTTGGAGCAAACCTGTGTCTGAGATACCCCAATCCCCTCCCCCGCCGGTCACCATGGGCGAAGCCTTCAAGTACTGGCTGAAGCTTGGCTTTATCAGTTTCGGCGGCCCTGCCGGACAGATTTCCATGATGCATCAGGAACTGGTGGAAAAACGCCGCTGGATTTCTGAGCATCGCTTCATGCATGCGCTCAACTACTGCATGTTGCTTCCCGGACCCGAGGCGCAGCAGCTCGCCACCTACATCGGCTGGCTGATGCACGGCGTCAAGGGCGGCATTATTGCCGGCGTGCTGTTTGTGCTGCCCTCGCTGTTCATTCTGATTGCACTGACATGGATTTACCTGGCTTTCGGCAATGTGCCGACGGTAGCGGGGGTTTTGTATGGCATCAAACCGGCGGTGGTGGCAGTGGTTTTGTTTGCCGCCTATCGCATAGGCTCGCGCGCCCTCAAAAACAGCGTGCTCATGACGCTGGCAGCGGCGGCCTTCGTGGCGATTTTCGTATTTGATGTGCCGTTCCCGTGGATCGTGCTGGGCGCAGCCATCGTCGGTTATATCGGTGGCCAGATTGCCCCGCAAAAATTCAAAACCGGCGGCAGCCACGGCGCGGCCGATAAGGACTATGGCCCGGCGCTGATCGACGACGACACGCCCGCGCCTGAACACACGCGCTTCAAATGGTCGCGCGTGGTGTTTTACTCACTCGTCGCGCTAGCAATTTGGGGCGGCGTGGTTGGCGCGTTGACGTTGCGCTTCGGCTGGGACGGCGCTCTCACGCAAATGAGCTGGTTCTTCACCAAAGCCGCGCTGCTCACTTTCGGCGGCGCCTACGCGGTGCTGCCTTACGTGTATCAAGGCGGCGTCGAACAATATGGCTGGCTCACCGGGGTACAAATGGTCGATGGCCTGGCGCTGGGCGAAACCACGCCGGGGCCACTGATTATGGTGGTGGCCTTCGTCGGCTTTGTCGGCGCGTGGAGCAAAGAAATCTTTGGGGTCGAGAGCCTGGCCCTAGCCGGCATGACAGGTGCGGCTATCGCCACGTTATTCACTTTTCTGCCTTCGTTCCTGTTTATTCTGGTGGGCGCACCGGCGGTCGAGCGCACGCGCCATGAGATCGGCTTCACCGCGCCGCTCACCGGAATTACCGCTGCGGTGGTGGGTGTGATTCTCAATCTTGCGGTGTTTTTCGCCTGGCATGTGCTGTGGCCGACCGCAACCAAGGCTGCGCCCTTTGCAGGGAATGTCGAATGGTTTTCCGCCGCAGTCGCGGTGCTTGCGTTTATCGCGTTGTGGCGCTACAAAATCGGCATCATGCAAGTCATCGGCGCGTGCGCTGCCGCTGGGCTGCTGTATACATTTGCCAAGCCCCTATTCGCTGCTTGAGCGAGCACAGCTCCGGAAACGTTTTCGTAGGAGCGGGCTTGCCCGCGATAACAGCACGTTTTTGGTAAGAGTGGGCAAGCCCGTTCCTACGGGCGACCGAGCAATCTGATTCTGGCGTGATCATTTTCAAACCACAGAAATCGGCTGGCACAAATAAAAAAAGCGGCCAGAAAAGACCGCTTTTTAAAGTTACTGCGTGGACTGGTTCAGTCCCTATCGCCGCCGAAAATTCCCAGCAGCATGAGCAGATTGGCAAAGACGTTATAGACATCCAGATAAATCGCCAGTGTGGCCGTGATGTAGTTGGTTTCACCGCCGGTGATGACGCGGTTGATGTCATACAGCATGTAGGCCGAAAAGATCGCAATGGCGACCAGCGAAACCACAATCATCAGCGCCGGAATTTGCAGGAAGATATTCGCCGCTGAAGCCAACAGCAGGACAATTACCCCGACAAACAGAAACTTGCCCATCCCCGACAAATCGCGCTTGATAGTGCCGGCCAACGTGGCCATGGCGAAGAAAATAATCGAGGTGCCGCCAAATGCCAGCGCAATCAGATTGCCGCCATTCTTGAATACCAGCACCGAACCTAACAGGCGCGACAACATCAGGCCCATGAAGAAAGTGAAGGCAAGCAGGAAAACCACCCCCATCGGCGAGTTCTTGGTCTTTTCAATGGCGAAAAAGAAACCAAAGGCGATACCGAGAAACACCAGCAGGCCGATAAATGGATTGCCAGCAAAGAATGTGAATTTCATTTGCATGCCGATGATGGAACCAATAACGGTCGGCACCATGGATAGGGCGAGCAGCATGTAGGTGTTACGCAGGACGCGATTCTGGCTCGGTGACAAAGCACCAGTTTGCGGCGCCAGAATGGGGGTGTCAGGTTGCATAATCAAATCCTCCGGGAAAAACAATGGGAACAGCGATTAGACTAAGGGCTAACCCGCAAAGTTTCAAGTGTTATCTTTTCGGCATCTAAAGCATGATGGGTACGAAACACTTAGAAATCAAGCCATAACGCCGCATGCCGCCCGAAACATTATTTTCGCAGGCCACGCCTTAAGCGATTTGATAGAATTGCAGGTTCAATTGGAGGGTTGGCCGAGCGGTTGAAGGCACCGGTCTTGAAAACCGGCAACAGGGCGACTTGTTCGTGAGTTCGAATCTCACACCCTCCGCCAGATGGCGTCCGAATAAGTTCTCAGAAGTTCTAATTTCACCGCTCCTGCATAAATGGCGTTCTATCGCGATTGCGAAAAAGCTCACCGTATGAATCGCACCACGCCAAGGAGAGTAATAGTATTTTCTAAAAGTGAAATGAGCCTGAGCGATAAGCTTTCAGGCCATTTTTTTTGATTGAGTTTGCTTGAATATTTTGCTGAAGATTTTG
>JAYWAM010000213.1:0-13735 GCA_043782425.1 Betaproteobacteria bacterium
CGCATGGTATTTGAAGTGGGGCGCAGCACAGTGACGTAGAAAATCGGCATCGGCGAAAAAAGAGGTCATCGCAAAATCCACGAGATCAGGTCGTCTGAGTCTGGCCGGGGGGGGTGATTCAAAGTGATGTGGCTATTTCCAATGCTCGATAGAAGCGTGAATAAATTCACCTGATTTGTCTTTCCCGCCCCCCGATCAGGTCGAGGGCAAGCTCGCGCGAATGACTTGATGGGTTGAGCGCAACCAACTGCGAAAGCAGCGCCAGACTAAAGCGGTGTGATTGATTGCCAAGTGTTGCAGCAGCCCTTGTGCGATGCAACCGAGATGGACATGGACATGATAGGCGCGCAGTTTACGGCGCACGGCGTTACGGTAGGTCTCTGATGTCCGATGCAAATACTGATCGCCACTGCCACGGCGCAAGGGTTTCATGTCAGCCATCCAGAAATGGTAGGCATACGGAGATTTGCTACTACTATGCTGCGACTTGGATGCGAATAGGTTTCAAGGCGCGGACTTGCGGATTGCGGAATTGTTCGACCAGTCCCGCCTCGCGTTGTTGCGCGTCTTTTAAGTGCGCCAGTTTTACATGGCCATAACCACGGATGTATTCGGGGATCGAAGCGATATCGACTGCGCTGTCGTAGTTGCCGACATTGATGCCGCCTAAAAGCATCTCAATAGTTTTTTCATAGTCACCTATAAGGCGGCGCTCCATCTTGCGCTCGCTGCTGTAACCGAAAATATCCAGCGGCGTGCCGCGCAGTCCACGCAGCTTGGCGAGTACGCTGAAGACACTCAACATCCACGGCCCGAAGACTTTTTTGCGCGGCTCGCCGCTGAGTGGATCGCGCTGCTGCATGATCGGCGGGGCGAGGTGAAAGGTCAGTTTGAAATCGCCTTCGAACTGTTCGTTTATACGTTGCACGAAATCGCTTTGGCTGTAGAGACGCGCCACTTCGTATTCATCTTTGTAGGCCAGGAGCTTGAAGTAGTAACGCGCGACGGCGGCGCTGAGCGCTTTTTTGCCGGGAAATTTTTCGCGTTCGCTCGCTTGCACTCTGGCGACCAGCGTCGTGTAGCGCCTGGCATAGGCGGCGTTCTGGTAGGCGGTGAGGAATTTTTCGCGCCGCGCGATAAGTTCTTCCAGGCTCTCGGACAATCGCTGGCTGTCGGGCCTGGCCTGCGGCGGCGTAGCGATGTGCTGCACGGCGCGCGCATCGACGGCAGTGCGACGGCCCCAATCGAATGCCGCTTTGTTTTTTTCCACCGCAGCGCCGTTAAGCTCGATGGCGCGCATGATGGATTCGGCCTTGAGGGGAATCAAACCTTTCTGATAGGCGTAACCCATGATGAACGGATTGGTGAAAATCGCATCACCCAGCAGGGCCGTGGCGAGGCCGGAGGCGTTGATAAACTCCGCCGCGCCCGCAGCACCAGCTCCATTCACCGCTTCGGAAATCGCATCCTGCATTTCTTTGACGGGAATGTGCAGATCCGCATCGTGTGTGAACGCGCCAGTGGTCGCCACATCGCTGTTCACGACAGCCTTGGTGTAACCATTCTGCATTTTAGCGATGGCTTCGTCCGAGGCGGTGACTATCATGTCGCAGCCCAGCACCGCATTGGCCTCACCGGCAGCAATACGCACCGCGTGGATTTCCTGCGGCGTGCGCGCAATGCGCACATGGGTGTAGACCGAGCCGCCCTTTTGCGCCAGGCCGGTCATGTCGAGCACGGCAACGCCCTTGCCTTCGATATGGCCCGCCATACCGAGCAGCGCGCCTATGGTCACCACGCCGGTGCCGCCGACGCCGGTGACCAGGATGCCATAGGGCGTATCGAGAGACGGCAACGCGGGTTCGGGCAAGGGCGCCAACACTTCCTGCACTACAGGCTTTTTCTTGCGCAACTGGCCGCCTTCGACCGTGACGAAACTGGGGCAGAATCCTGTTACACACGAATAATCTTTATTGCACGACGACTGATCAATAGTGCGCTTACGCCCGAATTCCGTCTCCAGCGGAACGACAGAAAGACAGTTGGACTTCTTGCCGCAATCACCACAGCCCTCGCACACCGCCTCGTTAATCAACACGCGTTTGGCCGGATCGGGGAAAGTACCGCGTTTGCGGCGACGGCGCTTTTCGGCGGCGCAAGTCTGGTCATAGATCAGCACGCTGCAGCCGGGTATGTCGCGCAACTCACGCTGCACCGCATCAAGATCATCGCGGTGATGTACGGTCACGCCCGACGCCATAGCGGCCAGGGTTCCGGCGGCGGCGTATTTGTCTGGCTCATCGGTGACCACTGCTATTCTTTGCACGCCTTCGGCACGCACCTGCTGCGTTATCATCGGCACGCTGAGCGGGCCATCAACCGGCTGGCCGCCGGTCATGGCCACTGCGTCGTTGAACAAAATTTTGTAAGTGATATTTACTTTCGCACCCACCGCGGCGCGAATCGCCAGCAGGCCAGAATGAAAATAAGTGCCGTCGCCAAGGTTGGCGAAAATATGTTGCGTGGTGGTGAAAGGCTGGATACCCACCCACGGCACGCCCTCCCCGCCCATTTGCGTGAAAGTCATGGTTTCTTCCGGGCGTATCCAGATCGCCATGTAGTGACAGCCGATGCCTGCCAGCGCCTGCGAGCCTTGCGGCACGCGTGTCGAAATGTTGTGCGGACAACCGGAACAAAAATACGGCACGCGCACCACCTTGGCGCGCGGACGCGCCAGCGCGGCCTCTTTATCTTGGATAAACTTGAGGCGCGCTTCGATTATCTTGCTGGTGTGAAACTTGGCAATGCGTTTTGCAATCACGCGCGCAATCATGGCGGGCGTCAGCTCGCCCGCTGCGGGCAGCAGCCATTCGCTGCGATGCGCTTGCCATTCGCCGTGTTCGTCGTATTTTCCGATGACGCGCGGACGCACATCGTCGCGCCAGTTGTAGAGCTGTTCTTTCATCTGGTATTCGATGAGCTGGCGTTTTTCTTCCACCACCAGGATTTCATCGAGGCCTTCGGCGAAGTGGCGCAAGCCCTCGGGCTCGAGTGGCCACGGCATGGAGACCTTGTACAAGCGCAACCCGATCTCGGCGGCGTGGCGCTCGTCTATGCCGAGGTCTTCCAACGCCTGCAATACATCAAGATAACTCTTGCCCGAAGCGATGATGCCGAGGCGCGGATTGGGCGAATCGATGGTGATACGGTTTAACTGATTGACGCGGCAATACGCCAGTGCGGCGTAAATCTTGTCGTGCTGCAAACGCAGCTCTTGTTCCATTGGCGTATCGGGCCAGCGGATATTCAGACCCGAGGCAGGGAGTTGAAAATCGTCGGGGAGCAGAATTTTCGGATTATCCAGATCAACCAGGATAGAAGCCGAAGCATCGACGGTATCGCTGACGCACTTGAACGCCACGTAGCAGCCTGAGTAACGCGACATGGCGAATCCATGCAGGCCAAGCTCGATCAAATCCTGCACGCCGGTGGGATAAAGCACCGGGATCATCGCCGCATCGAACGCATGTTCGGATTGATGTGGCAGCGTCGAAGATTTGCAAGCGTGATCGTCGCCCGCGATCAGCAGCACGCCGCCGTGCTTTGCAGTGCCAAAGGCGTTGGCGTGCTTGAAAACGTCACCGCAGCGATCCACGCCCGGGCCTTTGCCGTACCAGATGCCGAATACGCCATCGTATCTCGCCCCGGCAAACAACCCTGCCTGTTGCGAGCCCCACACCGCCGTGGCCGCCAGCTCTTCATTCACGCCAGGTGTGAAGAAAATATGGTTTTCCTTGAGGTGCTTTGCCGCCTTCCACAATGCCTGGTCATACCCGCCGAGCGGCGAGCCGCGGTAGCCGGAAATGAAACCAGCGGTGTTGAGGCCAGCGGCGAGATCACGCTGGCGCTGAATCATGGGCAGGCGCACCAGGGCCTGGGTGCCGTTGAGATAAACACGGCCAGATGCGAGAGTGTATTTATCGTCCAGACTTGGCGACGACATTGCCGTAGTCGAAACGGAATCCGCGCTCGCGGGATTTGCAGATACGGCTGACAAGGGCAACTCCTCAAAAATTGTGTTTTTGGTAACTTCGCACAGCTACATCAGGAGAATTGTGTTCCCTGGCGAGCAGAGTGACAAGCACGGCGGCATATGCGGCGCGAGAATAACCGTTTTGCGAATGAAATACAAGAAAAACCCCGCGTTCAAAATGCCTGACCACATTTTAGTCTCTTATCTGTTAAATCTACGCAATTTGTGAGAAGAGTTTTCGCGCCAAGACGCAAAGAAAAACAAAAACGGAGTTGATTTTCTTTGCGTCTTTGCGTCTTGGCGCGAGAATCGTTTTTGGTTCCGTCTAGTCCGGCATATGACAATTCGCATCATTGCGAGTTCGCTCACTGCAAGCATCGATTCAAGGCGTGTAAAATTTGGGGAACCTCTGAACCAACCCTCTCAACTCTTTGCGAACCATCATGAAATTTTTAATTCTCGGCGCCGGTGGTGTCGGCGGCTATTTTGGCGGACGTCTGGCGGCTTCTGGCGCAGATGTCACTTTCCTGGTGCGCGAGGCGCGCGCGCAACAACTCAAGCGCAATGGTCTGGTGCTAGAAAGCGCATTGAACCAGCCGCCGGGGGCGCTCAAGCTGCCGGTCAAATATGTCACCGCGCCTGATCTTAAGCCCGGATACGGCTGCGTTGTGCTGACTTGCAAAGCCTATGGCCTAGACGCGGCAATGGACGCCATCGCACCTGCTATGGATGACAAGTGTGCCGTGTTGCCGCTGTTAAATGGCATCGAGCATCTTGAAAGGTTGGATGCGCGCTTCGGCGCAGGCCGCGTGCTGGGCGGAACCTGCCACCTGGCGATTACACTCAGCCCCGATGGCGTCATCAGACATCTCAATGAATTTGATCGCATCATGGTAGGCGAGCGCGACATGACTCTCACGCCGCGCATCCAGGCCATCAGCGCAGCGCTGGAAAAAAGCGGTGTCGAAACCAAGCTCTCGGAAGACATCGAACTCGAAATGTGGGAGAAGATCGCCTTTCTGTCCACCCTGGCCGGCATGACCAGCCTGATGCGCGCCAGCATCGGAGAAATCGCCGCAACGCCCGACGGAGCGGCTTTAGCGCAACGCTATTACAACGCTTGCATAGAAATCGCCAGCAAGTGCGGCCACACGCCGCGCCCGCATGTGGTGCAACGCATGAGCGAGGTCCTCACCGAGCGCGGCTCCACACTCACTGCCTCCATGCTGCGCGATCTCGAAAGCGGCAGCCAGGTGGAAGCCGATCATATCGTCGGTTTCATGCTGCGCAAAGCGCGCCAGATGCAAGTGGACGACAGCCTGCTTACAGTTGCCTACACCCACCTCAAAGCCTACGAAAATCGTCGCGCGGCAAAGCGGCTTCCCTAGATTTGGAGTGCGGCGTCGTGCCGCCGCACTCCAAAACAAAAATCTCGTTTACTATCTGGCTCCATGAGCACCATCTTAAATCCCGACGACAAAAGCACGGCCTTGCCTGCGCATTCCAAATGCTGGCCTCACGCCCCAGCCCACTGGCTTTTCGAATCGGGTATCTACATGGTGACCGCCAGCACCTATGGAAAACTCCCGCACTGGAACACACCTGCGAGGCTGGATTTTCTACTTGATTCCCTGTTCAGCCTGGCAACCGAGTTTGGCTGGCGCTTGCAGGCGTGGGCAGTCATGTCGAATCACTATCACTTAATCGGCGCATCGCCAGCCGATCCAACCACTCTCCAGCGATTCATCGGCAAGCTGCATATGACGACAGCCAAACAACTAAACAAATGGGATGGAGCGGCGGGAAGAAAAGTCTGGTTTCAGTATTGGGATAGCCACATTACGTTTGAACGCTCGTATCTCGCGCGCTTGAATTACGTTCATCACAATGCAGCGCATCATGGCGTAGTGGAGCAGGCAGAAGACTATCCGTGGAGCTCTGCATCCTGGTTCGCCCAGAACGCCAGCCCGGCCTTCGTATCCACGGTGAAAAGCTTTAAAACAGACATGCTGGAGATAAAGGATGACTTCTGATTTGGAGTGCGGCGGCAAGACGCCGCTACGGTTTTATTTTGGAGTGCGGCGGCATGACGCCGCTTTTTTTAAGACGCGACACGTCGCGTTAAACTCGTAGCGGTGTCGTGCCGCCGCACTCCAAAGTAAGCGCACTGAACCCCGGCGTGAAGCGCCGCGAAGTGTTCGCCTGGGCGATGTACGACTTCGCCAATTCGGGCTACACCACCGTGGTGCTCACAGCGGTTTTCAATGCCTATTTCGTTTCAGTGGTCGCCGCCAATGCCCCGTGGGCGACTTTTGCCTGGACAGCGACGCTCGCCGTGTCGTATGCAATGGTGATGATCGCCGGTCCGCTCATCGGCGCCTATGCCGATGTGAGCGGAAAAAAGAAACCGCTGCTGTTTATTTTCACCACCGGCTGCATTATTTCCACCACCCTTCTCGCCTACTCCGGGCCGGGAACATTGCTATGGGCGATGGTCTTTATTGTGATCTCCAATTTCTGTTACGCAATGGGCGAAAACATTACCGCCGCCTTCCTGCCTGAGCTGGCGCGCCCGGAAGCGCTGGGAAAAGTATCAGGTTGGGGCTGGAGCCTGGGTTATTGCGGCGGATTGGCAGCGCTGGGACTATCGCTTGCGTGGATCATGAGCGCCGAATCGCGCGGCGTAAAAAGCGCGCAGGCCGTACCCGCTACGCTACTGATTACCGCTGGCGTTTTTGCCATCGCAGCCTCGATCACTTTTATTTTTCTCAAGGAGCGCACAAAACCTTCCGGCGCAAAACACGGAGCGCATGCAGCCTTTGCGCGCCTGCTGCAAACGGCGCGCGAAGCCGCGCGCTACCGCGATCTGTTTCTGGTTTTCGCCTGCGGCGCCTGCTATCAGGCAGGAGTCGCCACGGTGATTGTGCTGGCAGCCATCTACGCCGAACAGGTCATGGGATTTACTACAACCGACACGCTGATACTGGTGCTGATGATCAACGTCACCGCCGCCATCGGCGCTTTCAGCTTCGGCTATTTGCAAGACCGCGTGGGGAAAGCCCGCGCCCTGCGCATCACGCTGTTCGGCTGGGTGGCGATGGTGGTCATGGCGTGGTTCGCCACCACGCCGCCGTTGTTCTGGGTGGCGTCTAATGTGGCAGGCCTGTGCATGGGATCAAGCCAGTCCGCTGGCCGCACCTTGGTCGCATTCTTCGCGCCGCCCGACCGCAGCGCAGAAATGTTCGGATTATTCGGCGTAGCCACGCGCCTGGCCGCCATACTCGGACCATTGACCTATGGCGTAGTGACGTGGATTTCCAGCGGTAACCACCGCCTTGCGATTCTGCTCACCGGTGTGTTCTTCGTTGCTGCGTTGGTGATTTTGGCTTATGTGAAGGAGGAGCGTGGTCGCGCGGCGGCGCTTTTGGCCTTGGCTTGATTATCGTGCGAACCGCTAACTTAGTTTTTTCCTGATCCAGGCGGGGTCGCGACGGCAATCGAGGACGGCATAGACAAGCGCGGTCTCATCCTCGACCCGGTAGTAGACCGCGAACGGAAATCGCCTTGATAATAGACGGTGATATCTTCCGAAATGCACGGAATGAATACCCGCACTGAGTATCAGAGAATCGATATCCGAGTACAACGAATCAAGAAAATAGGCGCCGACGCCTTCAGCCTGCATTTCATAGAACCGGTAGCCTTCGATCAAGTCGCGGCTGGCTGCGGCAAGAATTTTGATTTTCATTAAATCTTGCTGAGAATATTTTTCTTGGCCGCTTCCCAGTCCTCGAATTTATCGTCCCCGCGTTTTTGCATTGCGTCTCTTTCGGCCAGAACATCTTCATGCCAAGTGGGGGAAGACACGATCCCCGCCTTGCTGCACAAATCGTCCCAAAGCAATTCCATTGCCTGAAGCTTTTCTTCTACTGACATTTTTTCCAAAGGAATCGTATTCGCCATGATGTCTCCAGTTTGTGTATCCCTGCTACTTGATTGACAAGATTACTCCGGGCCGAGTCGATCTGTGTGGGTTTTCATATCCAGCCAGCCGAAAACAACGAAGCTATCGCCTCACGCCAGCGCGCGATAAGTGGCAAACCCCAGCACGGTGAGCAAGAGTGATCCCGCCAGATGGGCCAGCGCCAGCGTTGCGCCCCAAGCGATTTCGCCTCTTTGTAGCAAATCAATCACCTCGGCCGAAAAGGTGGAAAAGGTGGTGAGACCGCCGAGAAAGCCGGTGATCACAAACAGCCTTACTTGCGGCGACAAGTCACTGTGCTGGGTGAAATGCGCAAGGGCAAGGCCGATCAGATAGCCGCCAATCATATTGGCTGCAAAGGTGCCAAGTGGAAAATTGACTACGCGCGTATTCAGCCAGAGCGAAAGCCCCCAGCGCAGCCACGCGCCGATCGCAGCCCCCGCGCCCACGGAGATAAAACTGCCGAGCGTGGCGTTCATCGGTCGCAGCCCGCTGCGGAGTGATATGGAACATAGGGAACGGCAGTGCGCAGCAAGTTACAGAACCACATGAATGCTCCTTTTTTAGCGGCGAAGGAATACTTCTGTGTGGCGATTATAATGCTAGTCCCTCCCCTCATAAATGCTCCCCCATGTCCGAACGTGAATTCATGGAGTATGACGTGGTTATCGTGGGCGCCGGTCCGGCCGGTCTTGCCGCAGCGATACGCCTCAAGCAACTGTGCAGTGAAAACAGCAAGGACTTCAGCGTCTGCGTGGTGGAAAAAGGCTCCGAGGTCGGCGCGCATATTCTTTCCGGCGCGGTCATGGATGCGCGCGCCATCAACGAACTCTTTCCCGACTGGAAAGCGCTAGGCGCGCCGCTGAATCAAGCGGTGACTGAGGATCGCTTCTTGTTCCTCTCCGAAGCGTCGTCGCTGCGCGTTCCCCAATGGATGCTCCCCACCTGCTTTAAAAACCACGGCAACTATGTCATCAGCCTGGCCAATCTGTGCCGCTGGCTGGGACAACAAGCCGAAGCAGTTGGTGTCGAAATTTACCCCGGTTTTGCGGCGACCGAAGTGCTGTTCAATGACGACGGCAGCGCAAAGGGCAGCGTCAAGGGCATCGCCACCGGCGCCATGGGTATCGGCAAAGCCGGGGAGCACACGGCACGCTACGCGCAGGGGATGGAGTTGCGCGCCAAGTACACCCTGTTCGCCGAAGGCTGTCGCGGCCAGTTGGGCAAAGGCTTGCAGCAGCGCTTCAAGCTTAACGAGGGACGTGATGCGCAAATTTATGGCATCGGCCTCAAGGAGCTGTGGGAAGTCAAACCCGATAAGCACCAGCCCGGCCTGGTGGTGCACAGCGCCGGATGGCCGCTGGCGCGCGATACCTACGGCGGCTCGTTTCTGTATCACATGGAAAATAATCTGGTCGCAGTGGGCTTTGTGGTGGGGCTGGCGTATAGCAACCCCTACCTGAGTCCTTTCGAGGAATTTCAGCGCTACAAAACCCACCCCGCCATACGCGGCTATTTTGCTGGCGGCAAGCGCATCGCTTATGGTGCGCGCGCCTTGACTGTCGGCGGGCTACAGTCGCTACCCAAGCTCACTTTTCCCGGCGGCGCGTTGATCGGCGACGATGCCGGCTTTCTCAATGCCGCGCGCATCAAGGGCAGTCACGCCGCCATCAAAAGCGGCATGCTGGCGGCGCAATCAGCTTTCGACGCACTGGCCGCGGGCCGAACCGGCGACGAGTTAACATCTTACCCGCAGGCGTTTGAAAAGAGCTGGTTGTTCGACGAACTATACAAGGCGCGCAACTTCAAGCCGTGGATGGCGAAAGGGCTTTACAGCGGCACACTCATGGTCGGCATCGATCAGGTGGTATTCGGCGGCAAAGCGCCGTGGACGCTGCATCATCAACACGCCGATCACGAAACGCTGAAACAAAAGACCGCCGTCGCGCCGATTGACTATCCCAAGCCCGATGGCGTACTCACTTTTGATCGCCTGTCGTCGGTGTTCGTCTCCAACACCAATCACGAAGAAGACCAACCTGCGCATTTGACGTTGAAGAATAGCCAGGTACCCATCACCATCAACTTAGCGCTTTACGATGCGCCGGAACAACGTTATTGCCCGGCAGGGGTGTACGAAATTGTCCAGGAAGTATCCGGCCCGCGCCTGCAAATCAACGCGCAAAATTGCGTGCATTGCAAGACTTGCGACATCAAAGATCCCACACAGAACATTGAATGGGTTGCGCCCGAGGGGGGTGGTGGTCCAAACTACTCAAACATGTGACACCGTCACAAAGGAGGAAGCCATGAAAACCGTACAACAGCTTCTGATGGAACAACCGCTGGCCCTGTGGACTATTGCTCCCGATGCCACCGTGTTTGATGCGCTAAAGTTGCTTGCCGAAGCAAAAATCGGCGCGCTGATCGTAATGGAAAAGGGCAAACTGGTCGGCATAGTTGGAGAGCGCGATTACGCGCGCAAAGTGGCGCTCGAAGGTAAGTCGTCAAAAGGCACCAAAGTCAGAGAAATCATGAGCTCCAACGTGCTCTGTGTGCGCCCCGAATCGACCAACGAGGAATGCCTGGTGCTGATGTCATCAAGAAACATCCGCCATCTCCCCGTGGTGAACGGCAGCGAAGTCATCGGCATGCTGTCAATGCGCGACCTCGTCAACGACATCATTTCCGAGCGCGAATACACCATCAAGCAGCTTGAGAGTTATATTTATAGTTAGGGAGTATTCTTCTCACCATGAAAATAGCTACTGGAAGAGTTGTCGGCGGTAAGGTCGTAGTCGAGGGCGTGGCTCTGGAAGAGGGCGCAGCGGTAACTGTGCTGACCAGAGATGAGGAGGGCGGCTTTACCCTTACGCCAGAAGAGGAAGCAGAACTGCTTCTCTCTATCGCCGAGGCTGATCGTGGGGAGATGATTTCTGCCGAAGAGGTGCTTGCGAAACTCGCCCGTCGTCACGGCTAAGTTGTCGTGAAGGTTCTGGTTACAAAGCGAGCGCAGGCACATATTGACCTGGCTGCTCAATGGTGGGACCAGAACCGCCCCCTTGCTCCGGGCGCGTTAGATGAAGAAATTGCCGAGGCGTTTTCGCTTTTGAGCGTTGAACCTGGTATTGGCGCACCCGCCTTAAACCTTTTGACTGAAGGAATAAAACGAGTGCATCTCGCGCGCGTTCGCTATTACCTCTACTATCGTGTCCGTCGTGGGCAAGTTGAAGTGTTAGCACTTTGGCACACGAGTCGTGGCTCCGGGCCCTTCATCTAGTCGTTCCAAAATTAAGAATCGTATTTCCCTGCAAGCGCCTTACAACCGCGATTCCTGGTAATCCAGTTCCTCTTCCAGGTGATGCATCACGTCGTCGCTGATCTGGTTTTCACGCCACACTTTGATCAGCTCGTTGCGCTGCGCTTTGATGGCGGCGAATCTCAGGCGCTGGTTGCTGGCTGCTGCGTAGGGCAGCACCAGGCCGCGTCCTATCTCAAGCGAAATTCTTTCCGCAAATTCTGCGCGTATGCGCTCGGCCACTTCGTGCGGTGCGCCCTCCTCTGCGGCCAGCTTGTCGATAGCCGCCAGCGCGGCCTTGCCCATGGCGCGACGTGCGCACTGCTGCTCCTCGTGCGCGCTCCAGTCCGACCCGACTTTCAAACGGCGTATCAAAGGCGCCAGCGTAAGCCCCTGCAACACCAGGGTGACGAATATGATTACGAAGGTGAGAAAAATTATCAGGTCGCGATAGGGAAACGCGCTGCCATCGTTAATCTGCACCGGCAGCGCCAGCGCCGCTGCGAGCGAAACGATGCCGCGCATGCCGCACCAGCTTACGATGAAAATATGACTCTGCTGCGGCAACGGATCGTTGCGCCGCAGCCTGGCGCTGAGCCAGCGCGGAATATAGATGGCGGGATAAACCCACAAAAAGCGCACCACGATGGCGACCAGACTGACGACAAACCCGTATAGGAACAGCTCGCCGACGCTAAATCCCTTGAGCCTGCCTATGATGTTCGACAACTGCATGCCGATGAGCATGAAAATCAGACTGTTGAGCAGGAACACAAAAATATTCCACACCGAGCGCGCCAGGATACGCATTTCCGCCGATACGATTTCGGGTGCATAGCGGCCACGCACCAGGCCAGCAGCGACCACCGCCAGCACCCCCGAGACATGCAGCGATTCAGCCAGGATGTAGGCGACATAAGGCGCCGCGAGCGAGAGCAACACCTCGGTAACCGCATCGCCCAGATGACGGTGAATGGCGATGAACACCCAACCCATCAGCACCCCTACGGCAACCCCGCCGAGCGACACTGCGGCGAACTGCACACCGGCATCGAGCAGCGAAAATGCGCCGGTCAGCACGGCGGCGACAGCGAATTTGTAAAGCACCAGCCCCGAAGCATCGTTGACCAGGCTTTCGCCTTCCAATATCGTCACCACGCGTCGCGGTATGGTCAATTTTGACAAGATGGTGGTGGCGGCCACTGCGTCGGGCGGCGAGACGATGGCGCCAAGCACGAACGCAGCCGCCCAGGGAATATCGGGGATCAGAAGCTTCAACGCCACGCCAATGGCAAGCGTGGTGACAATCACCAGGCCAATGGCCAGCAGGCCGATGGGGCGCAGGTTGGCCTTGAAATCGCGCCACGATGTCAGCAGCGCCGCCTGATAAAGAATCGGCGGCAGCACCAGCACCAGCAGAAATTGCGGGTCGAAAGCCAGTTGCGGCAACTCCGGCACAAAGCCCAGCGCCGCGCCGCCGATCACCAGCGCAATCGGATAAGGAAGACCGGCACGGCGTGCGATCCAGCCGAGCGCGACCGAGCATAACAACAGGAAAATAACGACTTGCAGAAGAGCCATCGTGCTTTGCCACACTAACGAAAGGCGCAATTAAAGCATGATGGCAGGGCAATAGCTACGTGCACATATCGCCACTACTGGCAGCGCTCTCCTCTGCTATGCAGTGGTGCGCGAAGTACGCGCCTTACTTCTTTTCTAAATCGCAGGACATTTACTCCCTCTCCCCGAAAAACGAGGAGAGGAGATACGTTTTTATAACAGTGCCCGGTTCAATATTCCAAGGCTCTGCTGGAATGCCTCTATGACTTCGATGATAAGCAGCAACTCGAACCAATGCCAGCGCCTGTGTCGCTTCCGCAATAGCGCGTTTTTTGGTTTATGATATGTACATACACTGTCCATGTACATAGGTTTTTTGACTTGGAGAAAATTATGGCTGCAACAGCGATAGAGCGGATTGTGGTGCAAACCACGCCACGGGAAAAGAAGGCGATCATCGCCAAGGCAAGGAAACTTGGCTTGCCGGTGTCAGAGCTAATGCGGCGCGGCGCAACTTCTTATGTGTCTGCCGAGTCAGGTGAAGAGTTGGGCGCCATTGCTGATGCCGCAATGGCGGCGGCAAACCGCGCCTCGGATGCGATCGACGCTATGTTGTCGTTTGTTGGTACAAGCAACAAGCGTATTGCTGCGATGGAAGCTAAAGCCGGTAAAAACCGAAAGGTCGGTAATGGGGGTCACTGAGCGCGTATGGGCCGCATTGACAGCGATGATAAAACTGGAGGACAAGGTTGTTCGCCAGGGAGAGGTAATCAAAGCCCAGCAGGTCAGAATAGAAAATCTGACTGAACGCATGATAAAGCTGGAAACAACGATTGAACTGCTGATGCGTGCAAGCGAAGCA
>JAYWAM010000214.1:0-13694 GCA_043782425.1 Betaproteobacteria bacterium
TGGGAGGACTGGATCCCAGCCTGCGCTGGGATGACGAGCTTTTACTATTTCAAAAAATGTGATCCCTTGAGCAAGCGTAGGATGGGTTGAGCGCAGCGATACCCATCAATCCGCCAACCAAACGATCCATCAATCAAACCCGCTCCCCGCAATCCATTTCTCCGCCCGCAGCGCCGCGCAATCTTTAGACAAAATACCAGTACGCACAGGCTCCGCGCAGCGCGAAATCGCTATCTGCGTCAGGCAACGTCCAGATAGCGTGCAGGTGCTCCGGCAACACCACTATGGCATCACGCTAAAGGCATGGCGCGCGCGGGTATAGAGACGGTGATGGGTATCGCTGCGCTCAACCCATCCTACAAGTCATTCGCGCGAAACTTGTCCTCGATCTGATTGGGGAACAGAAACACCGCGTTCCTGCCTGCCTCTACCCTTCTCGGCTTTCACAGCGGTAACGGACGCCCCTCGGCGAAGCCGCAAAGTTGAAGGTCAAGCCCCTTGCCGATTGCCAGGACCTTAAAGAATTCCCCCATCTCTGCGGGGCTCAGTAGGCGCTGCGCCTGATTGGCCAGCGGCAAGTATTCAGTGACAGCGCTGGGATCGACGCGCGCCAGCAAATCGGCGATGCCGCAGCCGATCAAAAAATTGGCTTGCGTGGTATAGCCCATAACCTGTGCGCCTGTGCTACGCGCCGCTGCCGCCACTGCGGTGAAATCGACGTGCGCGGTGATGTCTTGCAGGCCAGGCAAATAGAACGGATCGGCGTGGGCGTAATGGCGGTAATGGCACATCAAGGTGCCTTGATCGCGCGTGGCATGGTAATACTCCGCAGCGCGAAAACCGTAGTCGATAAAAAGCAGCGCGCCGCACTCCAGCATTGTGGCAAGCGTTTTCACCCACGCTGGCGCGGCAAGGCAGATCTCGGTCGTATAACTTTGCTGCGCGTTATCCAAAAGATAAGCCTCTGCGATGCGTTCCGCTTCAGCCGCCAGCGGCCCGCTTTGCAACAGGCGATTGCGCAATGCAAACGTCTTGCCCTCGCTGCTATTTAGCGCCGTCACGCCGAGTTCGAACCTGCCGCCCTGGGTGAAACACACCAGATGCACCGGCAATACATCGAGCACTTCATTGGCGATCACCACACCGCTAAAGGCAGCCGGTAAACCATCGAGCCACTGCGCTTTGGCGGCAAGATGCGCGGGAAGTGTGACCAATTTTTCCTGCTGACGCTGGCGCAGATCGGCGCTTACTTCCAGCAGCAGATAGCGCGCGGGCAAGGCGCCGATCTCATCAAGCGCCAGCAAACTATCACACGCCAGCTTGCCTGAGCCTGGCCCGAGCTCGAGCACATCGCCGCCGCTTACGGCGAGCACTTGAGCGATCTGACGCGCCAGGCATTGCCCGAACAACGCGGAAATTTCCGGCGCGGTAACAAAGTCCCCCGCCGCGCCGAACTTGCGCGATCCGGCGCTGTAATAGCCCAGGCCGGGCGCGTACAGCGCCAAATCCATGTAGCGCGCGAAAGTAATCCAGCCGTCGGCCAGCGCGATTTCGCGTGCGATATGCGCGCGCAGCTCGCGGCTGTGCGCTTGCGCCTGCGCGGAAGGCGGCGGTAGTTGAGTCATTTCGCGGGAGGAGAGAGGAGTTTTCAAGGGGATGCGGTAAAATTACATGAATGTCATAGATGACAAATCTGGACTTCTTCATAGAGTCCCTATTTGCTACCACCCCTCACCCTGGCCCTCTCCCCCCAAAACGGGGAGAGGGGAATCATAGAGAGACGGGTGCGGAAACGCCTGGAATCCAAAATATATCATGCGAGAAAAAGTTATCCTCATCACCGGCGGCGCCAAACGTATCGGCGCGGCCATCACGCGCACGCTGCACGCCACTGGCGCGAGCGTGGCGATTCATTGCCACCGCTCCGAGGTCGAGGCCAACGCGCTTGCCGCTGAACTCAATGCGCAGCGTAAAGGTAGCGCGTTGGTGTTTCAATGCGAGCTGGGCATAGAGGCGGGAGACAAGCGGCTGATCGCCGATGTCGTGGGCGCTTTTGGCAGACTAGATGGCTTGGTGAATAACGCCTCGGCGTTCTACGCCACGCCGCTTGGCGCTATCAGCGATACGCAGTGGCACGACGTGATGTCGAGCAATCTCAAGGCGCCGCTGTTTCTGGCGCAGGCAGCGGCGGCATACCTGACGCTGACACACGGCGCTATCGTCAACATCGTCGACATTCACGCCGAGCGGCCGCTCAAGGATTACGTGGTTTACAGCATCGCCAAAGCCGGTCTCGCCGGACTCACGCGCGCGCTTGCCCTCGAGCTCGCGCCGGACATTCGTGTCAACGGCGTCTCGCCCGGCGCTATTTTGTGGCCCGACGACACGCGGCATTTCAAATCCGCCGAACAACAACGCATTGTCGAGCAAACGCCGCTGAAACGCGTCGGCTCGCCCGAGGATATAGCAGGCGCGGTGAAATATCTGCTACTCGATGCGCCTTACGTGACGGGACAGATTCTGGCGGTAGATGGGGGACGCTTGCAATGGATTTAACCGTGGATCATTCCCTCTCAAGCCGCCCTGCCCGCACCCAGGCCCTACAAGATGCTTTGAAACAACGCATACTCGTGCTCGACGGTGCGATGGGAACCATGATCCAGCAGTACCGGCTCAGCGAAGAGCAATATCGCGGCGCACGCTTCAAGGATTTCGCACATCTGGTAAAAGGTAACAACGACCTGTTGACCCTGACGCGACCGCAAGTGATCCGAGAAATTCACGCCAAGTATCTCGAGGCCGGTGCGGACATTCTTGAAACCAACACCTTCAATTCGACCGCGATTTCCATGGCGGACTATCACATGGAACATCTGGTTTACGAGCTGAACTTTGAGGCCGCCAAACTGGCGCGCGAAGTAGCCGCGGACTTTTCATTACGCACGCCCGCCAAGCCGCGCTTTGTCGCCGGTGTGCTGGGGCCGATGAACCGCACATTGTCGCTCTCGCCCGATGTCAACGATCCCGGCTTTCGCGCCGTCACTTTTGACCAGGTGTGCGATGCCTATGCCGAAGCGTTGCGCGGATTGGTCGATGGCGGCGTGGACATCATCATGGTGGAAACCATTTTCGATACGCTCAACGCCAAGGCCGCGCTGTTCGCCATCGACAGTCACTTTTCGCAAAGCGATATCCACTTGCCGCTGATGATTTCCGGCACCATTACCGACGCTTCCGGTCGCACCCTTTCGGGCCAGACGCCCGAGGCGTTTTACAATTCGGTGCGCCACGCCAATCCGCTTTCCATCGGCTTGAACTGCGCGCTGGGTGCGAAGCAGTTGCGCCCGCACATCGAAGAGCTGGCGCGCATCGCCGACATCTATGTTTCCGCGCACCCCAATGCCGGTCTGCCCAACGCGATGGCGGAATATGACGAGTTACCGCAAGAGACCGCAGCCTTCATCGGCGAGTGGGCGCAGAACGGTTGGCTCAATCTCACCGGCGGTTGCTGCGGCACCACACCGGCGCATATCAAGGCGATTGCTGAAGTCGTGTCCACCTGCAAACCGCGCGAACTTCCCACAATCGAGAAGCGTTGCCGACTTTCGGGACTGGAACCGCTTAACATCGGCGCGGACAGCTTGTTCGTGAATGTCGGCGAGCGCACCAACGTCACCGGATCGAAAGCTTTCGCGCGCCTCATCCTCAACGGCGACTACACCGAAGCCTTGTCGGTGGCGCGCCAGCAGGTCGAGAGCGGCGCGCAGATCATCGACATCAATATGGATGAGGCGATGCTCGATTCGCAGGCCGCGATGGTGAAGTTCCTCAACCTCATCGGCGCCGAGCCCGACATTTCCCGCGTGCCCATCATGCTCGACAGTTCCAAGTGGAGCGTGATCGAAGCCGGGCTGAAGTGCGTGCAAGGCAAGTGCGTGGTCAATTCGATTTCGATGAAGGAAGGCGAGGCGCAATTCATCCACCACGCCAGGCTGGTGCGGCGCTACGGCGCGGCGTGCATTGTCATGGCGTTCGATGAAAAAGGTCAGGCCGATAGCTTGCAGCGCAAGATCGACATCTGCCAGCGCAGTTATAAAATTCTCACCGAGGTGGTCGGCTTCCCCGCCGAAGACATTATTTTCGATCCCAATATTTTCGCCATCGCCACGGGCATAGAAGAGCACGCCAACTACGGCAAGGATTTCATCGACGCCACGCACTGGATCAAACTGCACCTGCCACACGCCAAGGTGAGCGGCGGCGTATCCAATGTGTCGTTCTCGTTCCGCGGCAACGATCCGGTGCGCGAGGCGATCCACACCGCCTTCCTTTACCACGCCATCAAGGCCGGCATGACTATGGGCATCGTCAATGCCGGCCAGCTTGGCGTGTATGCCGAGATACCCAAGGACATGTTGGAGCGCGTGGAAGATGCATTGCTCAATCGCCGTCCCGATTCAACCGAGCGCCTGGTGGAATTTGCCGAGCAGTTCAAGGGCGGCGCGGGCAAGGCGCTGGTCGAAGATCTCACCTGGCGCAACACCTCGGTTGAAGCGCGCATCACGCACGCGCTGGTGAAAGGCGTCACACAGTACGTTGTCGAAGATACCGAGGAAGCGCGCCAGAAATTCGCGCGCCCCATCCAGGTGATCGAAGGGCCGCTCATGGACGGCATGAACGTGGTGGGCGATCTGTTCGGCTCGGGCAAGATGTTTCTGCCGCAGGTGGTTAAATCGGCGCGTGTCATGAAGCAGGCGGTGGCGCATCTCATTCCCTACATCGAGGAAGAGAAGCGCCTGTTGGGCAGCGCCGACGCCAAAGCCAAAGGTAAAGTGGTGATGGCCACGGTGAAAGGCGATGTGCACGACATCGGCAAAAACATAGTCGGCGTGGTCATGCAGTGCAACAACTACGATGTTGTTGATCTGGGCGTGATGGTGTCGTGCGAAAAAATTCTTGACGCAGCGATCACGCACAAAGCCGACATCGTCGGGCTTTCCGGCCTTATCACGCCCTCGCTGGAAGAAATGGCGCATGTGGCCAAAGAGATGCAGCGCCTTGGCTTCACCATTCCCCTGCTCATCGGCGGCGCCACCACGTCGCGCACGCATACCGCGGTGAAGATTGAACCGAACTACCACGGCCCGGTGGTGTGGGTTCCCGATGCATCGCGCGCCGTGGGCGTGTGCTCCAATTTGTTGTCCGATGAATTGCGCGCTGACTACGTGGCCTCGGTGCGCGACGACTACGTGAAAGTGCGCGAACAACACGTCAACAAGAAGGGCCAGAAAATGCTCTCGATTGCGGCGGCGCGCAGCAACCGACTGGCGATTGACTGGCACAATTATGCACCGCCCCAGCCGAGCTTCATTGGCCTGCAATCTCTGAAAAATTATCCGCTCGCCGATCTGGTAGCGTTCATCGACTGGGCGCCGTTTTTCCAGACCTGGGACCTGGCCGGTAAATTTCCCGACATTCTCGATGACGCCGTCGTCGGCGAAGCGGCGCGCAATGTGTTCAAGGAAGGTCAGGCGATGTTGAAGCGCATCGTCGAAGGCCGCTGGCTTAGGGCCAACGCCGTTTTCGGGCTGTGGCCCACCAACAGCGACGGCGACGATATTGAGATTTTCAGCGACGACACACGCGCGCACGTAGCCATGACCTGGCACAATCTGCGCCAGCAAAACCAGAAGCCGAGCGGCAATCCCAACCTGTGTCTCAGCGATTTTATTGCGCCCAAAGACAGCGGCGTTGCCGACTATATCGGCGCTTTCGCCGTCACGGCGGGCATAGGCATAGACGCGCGCGTGCAAGCCTTTGAAGCGCAGCACGACGACTACAGCGCCATCATGCTCAAAGCCATCGCCGACCGGCTGGCCGAAGCTTTCGCCGAGCATTTGCACTGGCGCGTGCGGCGCGAATACTGGGGTTACGTTAAGGATGAAAATTTACCCCAAGAAGAATTGATCGCCGAAAAGTATCTCGGCATCCGCCCCGCGCCCGGCTATCCCGCCTGCCCCGATCACACCGAAAAAGCCGATCTTTTTGAACTGCTCAAAGCGCCAGAGAATGCCGCCATGACGCTCACCGAGAGCTTCGCCATGCTGCCGACCGCAGCGGTGAGCGGCTTTTATTTCTCGCACCCGCAAGCGCAGTATTTCGCCGTGGGCAAGATCGAGAAGGACCAGGTTGAAGACTACGCGCGGCGCAAAGGCATGGATCTGGCGAAGGCCGAGCGCTGGCTGGCGCCGAATTTGAATTACGAATGAAGCGCGTAGAGCAGACTTGTTCGCCAACGTTCTACTGCGATATACGAATCTGGAAAGTTAGCGCTAAACTAAAACGCCATGCAGAAAATTATTGTCAGCCTGATCGCCATTGCGTGTTGCGCCGGGATAGGCGCCACCCTCGCGTGGTTTATGCTTCAGCCCTTGGGGCTGAACGGTATTGCAGCAGCGCTGGCGACGGTTTTTCTGGCGATGGTGATCTCTGTGGCGCTGTTTATCGGCGTCATCGCAGCTGCAAAAGCACTCAAACTTCTCAAGTAGCGAGCCGCACAGCGCTACTGTGCTTATTGAGCGCTTCCTAATTCACGACAGCTTCTTGACTCCACCACCCCCTCACCCCGGCCCTCTCCCCCCGTTCCGGTGGAGAGGGAGAAACTCCCTCTCCCGCTTGGGCGGGAGAGGGTGGGGGTGAGGGTGGGGCTGTAACAAATTAGGGAATGCTCAATAATCCGCTCCAGTCAAGACGCAAAGTTATAAACCCATTCTTGATTTTTGCTTATCTTGGCGTCTTCGCGTCTTTGCGCGAGTTGCTTTTTCTTGTGTAATACCGTGCGCAAGCGCACCCTACAACGGCTCTAGTCTTGCGGCGATGTTGCCACTCTCGACCAGCGCGAGAAATTCGTCGCCCAGCCGCTCGCTTTCCGCCATCGCCTTGCGCCAGTAGCGCATGCGCGCGGGGTAATCGAGTTCAAAGCGCGTGAAGTCTTTGCGATCCGGCAATTTTCCGTAGGGTAGTTTGGCGAGATATTCCCTCGACGGCGCGAGCAACACCACATTGTCGAGCCACACGCCGCTTGCCTTACGCCACGGCAGCGCCTTGTCGAGCCAGCCCGGCACTATCTTATCGGTGAAATGCGGATACAGCACCAGCCCGGCATTGCGGTGGTAAGGCAGATGCAAATGGTAGTCGATGATGCCGCCGTCCCAATAAGTGCCGGGCAGAGCGCCGCTGATATCTTTCACGCCTTCTAGCACCAGCGGGATGGCGCCGGAGGCGCGCAGCGCTTCACCCAGATTGGCTACACTGAGCGCAACACTCTGCGTGTGAAAGGCATCGAAGGCATCACCATTCAATGCCGCCGGGCGTTCGCGCGCATCATGGAACACACTGCGCGCGACGAAATGGCGCAGGTGGCGCCGCCCAAAAGCGTTGGCGAGCGCAGCGGCGGCGAATGCAGCAGGCGTGGCGCTTTTCGATTCGCGCTTCAGCAGCCCCAGTCCACGCACCGCGAGAATATGCAGATGGTAGTGGGGATTGCTCAGCACCTCATGCTCGCGTCCGGCGAATAAGTTGTGCATCATGTCGCGCGCGCTCTGGGAAATGTATTGCTTGCTCGGACGCAGGGGGTAGCGTTGTTCCGAGTAAGCCTTGGCGAAATCATTCAAACCCTGCACCGCATCGCCGCGGCACAGCGCGGCGAAGCGCCACGCGCCGATGGAAGCGCCGATGAGGTGGCGCGTGCGCGGCGCGCTGCGGTTGGCTTGATGCAGCCACTCGCCGAATACCGCCAGGTCAAGGCCGGCAATACCGAGACCTTTCGGCCCGCCCGCTGCACCGGGAATGATGTCGATGTCCTCTGCGCGCAGACCGTGCTCGCGAATATGTTGAATGGCGCGTGGCCCGGCGCGTATTGTGAGGTTGCTCAAGTTGGTGTGTGCTGGCGATCGAGCTTAGGCTTATGCTCTTCTTTCAAGGCGTATGGGTCGCGCGGATTTTGCAGTTTGCTGATGTCTTCCAGACGCAGCTTGATAGTCGCCATGATCTTTGGATGCGTCAGCACATAAAATTGTTCTTCACGTATGGCGGCGAAAGTCATTGCCGCCACTTCTGCGGCAGTAACCTTGCCCGCGCTGGTTGCCTTGGCGACCATCGCCTGGGCTGCACGCATCGATGGCGTTGGGTCTGCGTCGTTGCGCAATTCTGCGGGGCGCGTACGGTACGATTCGCTGATTCCCGTCGCCACGAATGCAGGGCACAGCACCGAACAAGTGATTTTGGCATTGACGGTTTTGAGATCGTGATAAAGCGTCTCTGTGAGCGCCACCACAGCGTGCTTGGAAACGTTGTACGCGCCCATCAAGGGCGGCGTAAGCAGACCGGCGATCGACGCGGTGTTGACGATGTGCCCTTCGTAGTCGGCTTCGCGCTCAGCCTGTTGCAGCATTAAAGGCGTGAACACGCGCACACCGTGGATCGCGCCCCACAGGTTGACTCCCAGCACCCACTCCCAATCGTTGACGCTGTTTTCCCACACCAGCCCGCCCGACCCCACGCCAGCGTTGTTAAAAACCACATGCACGCCGCCGTAGTTATCGAGCGCCAGCTTGGCGAGCGCCTCGACCTGTTCGCCTTTGCTCACATCGCATTGCATCCCGACAACTTGTGCGCCTTGCGTGCGCAGTTCGCTGATGGCCTGCTCAAGCGCCTCTGGCCGCACGTCGCCAAGCACCAGCTTCATGCCAAGTTGCGCGCCAAGGGCGGCAAATTCGCGTCCGAAGCCGCTGGCGGCGCCTGTGATGACGGCGACTTTATGGGTAAAGTTTTTCAAGTGTGCTCCAGGGGTCCCAAAAAAACGCCACCCCCATACAAGTATATGAGGGCAGGCTCCAGCGGGAAACATTTTCCTATGCCAGGCATTATCGCCTATGTTGCAATTGATAAAGGATCGAGGCTGGCCTACTGGCAAACCGCAAGTTTGTTTGGCATCATACCGCTTGAACAACACGCAAAGGAGAAGTGATTATGGCGCAAGCTACCAAGAAATCAGTAACACGTAAGAAACCGATACCCGCGCGCAGCAAGCCTTCCCCGCGTTCACAGGCCTTGCGCAGAATTGTGTTGCTCGTCGCTACGCGCAAGGGCGCGTGGCTGATGCACGGCGACGCAGCGCGCAAGACGTGGCGCGTCGATGGGCCGCACTTCCTCGGCCACATCATCAGTCATATGGTGCTCGATCCACGCGACGGTCGAACTTTGCTGGCGGCAGCTAAAACCGGCCACCTCGGCCCTACCATTTTTCGCTCAAGGGATATGGGTCGCAACTGGCATGAAGCCGCCAAGCCGCCAGCGTTCGCCAAGACAGCCGATGGCGAGAAAGGCCGCGCGGTCGATCACACATTCTGGCTCACGCCAGCGCATGCGAACGAGCCGAACGTGTGGTACGCGGGCACTTCGCCGCAAGGTTTGTTCCGCTCCGATGACGGCGGCGTCACGTGGCAGCCGTTCTCTTGCATTAACGACGATGCGCGCTACCGCGAGTGGATGGGCAGTGTGCAGGACGGCACACCCGATGGGCCGAAACTGCACTCGATCATCATCGACCCGCGCGATCCCGCGCACCTGTACTTCGCCATGTCGGGTGGCGGCATACACGAATCGGTGGACGGTGGACGTAGCTTTGCTCCACTCGTAAAAGGTATGGAGGTGGTCGAGGGATTTGATGCGGCCAATATCGCCTTTCACGATCCGCATTGCGTGCGGCTTTGCCCGAGCAACCCGGATCGCCTCTATCAACAAAATCACTGTGGCATTTACCGGCTTGACCGGCCGTCGAACGAGTGGACTCGCATTGGCAAGAGCATGCCAAAACGTGTCGGCGACATCGGTTTTCCGATGGTGGTGCACCCGCGCGATGCTGATACCGCTTGGGTGTTCCCCATGGATGGCCAGAGCGTGTGGCCGCGCACCAGCCCGCACGGCAAGCCCGCCGCCTACGTAACGCGCGACGGCGGAAAGCGCTGGCAACGCCTCGATAGCGGCCTGCCCGAGAGTGGCGCGTGGTGGACGGTGAAGCGCCAGGCCATGTGCGCGGACGCGCACGATCCCGTAGGGCTGTATTTCGGGACGACAAGCGGAGAGCTGTGGATGAGCCGCGACGAAGGCCAGAAATGGGTCTGCATCGCGCGCCATCTGCCCGAAATCTACGCCGTGGAAGTCGCCGAGGTGTAATGGCAAAAATTGGCCAAGCGAGGTTAGTACCATGAAGGTGTTGATTCCCAGCTCGCTACGTTCTTATACCAGCGCGCAGGAGGTCGAAGCCAAGGGTGCAACGCTCACTGAGCTGCTCGCCGATCTCGAGCGTCAATACCCCGGATTGCGCTTTCGCGTGATTGACGAACAAGGCAAAATGCGCAGGCACATGCGGTTTTTCGTCAACGGCGAGCAGGTGTTCGATTTAGCGCACGCGCTACGTCCGACCGATGCGGTGTATCTGGTGCAGGCGTTAAGCGGCGGTTGAGGTGCGCTTATGGTGAAGCCCGCACAGGAAACGCGGCGGCGTATGTTGCCCCAGGGCTATTGAAAATCTCCTATTTTGTGCCAGCCCACCCTCACCCCCACCCTCTCCCGCCCAAGCGGGAGAGGGAGTTTTCTCCCTCTCCCCCGGAACGGGGGAGAGGGTCGGGGGCGTAGCAGGGGTTTCAGCCAGCATGCTGGCTACCTGCGAAGCGGCAGTCCGATGCAGCGGACTGCGCGCACTGCAAGTGAGGGGGTGGTGGAGTCAAGAAACTGTCGCGAATTAGGAAACGCTCAATAAGCAAACGCAAAATGTGCAAAACCTACCTGAGCAGGTAGGAAATGCATGCGCCCTGTTGACTTTCATTTTTTCCGGTTCTAATCTGGATTCGCAAAACGAATTACGCGCAGGCGTCATTCCAATTCCATTTACACCAGGAAGAAAGTCAATCCTCTTCCGCGCTTACGGCGGACTTATGCTCAAAGCCTTCAATGACTATGCACACTAGACATCAGATTCCGCAATTATTGCGCGCGGCGAAACGGCGGGCTTTCGAGCAGTTTCTTTTTACGCCGCGGCTTGCGCGTAAATTTATCCAGCGCATCAGTACGCAACCGCAACACATCATTGTGGGTGTAGGTGTCGGGGATAAAATTACCGCGAACAAGCCTACCGGTCGTCCATCGGTGCGCCTTTACGTCGCCAAGAAACTCGATAAGCGGCTCATTCCGCCAGAACATCTGCTGCCAGGTGAAATCGATGGTATCGAAACTGATGTAGTGGAGATCGGTCGCCTGCGCGCCCAGGTTCCGAGCTATCGCAAGCGCAACCGGCCTGCGAAGCCTGGTTGCTCGATTGGCTTCGCGCTCGATACACCGCAAGGCGGCGTGTTGATGGCCGGCACATTGGGGGCGATAGTAACTGACGGCGAGACGCGCTATATCCTCAGCAACAATCATGTTCTCGCCAATGAAAACCAATTACCTGTGGGCGCGCCGGTCTATCAGCCGGGGCTGCTCGATCACGGCGATACCAACACCGATGCGATCGCCCGGCTGTCACGCTTCACCCCGCTATCTTCCACAGAACCTAACCGCGTGGACTGTGCAATTGCCGAAATCCTCGCCCCAGAACTGGTACGCAACGCAGTGATGGCAAAGGTTGGCAAGCTCTCGAGCGCGCAACCTATTGCCGTATTTGAGGGCATGCCTGTAGAGAAAGCCGGACGCGGATCGGGCTATACGCTCGGCAAGGTTTTCGACATCAGCGCCACACTCACACTGGGCTACGAAATGGGTGAAATCAACTTCGTCGATCAAATCTTGATACGCGGCGCCAACCGTACATTTTCCGAGGACGGAGACTCGGGCGCACTGGTGGTTGATACGGATTCGGGCCGCGCCGCAGGGCTGCTTATCGGCGGCCACGGAGAATTTTCCGTCGCCAATCATCTTGAAGATGTGCTGACTGAACTTGGGGTCAGCGTCGTAGTTTGACATGCCTTACCAAACAGGAGGATTTCATGCACACGTATCGCTCTATCGGCATTGTTCTCATTTCTGTAGCACTACTGGCGCTGGCGGGCCAGGCTGGCGCGCAAACTGTCACGCCCGCGGTCAAGCAAGATGTCTCCCCGCCGCTCTCCAGCATCCCATCGCCGCCACCGAAAGCACAGGCGGCGTTCAAGAAAATCCATCGCGTGAAACGCATTCCGCTCGCACAGACGATGCAACCGGCTGGCGCCGATACGGTGTTGCAAAAGAAAGCGTCGGGCACGCTTCCCGTCACGGCCATAGACGTGATCGAAGGCATAGGCGAGGGCATGGTGACCAACGGACAAACCTACCAGGTGACGAGCTTTCCTGCCGACACCACCGGCGCGGCCGGCAGCACGCAGTATGTGCAATGGGTCAATACCTCACTGCTGGTTCTGGACAAGGCTAGCAAGCAGCTGGTACTTGGACCGGTGGATGGCAGCGTGCTGTGGCGCGGTTTCGGCGGCAATTGTGAGCATTTCAACGACGGTGACCCCATAGTGTTGTTTGACCGCATGTCGAACCGCTGGGTGATGTCGCAATTCGCCGTGAGCGGCACGCCTTTTTCGCAATGCATCGCCGTTTCCACCACGGCCGATGCCACCGGCACGTATAACCGTTACGAATTCCAGTACCAGGATTTCAATGACTACGGCAAGTTCGGCATCTGGCCGGATGGCTACTACGCCAGCTTCAACATGTTCGGCTCCAACAATGCCTTCCTGGGTTCCAAGGTATGCGCCTACGAGCGCGCGAAAATGCTCAGCGGCGATCCTGCGCGCATGATCTGCTTCGACGTCGCCGCTCAAGGCGGGTTGGTGCCTGCGGATCTTGAAGGCGCTGCTGCGCCGCCAACTGGCGCGCCAAACTATGTGATGAACATCGGCAACAACCGGCTCAATCTGTGGCGCTTCAAAGCAAATTGGACGAATCCCCTGGCCTCAACCTTAAGCGGCCCGAGTGCCATCGCTACTGCGCCTTTCCAGCAAGCGTGCGCCAGCGGGCCAACCCCAGGAACCTGCATCATTCAACCCAAGACGACCCAGCGTCTCGACTCGCTCGCTGATCGCCTCATGTACCGGCTCTCCTATCGCAATTTCGGCACACATGAATCCATGGTGGCGAATCACTCGGTTGCGGTGACGCCGACCCGCGCGGCGGTACGCTGGTACGAAGTGCGCGACCCCGGCGGCACGGCGAAAATCCACCAGCAAGGAACTTATGCCCCCACCACGGCGTCGCGCTGGATGGGAAGCGCGGCGATGGACAAAATGGGCAATCTCGCAGTCGGCTACACCGTATCGAGCGCGTCGCTGTTCCCATCAATTCGCGTTGCCGGACGCCTGGCGAGCGACCCCGCCAATAAACTTTTAACGGAAAAAACATTAACCGCTGCAACCGGCAAGGGAGCACAAAAAGAGTCGGATCGATGGGGCGACTACAGCACCATGACGCTGGACCCGCAAGACGATTGCACATTCTGGTACACAGCCCAGTATCAGGCCGACGGCGTCAATCAATGGCACACAGCGATCGTGCGCTTTAAGTTTAGTGCGTGCCAGTAGACAATTACTCGTCGTCCCAGCGCAGGCTGGGACCCAGTCCCGTCAACATCACTTTTAAACAATAGTCAGATC
>JAYWAM010000215.1:0-13688 GCA_043782425.1 Betaproteobacteria bacterium
GTTGTAGATGTACTGGAAATTGTTGCCAAGAGGGCCGAAGTTGTCGTAAGTATAGGTCGTGGTTCCGCCACCTACAGGCTCTACGACACTGATAAGGCGCTTGGCAGCATCGTAAGTGCGCGTGGTGGTGAAGCCCTTTTCGTCGGCGCTTGCGACTACATAAGGTGTGTATGTGTTGCTGAGTCTAGTGCCGTCTGGCTTGGTAACCCAGATGGGGCGGTCTACGGCGTCGTAGAGCGTAGTGGTTTGGGGCTGGGTGACATTTAGAGCGCTGAAGCTGGAGGACGCCGTCAGGTAGGGGACGTTAACTGACAATACCAAGCCGTGATCGTTGTACCACGTGTCCTGCGTAATCCATTGCCCTGCTGCTTCGGCCTCACTCTTTGTTTGAACTGTCCGGCCAAAGCCATCAACGTAAGTGGCTTTGTCGAGGGTGCCGACGGCGCCTGCAATTTCGCGTTTGGATTCGAATGTCCAACTGGGGACTGCGCCGGTGAGGCCGTAGCTCCATACAGTGGTGGGAAAGGCTGCGGTGTCTGGCGGAATCACGCTGGCCTTGGGGCGACCCAAGGCATCCCAATAGGAATCGCTGCGCACGCCGTTGACGTCGGTGACTGTGGCGAGTTGGCCAGGGGTGGCATAGGCGCCGACCACGCTCGTAGCCGCCAGGGCGGTGTTATTAATTCCCCAGTAGGTCTTGCTTGTCACCTGGCACAGTGCATTGGTTTCAGTGATGGGAAAGGTCTGGTAGTCGGTGTCAAACGCAACCCTGTTGGTGTAGCCGGTAGTGGCGCAGGTATTGAGCTTGGCGTCTATAGTGCCGATGCGATTGCCGAAGGCGTCGTAGGCGTATTGGGTGACAGGATTGACGCCGCCCGAGAGCCAGTGGGTCTCGCGCGTGAGGTCGCCTTTGGTGGGCGCGACGCCATTGGCCAAGCCGTCATAGTCGAACCAGGTCTCGCTGATTTTGGTACCCGTAGCGCTGGTGATGCGCGTGTCGCTGCGGCTGGGGCGGCTGACAATATAGGCGGCGGTGTTATAAATAAAGTCCGTAGTCGTCACACGTGGCACGATGTCGGTGCCTGAGGTTGTGACCTGACGCGCGTTGCCGTAGGCGTCGTAGTTCAGGTAGTCGGTGCGGGCGGTCTTGAAGGTGCTCTGGCCGTCGTAGGTGTCCTCCACCTGGGCCAGTAAATCCACTCGCGAAACCCCTGCAATCGGTGTGCTGGTGGTATAGGTGTTAGTCGTTCTCGCGAAGATTGCGGAATTGTAATAGGAGAGTTTCTCGATTTTGTCAGGCCGCCCCTTCCTGGCATCATCTTGGTAAAAGTAAGTAGTAGTCAGGAACCCGGCTAAGTTATTCGCGGCCGCGGATCGATAGCCGCGGAACTCGTTCTGTGGCCAGCCGGCAAAATTACCTCCTGCGTAGGAATAATTTGTGACAGAGGATTCAGCGCCCGCCAACCCATCATATTGGCTTACCTTGTTTGTCACCCAGCGGATGGTATTGCCGGACCGTAGTCTTTGGTAGTTGAAGCCTAGTATTCCGCCCATGGAATTGCGGGCAGACACCAAATTTTTGTGATTGGTGCTCATGTTTAGGGAATAACTGACGAAGTTTCCTGGATTGCCCTGGACAATGTCTGGGAAGCCATCACCGCTCATGTCCGCCATGTCCATGTAGTTTTCACGTTTAAGATCGACACTAGGGGGACCACCTAAACTTACTGGGGCGCCAAAAGTCTGATCGGCCTGTAGAGGAAAGTAGCGATAGTAGCCAACTGCCCCATCGAGCAGGTCAGGTAGCCCATCGCCGTTCATGTCAACTAGCCGGTGGGGTTCCTGCAATCCTGGGTTTGGGATAATACCTACGGTGGGATATGACAAGGGAAGGCCTCCTCCGCTGGGGCCAGTCAATGTCACGCGTGCACCGAAGCTCCACGTTGCGGCCTGAAAGCCTTGGTTCGGGTAGTAGTGGACCACCACGGAGTTATCCCTCTGTCTCGCAATCCACACAAGGTCAAGTAAGCCATCCCCATTCATATCGACCATACTTAAGGTATCTGGAGACGAGATTTCGCCGTAAATTATCGGCGTGGGGAAGATACAAGGGTTGCAATAGTAAAGGCCGTCTGGGAACGTGTAGGGTACCGTGAGTGTAGGAGAAGTAAAAGCAGAAGGGGAAAATTGAAGGGCGCCATTAATTACGCCCATATTTTTGAATCCACGCACAACCCAAGCCGAAATGGGGTCGTAATATGCCGGAGAATTTGACCAGGTTGCAGTATCCACCTTCACGAACTGAACGATGTCCACCAGCCCATCACCATCCATATCGACGAGGCGTATAGATGGATCGTTGAGTTGGATATCGGAGGGCAGCGCTACAATTGCAGCACGGTCGGCGAAACAGGTGGTGCCCCCGCCGCATGGGCCGTACGAAGTGTTGTTCCGCCACCAATACCACTGACCCGCGCCAGGGCTGTAGAGAATGTCAGGGAAGCCGTCCCCATCTAGATCCACTACTTCAGTATCGCGAACCGGGGTAATGATTTCTCCTGACTTATAAAGCTTTGGCACCATCCCCCCACCACCGTTGCCACCTTCTGCCCCCACCTGCCCTTCGCTGTTAGCCCCTGCGTTGTAGAGGCCGAGATAGGAGAATAGCCTTTTAAAGAAGTTATTTCTCTTGTAGACGTCCGTGACTGTAATGGCACATAGTGACGGAAGTGCAGTCGGTGGATTAGCGATATTTTTCCGCGGTCCAAAATTGTTTGCGCCAAGGTTAGGATAGTAGTACCAGTTCCCGGCTTGTCCCACCAGGGTGTCCGGAAGGCCATCATCGTTCATGTCTATCTGGTAGGTACAGTTACTTGGAGTCGAGGGGTTCACGATGGGTCCACCAAGTCCCTCCGCCGGGCTGGCGGTCATAGAAATCTGCGCAAGAGCGAGATTAGAGCCGTTGGCGTCAACGTTGTAAGTGAAGGTGTGGGTCCGCAGGATAGTGGCCGTATCAGCGCCGATTTCAGTGATTGCGGTAAGCTGAAAACTATTTTTGTATTGTCGAGATACGGGTGCGCTATAACTAAATTGCGGTTCGTAGTACCGGATGAGTTGTCCGCCCATCTTCACACTGATAGATGGGTACAGTCGTTGGTCGCTTACGATCTTCGCACCGGTGCGATAGCTGACCACGACGGGGGAACCGCTCGAGATGGGGAAATACACTACTCGGCAGGCGGCGAGGTTGGTCGGGGTGCAGGCGAGCCCCGAGCCTTGCGTATAAACAATCATCTGAGGATACATGCCGCCGCCCACCAGATCCTTGTGGTAGGAAGCCGTCCAGAACATGCCGTGGACGTCGAGCACCTTGTCGAGCTTCCAACTGAAAACCTGGGCGGCGTTACCCGGATTATTCTGCTGTGAGGCGGCGGTCTGGCCGAAGTAGTATTTGGTTCCATCCTTATCTGTCACCACCCAATAGCTCGAGGCGCTGACAAACTCGATGCGCAGAAAGCTTTCGATCTGGGTGCGGTAGTAGTTGCCGGCGATTCCCGCAGGATCGGTCCCGGAATAGATAAGCTTCCCGCCGCCGGGGAGGTCGAGGCGATAGGTGTCGGCGGCAGTCCAGGTAAGCGCTGGGCTGTAGTTGGGACCGAGGCGCTCAATCGATCCCAAGCCCTGGAGGCTCCAGCCTTCTCCGAGCCAACCACCTCCGCCACCGCTGCTGTAGTTCAGCGCCAGATTTGGTCCCATACCATTGGTGCCGGGCGGGGTGGCGATGGGAACGGTGTAGGTGGCATCGCCAGTGAATAGATTGACATTGTTACTCTGCGCGCTCGCGATGAGGGGTGCAAGAAGCAGGGCGATGAGTGTCGTAGTTGTCGCAAAAAAACGCACGATTCGGCATGTTGGCTGGATTGTAGCTTGCATGGCATTGCTCCTCTTCAATCTCACAATTGGCGCCTATTGGCTGGCGCAGTTTTTTGCTGCATGTTGCCCTGTTGGAAAAAATGGATTCCCGTTTCCACGGGAATGACAGCATTCCTGGATTCCCATTGCCACGGGAATGACAATATTTTATTACCCCATCCTGCCTTCCCGCGAGGGGAAGGAGTTCTGCTTCGCCCTTACGTGAGCAGACTTTATGCCAACCGAAAGCTCAGACACAATATATTGATTTTCATGTGAGTTTTTTTAGTTGCCGCGCAACCACATTTTTCTGGGATGGTTTTTCATCCAATTTTTCTTGAGATTTTCTGGAAAGCCAGCTTGCTGCATTGGCTGCGGTTACTACAATCTTGTGCTTTTTTTGTACGGGCAAGCGTCTTGGGTGGGTGCGATTCAAAGTGATGTGGTGTAATCCAATTTCGATAGAAGCATGAATAAATTCGTCTGGTTTGTCATTCCCGCGAAAGAGGGAATCCATGTTCTGCTAGCAAAAAAATGGTTCCCCGCTGCAGCCTGCCCTCGAATGCTTTAATCGGGGGCGGGGATGACAGTTGTTTGGAGGTTCTTGAACCCGTTTCACATCAGTTTGAATCGCGCCCCGTCTGTGTAGCTTACCCTTGCACCCAATGCGCGACGGGTTGGGTGAGAAACTCTTTCACTGTTATGCCGCCGCTGCCGACGAGCAGTTTTCGTTGCGGTTTGAACGCGCTGCTGAAGGCGCTTAGCCCCGGCAGCACTGTTTGTGTGCGACCGCTTTTGACTTCGATGGCGGTGAGGCTGCGGCGCGAGCGCACCACGAAATCCACTTCGCGGTTGCGCTCGCGCCAGTAGAAGAGTTCGCACACACCTGCAGCGGCGGCGTTGGCGAGATGGGCGCCGACGGCGGATTCAACCAGGCGGCCCCAAAACTCGGGGTCTGCGCGCGCCTCGGCAAAGGTGTAGCCCGCTTGTGCCGTCAGCAGCGCCGTGTTGAGCACTTGCAGCTTGGGGCTGGAGCCGCGGCTGCGCACCGCTTCACCGGCGAACTTGGGCAGGCCGGTGAGCATGCCCGCCGCGTCGAGTAAATCGAGATAGTGCGCTAGCGTGGTAGCGTTGCCGGCATCTTGCAACTGACCGAGCATTTTAGTGTAGGAGAGGATATGCCCCGAGTAGCGGCAACCCAGGTCGAACAGGCGGCGCAATAGCGCCGGCTTGTCTACGCGCGTGAGCAGCAACACATCGCGCGCGAGAGTGGTTTCGATCAAAGCATCGCGGATGTAGCGCGACCAGCGCTCATGGTCATCGATGAGCGGCGCGGCGCCGGGATAGCCGCCGTAGAAAATGCTTTTTTCCACCGGCCAGCGGAAGGCCGCGTGCATTTCTGCCGCTGACCAGTGCGGCAGGTACAAAACTTCAAAGCGCCCGGCCAGACTCTCGGATAAGCCGCGCTGGATCAGCAGCGGCGCCGACCCCAGCAGCACCACCTTGATTTTGCGCCGCTTGCGCGTGTCTTCATCCCACAGACCATTTACAATTTACTCAAGGTATTGAGTATTTTTACTCAGTCTCGCGTGGAAAGCAATGGGGCTTTGCGGCGCCGCGCGTCCATGCCCTTTTTTTTCAACCTGGCGTCTTGTGCTGAGACGACGGAGCGCGATTCAAACTGATGTGAAACGAATTCAAGAAGCTTTCAAACAAGTGTCGTCCCCGCCCCCGATTAGGGCATTCGAGGGTAGGCTCCGGCTGGGACACAGCCCCATCAACATCACATTGAGGTAGCTCGCTGCGTACGCAAAATTTGCGTCAAGAGCTTGGGGATTTGGTTGATCGGATAGTGGATGGACTGGGTCCCAGCCTGCGCTGGGACGACGGCATCTCTTATTTCTTGTCACGACTTTCATATTCAGGAAACCTCTGAAAAAGTGTCGTCCCCGCGAAAGCGGGGATCCATTTGCCCTTGTAAAACATGGATTCCCGCTGAAGCCTGCCCTCAAGTGCTTTAATCGCGGTCGGGAATGGCAATAAGCGTGCCTTATTTTCTGTAAGCCTCGGCGACTAGATTATGTTTGCGCAATTTGTCGTAAAGCGTTTTCTTGGGAATATCCAACGCAGCCGACACAGCGGCGACATTGCCATCATTGCGGCGCAAGGCTTCTTCGATGAGGGTGCGCTCGAAAATATCGACGCGCGACGGCAGCGAATCCTGTCCTGCAACTGCCGGCAGCGTATGCGTGAGGCTATCGGCTATTCCCAACACGAAACGATCAACCGCGTTGCGCAGTTCGCGCACGTTGCCGGGCCAGTCGTTGCTGGTCCAATTACCCATCTGAGCGGCGCTGACCTCGGGGGGCGGCTTGAGATAGCGGCGCCCGGCCTCTTCGATGAAATGCGCGACGAGATGCGGAATGTCTTCGCGCCGCGCGCGTAGCGGTTGCAGATCGATGGTGACGACGTTCAAGCGGTAAAGCAGATCGCTACGAAATTTTCCCTGGTCGCACAGGATGCGCAAGTCGGATTTGCTGGCGGCGACGACGCGGCAATCGACGGGAATGAGTTCATTGCTACCTAACCTTTCCAGCCTGCGCTCCTGCAATACGCGCAGCAGCTTGACTTGCAGGTTGAGCGGCATGGTTTCGATTTCATCGAGAAATAGCGTGCCGCCATTGGCGTGCTCGATTTTGCCGATGCGGCGCTTGGCCGCGCCGGTGAATGCGCCGGGCTCGTAGCCGAAAATTTCACTTTCAAAAACCGTTTCCGGCAGCGCGCCGCAGTTGACGGCGACGAATTCGCCGCGCCGCTCGCTAGTGAAATGCAGCGCGCGCGCCACGACTTCTTTTCCGGTTCCGGTTTCGCCGTTGATGAGAATGTCCACGTTGGTCGGCGCGAGCGCTTTGACCATGTCGCGGATGCGCTGCGTGGCGGCGGAATCGCCCACGAGCAGCGCGCCCTCCTGACGCATGAGCTGCTTGCGCAGTTCGCGGTTGTCCAGAACCAGTTGGCGCTTGTCAAGCGCGCGGCGCGTCACCTCGACCAATTGATCGGAGGGAAACGGCTTTTCGATAAAGTCGTAAGCGCCTTTGCGCATCGCCTCAACCGCCATGCTGACATCGCCATGCCCGGTGATGAGTATCACCGGCAGTTCTGAATCAAGCGCGACAATTTCCATTAATGTTGTCATGCCGTCTTTGCCCGGCAACTTCACATCGCTGATGACCACACCGGGAAAATTGGCGCGCAAGCTAGCCAGCGCCTGTTCAGCATCGCCAAACGCCTTGACGTTGAAGCCCGCCAGACGTAATGCCTGCTCCGCACCTTTGCGCACGGCAGGGTCGTCTTCTATCACCACCACGGTCAGGGAATCAAGCATGGCCCTGCTCCCGGTAGCGCGGCAATAGCGCGCAGAAGGTTGCGCCGCCTTCGGGATTGTTGTGCGCCGTGAGCTCGCCCCCCATCGCCCGCACGATTACCAGTGAAATGGTTAATCCCAAGCCCAGGCCACCGCCGCTGGCTTTGGTGGTGTAGAACGGCTCAAACAAATGCTGCGCCACATCGGGCGGAATTCCCGGCCCATTATCTTTGACAGTCACTACAACACTCGCGCCGTCATCGGTAAATTCAACACCCAATTGTATGCGCGGATTTTCCCGCCCGGCTAGAGCGTCGAGCGCATTGCGCATCAGGTTGATGAATACCTGTTCAAGACGAACATCGTCACCCAGCACCAGCGCTGCGGCAGCATCCCCAGTGCGACTCACTTCGACACCCAATTGCTGCGCCCGCGTGACGACCAGAGAGTAGGCATTATCAAGCGCACTCGCGATCAACACACGTCCGAGGCGCGCATCGCTTTTGCGCGAAAATGCTTTCAACTGACCGACTATGCGCCCCATGCGGTCGGTGAGCTGTGAAATCGTGGCAAGATTTTCCTGCCCTTCTTTGGTTTGACCGCGTTCAAGAAGCACCAGCGCATTATCGGACAGAGTACGCATCGCCGCCAGCGGCTGGTTCAACTCATGCGTCACCCCGGCGGCCATTTGCCCCAGCACGGCGAGCTTGCCCGCCTGCACCAGATCGTTCTGTGTTTCCTGTAGCATGCGCTGCGCTGCGTTGAGCTCGGCGATTTTGCCGTGCAGCTCCTCATTGGCGCCGGTCAATTCGGCAGTGCGTTGCTGAATGCGCTGCTCCAGCTCGCCGTGCGCGCGTTGCAGGGCTACGCGCGCGGCTGTAAGTTCGCGTTGCCGACGTTTGCGCAATCTCAGGAAAAAATACAGCAACAGAAAAAACGCCGTAGCCAAGGCAGCGGATACACCCAGATTGCGCGCCAGCTCGCGCGTGGAATCCAGGTCAGTGAATAGCAATAACTGCCAGCCCAGCCGCCCTGTTGAGCGCGACATCACCAACGTGTCGCGGTTATGAAACTCGCCCCCTCCAGCCGAGCCCTTTTGCGGCAAGGCTATGCTGAGCCTCTGCCCCTCAAGCGGCGGGGCGACGGCCTGCGAGGCAATCGGATCGAGCGGGTAGGCGCCGTATTGACGCGCTTCGCGCATGATGGCGAGCGTGTGCGCTGGGATCGCCGTCAAGGTGCGATAGCGCCATCGGGAAACAGAACTCAAAAATGCGACACCGTTGGCATCGGCAACTACAATATCTTCGCCGCTACGACGCCACGCCTCCTCGGTATCGGCCAGACTGATTTTAACGACGGCTACTCCGATGAGACGCTTATTTTCAAAAACAGGGGATGAGAGAAAATATCCCGGCTCGCCGGTAGTGGTTCCGATTGCATAAAAGTGGCCTTGCCTGCCTGCCATCGCATCCTTGAAATACGGACGGAAAGCGTAATTTTGTCCGACAAAACTGCCCGGCTCGCGCCAGTTGCTGGCCGCGAGGGTCGTGCCGTTTGCATCGATGACGTAAATCACAGCGGCGCGCGATTGTTCCTGGAGTAATTGCAGATAGGTGTTGAGTACCTGCTGCAAATTTGTATCGCGCGGCTGCAGCAGGAGTCGCGGCACGTCCTGGTGCAAGGTCAACATGAAAGGCAGGTAATCGTACTTTTCCAGCGCGGAGTCGAGGTTGGCGGCATAGAACTCAAGGCGTTGCGAACTCACCTCACGCAACCCGCCTAGCCGCGATTGCATACTCGCCACATAAGTCAGCAGAAACGCCGCCGCGCAGGCCGCCACAGAAAGAATCCAGTATTGCCCCGATTGGCGGAAGCTGGCAGCGAAATTTTTCAATGGCATCGCCTTAAAGAGTCTCTATCCCATTTGAAATCACGCATCGCAGACAAACAGCTCGACCACTTCGTTTTTCTCCAGCGGCCCGGCAAACTCCGCGAGCGGGTGACAGGTGCCCGACCAGCACAGCGTGTAATCACCGGCATAGACCGAACGCGCCAGACGCAGGCGCTGTTGTACCGGCAACGCCGGCGTGTAATGCCAAACACCGTGTTTCAATACGGCGCCCTGCGGCGGCTCCATGCCGGCGCCGCTGCCGCGTATGCGCGCCTCGCTCAGTTGAAGGCCGCCTGCGACGACACGGTAATCTTCCTCCCAGAGAGTTTTTTCAATCGAGTGTGTCCATGCAAGCGTGAATGCCTGAAACGGCAGATGCAACGTCAACCCCAGCGCTGCCAGGCACACTGCGCTCATACCACGGCCAGCCTGCGATGTTGCCAGTAATGCCAGGCGATGAATGCGGCGGTCATCACAAAACCGATTTCGTCGGTGAGCGGATAAGCGGAGACCAGCATGAAGGCCGCAGCGGCGGAAAAAATTCGTTCCGCAGGATTGAGCGGCGAGAGCAGAAACCCGATTGTCGCCGCCCCCCACAAGGCAATCGATAGCAGCGCCTTGAACACAACGTACGACGTACTCATAACCGTCCAGTCACCTTGCAACATCAGGGCAGGGTCATACACGGCCATGAAGGGAATGACAAAACCGGCCACGGCGATCTGCGTCGCCTTGAAGCCGATTTTCATGGGCGAAGCTTTGGCGATAGAGGCCGCTGCAAACGCGGCGAGCGCTACCGGCGGCGTGAGGTCGGCCATGATGCCGAAATAAAATACGAACATGTGGCTCACAATCAGCGGCACGCCGAGTTTCAGCAACGCGGGCGCGGCGATGGAACTGGTGATGATGTAATTGGGGATGGTTGGTATGCCCATGCCAAGCACCAGGCACACCAGCATGGTCAACACCAGCGATAGGAAAATACTTTTCTGGCCGACTTCGAGAATATAGCCGGCAAAACTTGACGCCGCGCCGGTGAGCGTCAGAATACCGATGATGACGCCGACAATGGCGCAAGCGATGCCCACCGGCAGGGCTTGTTTCGCGCCATCGACGAGGCTCATTTTCATGGTATGTAATGTCTTGCCGCCGCCCTTGATGCCGAAGCACGCCGCAACCAGCAAGGCGATGATGGCGAGGATTGGATAGATGCCAAATTTCGCAAACGTGGCCGCGCCCAGCCCCAACGAAAGCCAGAACACATAGCGTAGCGCCACCACCGACATGCGCGCGGCAACGGCGGCGCCCAGAATCAGGATGGCAGTGAGCGCCAGTCCGGTCATGCCGGCGAACATCGGTGTAAAGCCGTGGAACAGCATGCCGACCAACGCTGCGAGCGGCAGCACCAGATACCAGTTTTCTTTGAGCGCGCGCCAGGGGCTGGGGCACTGATCTTTGGGCAGACCGACGAGCCCCGCACGCCCCGCCTCCAGGTGCACCATGCAAAATGCGGTGACGTAGTAAAGGACAGCAGGGATCACCGCTGCTTTGACAATATCGACATAAGGCACATTGAGCGTCTCGGCCATGATGAACGCGACTGCGCCCATCACCGGCGGCATGATCTGCCCGCCCATCGATGCGGTGGCCTCGACCGCACCAGCGAACACCGAGGTATACCCAAATCGTTTCATTAAGGGAATAGTGAACTGGCCGACAGTGAGCACATTGGCGACACCGGAACCGGATATGGTGCCCATGAATCCCGAAGAAATCACCGCCACCTTGGCCGGGCCGCCCTTGGTATGGCCGACCAGACCCAGCGCCAGCGAATTGAACAGGTTAATCATGCCGGCGTGTTCGAGAAAAGAGCCGAACAGGATGAAAAGAAAAATGTAGGTCGCAGACACCATGGTCGGAATACCAAAAATGCCCTCGGTTCCCTGGCCGAGCTGATCGACGACCTGGCTGAATGCGTAACCACGGTGTGCAAGCTCGCCCGGCAGGTATTGCCCGAACAAGCCGTAGAGCAGAAACGTTCCGCACACCAGCGGCAACGCGATACCCAGAATACGCCGCGCGGCCTCGAATACCAGCACCACCATGGCGCCCCCGACCACGATGTCCATAGTGCTCGGCTCGCCTGCACGCGCGATCAGATCCGATTCGAATACCCACTGATAAGTACCCAGCACAAAGCTGGTCGCAGCAAGCAGCCAGTCGTACCAGGGAATGCGCGTGTGCTTGCCGCGCTGCTTGATCGGATACAGCAGAAATGTGATAGACAGCAGAAAGCCGACATGCAACGAACGAATGACCAAGCTGGAAAGAGGATGGAATGCGGCAACAATGAGCTGATAAGTTGAAAATGCCAGCGCCGCCGCGACAACAATTTTTAGCGCAACGCCGCCGAGTTGGCGCTGCGCGCCGTGCTCGTGAAACTCTTCCTCATGCTGCTGTGTGGGATTTTCTACCATGTCAGTATTCTCTTTTATGTGCGCAGCACAAGGCACGCCACGGCGGCGTGTCTTGCCCCCGCACGCCGAACTACTTGATCAGACCAGCTTCGCGGTAGTATTTTTCTGCACCCGGATGCAAAGGTATCGGCATATTTTTAGCCGCGCTCTCTTTGTTAATCGACTTGGCAGCGGCATGCGACGCAACAAGCTGATCGAGATTGTCGAACAACGATTTGGTCATTTTGTATACGGTGTCCGTCGGAACACCTTCGTGCGTCACCAGAAAATTCTGCACTGCCGCGGTCTGCACGCTTTCCGTCTGCCCCTCGTAGGTCTTAGCAGGAATCACGGCGCTGAGATAGGCGGCGTCACCGATCTTGGCCACTACTTCAGGCGGAATTGCGACGATAACAATTTTCACCGACGTTGATAGATCGCGCAGCGACGCGACACCGAGCCCGGCAGACTGGAGCGTGGCGTCAAGCTGCCGGTTTTTCATAAGCTCAACCGACTCGCCGAATGGCAAATACTCGACCTTGGAAAAATCCTTGTAAGTCATGCCTGCCCCCTTGAATATGGCGCGCGCATTTAATTCTGTGCCTGATTTCGGTGCGCCGACCGAGATACGCTTGCCCTTCAAGTCGGCGAGTGTCTTGATGCCGGAATCAGCGCTGGCCACGATCTGGATGTAGTTGGGATAGATTCCCGCCACAGCGCGCAGCTTCTTAAGCGGCGCCTTGAATCCGGCTTCCACCTCGCCCTTCCAGGCATCGGAGAGCGCATCACCCAGAGTGAAAGCGATTTCGCCGCGTCCTGCCTGCAACAAATTCAGATTCTCGACGGAAGCTTTGGTGGCCTGCACCGATGCCCGCGCCTCGGGGATCGCCTTGCCGTAAATTTGCGACAGCGCCACTCCCAGCGGGTAATACACGCCGCTCGTGCCGCCGGTAAGTACGTTGATATACTGCTGCTGCGCGTTTGCGGCAGTGACTAACAGCGTCGCGCTGACAATAGCCAGCATTGCGCGCAGGAAAGTATGTTTCATTAAAGTCTCCTTGAAAGATAAATTATGACGAGGCGCCAAACCTTCACATAGCATCCATTGTGCCAACAAGCGTAAATCCGGTAACGCCTTGAACAGACTAGCATACCTATCCGCAGGAACAAAAGTGCGCGCCCTCTGTGGCTGGAAATCCGCACGTTTCAATAAAAAACATTTCGCTATTTGTGCCAGATTCCGCACGGCAGAAATAGCAGGTGATTCGCCGTTTTACGAATCTCTAAAATTCTGGGAACGCGAAACCTCGCTCAGGCGAGGCGCCCGGCCACAAGCGTCGTGACGCATCAATCCGTTAAGCCGCAGGTTATACTTTTCCCACCATGCCGATCTGCATCGCACCCCAAGTGACAGAACTTGCCCGCAGCGCGCTCGAGCACGCCGACGCTTTACCTGCGCATTCGCGGCAGCGGCGTGCGACCGGTCACGTTTAGCGTCATGAAACGCTCGCCAGCACAAGATGATTTTGCAGCGCGCCTGCGCACGCCCTTCGCCACGCTCGGCATCCGCACTGACGCGCGCCACGTTATCGGCATCAGCTTTCTTCCTGCCCAGGTCGCGGCGCTTGCGCCCAAGCGCAACTCTCTCGCCCACCTAGCCTGCGTGCAACTTTCCGCCTATCTTGACGATCCGCGCTTTGAGTTTGATCTGCCGCTCAAATTTTCCGGTTCGATGCATCAGATAAAGGTGTGGCAAGCGCTGCGCAAAATTCCCGTGGGCAAGACACAAACCTACGGCGAGCTTGCCGCCGCCATCGGCTCCAGCGCACGCGCCGTGGGCGGCGCATGCGGCAGCAATCCGCTGCCCATCGTGGCGCCATGCCATCGCATCGTCGCGGCCAGCGGGTTGGGCGGATTCATGGGCGGAACGGGCGATGACACGCTGCGCATTAAGCGTTGGCTGCTGGCGCACGAGCAGCGTCCGTTTGAGTTGCTATGAACAGATTCTGGAAAGTGGAGGATGGGAGGAGATTCCGTAGGGTGCGCTTGCGCACCGTTACGAATG
>JAYWAM010000216.1:0-5141 GCA_043782425.1 Betaproteobacteria bacterium
GGCGCGGCGCGATAACGTCCCTTGCCTTTTTTGTAAAAGTACATCGGACTGGCGTGCAGCTTGATGGCCACCGCCGCAGCTTCGGCGGGACTGGGGGCGTGGCCGTAGTACTCGTTGGCGAGCGCCTCAAAACCAAACTCATCCGGTCCGCACACCTGCCACAGAAAATCGGCATCGATTTCTTCGCTGAGTTTTTGACCTGCGGCGCTAAATTCAGCCAGCGTGCTGCGCTCGAAACGCAGCAGCACGTTAGAGGATTTGACCTTGCTGCGCTTGCCGCTTTGCGATTCGACTTGCAGCGCACCACCGCTATCGGACAGCACCGCCCCGCACTTGAAACTGCCTTCTTCTTCATAGAACACGTTCTGGGTCATGGGGGCCTAGTGGAAAATGCTGAGTGAAAGGCCCGCCATTATAGCTCCGCATATTCCACTATCTCGGGCAACAGTCTCTGCCACGACTGAAAGCCATGATTCCCGCCTTCTATCACCAACTGTTTTGCGCCTTGATAGAACTTCACCGCTACTCGATAGTCGAGTGTCTCATCGCCGCTTTCAACCATCAGCCAATAGCGCGCCATGCGTTGCGGCGCCGTAACGGCGAGCGCCTGCCACTCGGCAACATGTTGCTGCGTGAGATCGTACTTTTCCATGCTGTGAAAATTGACTTGCGCGCCGATATAAGCTGCAAGACCAATATGCGCCGCCACGGCGGGATTGACCAGGATGGATTTGAAGCCGTATTTCTCCGTAAGATAAGTAGCATAAAAGCCGCCGAGCGAACTGCCGATCAAGGTGATGTCGTCGGCACGGCTCGCGCCATATTTCGTTTCAATCTGACGCATGGCAAACGCGGGACGGTGATGCAAGGCGGGCGCATCGAAGGCATGCGTCTTTCCCAACTTGGTCAGATAGGCAAGCAACTGTTGCGCCTTGCCTGACGCCGGAGAGCTGTTGAAGCCGTGCAGATAAACAATGCGTTTCATAAAGCGATACTCACGATTTCGATGTTCGCAGTAGACCGTAGAGACTAGAGTCTGTTACTTCACCCTTTCTTTCCCAGCGTTGACGCAGCAACCCTTCCCTGACAAAACCCAGGCGCTCAAGGAGCCTGGCAGACGCGCAATTGCGTGGATCGATCTCGGCTTCGATCCGCCGCAGGCCGAGTTGCTCGAAGCCGAAAGCCACGAACGCGCTCATAGCCTCGTACATATAGCCGGCGCCCCAGAACTCGCGCGCCAATACATATCCTACCTCGGCTCTAGCGCTCAACTTTTCAAATCGAAACACCAGGCACGTTCCGATGACACGGCGCGTTTCCCGCTGCAAGATCACGAATTGGCCCGCATCGCCCGCAGCAAAGCGGGCTGCTGTGCGCTCGTACCAGGCCTCGCCATCGGAGAGGTCTCTCCAGCTTTCGTACGGCAGGTAGCGCGTGACCTCAGCGTTTGAGTTGACTTCAAGTAGCGACGGCAGGTCAGCCCTTTCCACCAAGCGAATTTTTAGGCGGCTGGTTTCAATTTCAGGAAGTGCTGGCAGAAACATACAAGTCGCAATATATAGAATTTAAGAGTGAAAATGTCCGGCAGGCAAAGCAACCATACCCGCCGGGCAGTGTGATGCTAGCTTATTTTTTGTGCAGATCGGCCTTGTTGAGCTCGCTGATCGGCGGCGTTGGCATGGTTGCGCCGACTGCATTGAGCGAGTAGCCCTTGGCCTGCCAGTACGCAAGCGCGTAGGGGCCGGCCGGCACTACCGTGACGAAGCCGTGCAAGTCTTCAGGCGTGATGCCCTGGATCGCTGCGGCGTTGCGGCACACTTCGAATTTCACGCCTTGTTTGGCGAAGCTGGCGGCGCGGTCAACGATATCTTTGTATTTGGCGTAATTGCGTTTGTCAAATACCACGACTTCAGGCCCGTGGGTGACGATGACCACTTTGATCGGATCGATTTCCTTGGGGCCATATTCGCTGGTGGCCTTGAGCAAGGCATTGACGTTGTTGAACACCATGCCCACCGCCTTGGGATCGATGAAGTTAAAGTCCCATACCACGCGCAGTTGTTTGATGCTGTCGATGTCGGCGTAAGCTGCGAACTTGGACGTCCCATACGGTGCATCGGCGGATTGCGCAAGCGCGCCACCTGCGGCTGCGAGCGATAAGGCCAGCACGGAAAATGTCTTGCTGAAATTGGATAACTTCATAGTCCCCTCTTCTTGCAATGCGGCGAATCATGGCGACGCCGCTACGCCTGTTGTCAAACACTACGAAAGAAATTCAGTTCGAAGCCATTGTCTGCCGGGAACATAAAGTATGAGATTGCCAATCTTACTCCTGCCCCTTCAACTCGCGCAGGGTTTGCCGATACGGCTTCAAGCCCGCTGCGAGCAACGATATCGCCGCGAGATTTGCAATGGTAACGACGATTAGCATAGACCACTTGAGCGCGAGATCATTGGCGAACACATAGTCGGTCACCAGGGCAACGGCGGTCGGCCCGACACCGAGACCGATCAAGTTGACGATAAACAGATATACGGCGGAAGTTTGGCCGCGCATCTGGTTGGGGACGATTTCCAGAATCGCTGCGGGCGCTGCGCCGAAAGGCATGCTCAGCGCAAACACCGTCGGCGCCATCAACACAGCGGCGAGCGTGCCGCTGCCCGCCAGCAGATAGACGCTACAGACGATGGCGACACTCGCCGCACAAATGCCTACACGCAGCGCCGCGTCGCTCTTGCCTTGACGCAGCCAGCGATCAGTGAGCCAGCCGCCGAACAAAATACCCAGACAGCCGAACACCATCACCATCAGGCCGTACATGATGCCGACCTTACCGGCCTCCCAATTGAAGGTGCGGATGAAAAAACTCGGCACCCAGGCAGACGTGCCATACGAGCCGAACGCGATCATTGCGAAGCCCAGGTTATGGCACAACACGGTGCGGCGGTTTTGCCACAGGTATGCGACCACAGCGCCAAACGGCGCCTGGCTAGAGGATAAGCCGACACCCACGCGCGGCGGCTCGCGCACCAGCAGAAACGCGAGACTGAATACGATGCCGCTGCCGCCGAGCACAAAGAACACCAGTTGCCACGGACGAACATCGCCGATCAGCGGCAGCGTCACCGCGCCCTGCGCTACAGCGTACTGAATCACCAGGCCGCCGAGCAAAAAGGCGATGCCCGAGCCAAGGAAAATTCCCATCGAGTAGACGCTGATAGCGGTGGCGCGGCGCTCGGGAGGGAAATAGTCGGCGATCATCGAATACGCGGCCGGGGAAAGTGTCGCCTCACCCACGCCGACACCGATGCGAAACAAAAACAATTGCCAATACGAATGCGCCAGCCCGCACAGCGAAGTCATGAGGCTCCAGACCACCACGCCGGATGTGATCAAGCCGCGACGGCTCCACCTATCGGCCAACCTGCCCAGCGGGATGCCGAGAATGGTGTAGAAAATGGCAAACGAAAAACCCATCAGCAAACTCATCTGCGTATCGCTGATGCCAAGATCGCGACGAATCGGCCCGACCAGCAAATTCAAAATCTGGCGGTCTACAAAGGAAAACACATAGGCGACCATCAAGATCGCCACCACCATCCAGGGATAGGCCATCGACTTCGTGCTTGCGCTCGCGGTTGCATGCATGCGTTTTGCTCCCCTTTACAAACCTAGTCCGTTACTCAATAACGCACTTTTCCGCCCGCGCCTATTATGGAAATATCGGCGAAATAAGAGCCGCGATATAAGTGCCCATCATCCAAGGTGGTGTAGAAAATCTTGCGCCCTGCCACACCGCATTGCTTATTCACACTATCGAAACAGGCTTGGGCGCCGTCCTTGAATTCCTTGACAGCGCGTCACGCCAACCCGCGCAACTCGCGCAACACTACGCTTAACATCGCTAAATCGAGCGTCGGCCCGGCCTTGAGGTCGGTCACCATTTCTTTCAAGCGCGCCAGCGGTAAAGTATTGAGCTGCTCCCAGGCCGCGAGCATGGTTTCGGCAGCGTTTTTGCCGGGCGAAAGTTTCACAACACCGCTCGTCAGCAAGCGTTGCAGGCTAGACAGATCGTCGCGCATGGCATTGCGCGCCAGGGCCTGCCAATGGGAATCGGTAGGTAGCGCGCTTACCTGATTGGCGAACCAGCGTATCTCCAGCTTTCCAACCAGCGCGAAGTAAATTGTTGCGACCAGATCAACGCTGTGTTGGCTTTCGGTGGCGACTTCGACTATATCGAGCACGGCATAGAGCGCATCGAGGCTCGCCACTTGTTCGGCAATATCAGCAGGAATGCCGGCGGCCTGTAACTTTGCTTGTTGTGCGCTGAGCGCTTCGAGATCGTTGGGGTTGAGCAGCGAGCGCAGCTTGCTGCGCAACGCAGCGACGCCAGGCTGAAAAAATTCGATCACTTTGGTGATTGGCAGTTTTTCGCGGCGGCGGCGCAAAAACCACAAGACAGCACGCAACACCAGACGCCCGGCGTCGATGAGCATTTCGTTTTGCACCTGTGCGGGCACTTTGTTATCGAGCGCCTCGATCTCACCCCACAGCGGCGTGAAGCCGAAAATGTCGCGCACCAGGATGTAGGCGCGCACCACCTCGTGCGCCGCTGCGCCGGTTTCTTCGCGCATGCGATGTACGAACACGCTGCCGACGTGATTAATCATGCTGTTGGCCACCACGGTCGAAATAATTTCGCGCTTCAGCGGATGACGTACCATGATTTCCTTGTAGCGCGCGCGCAGCGCCTGGGGGAAATAGTCGATCAGAGCCTGGTCTACGTAATCGTCGTCCACCAGATCGGAGGCAACCAATTCATCAAACAACTGCATCTTGCTGTAAGCCAGCAACACGGCGCGCTCCGGCGAGGTGAGCCCCTGTTTGGCGGCGCGGCGTTGGGCGAGTTGCTCGTCAGTAGGTAAATATTCCACGGCGCGCATCAGGCGGCCGCTTTTTTCCAACTGGCGGATAAAGCGCGTCTGGGCATCGAGCAATTTATCACCGCGCACACCTGACACCGACAACGATTGCGTCTGGTAATAATTATCCGCCAGCACCAACTGGGCGACCTCGCCGGTCATTTGCGCCAGCAGCGCGTTGCGTTGCGCTTCAGTCAGATCGCCATCAGCGGAGACGA
>JAYWAM010000217.1:0-13612 GCA_043782425.1 Betaproteobacteria bacterium
ATCCATGTTCTGCTAGCAAAAAATGGTTCCCCGCTTTCGCGGGGATGACAGTTGTTTGGAGGTTCTTGAATTCGTTTCACATCAGTTTGAATCGCACCCGAGAACCTGTGCATAGGCTCTATGTTCCAAGTGATGCGTACAATGATTACTGAGAATTCCCTAAATTGCGACAGCCCCACCCTCACCCCCGCCCTCTCCCGCCCAAGCGGGAGAGGGAGTTTCTCCCACCGGAACGGGGGGAGAGGGCCGTGGGCGTAGCAGGGGTTTCAGCCAGTATGCTGGCTGCCTGCGAAGCGGCAGTCCGATGCAGCGGACAGCGCGCCCTGCAAGGGAGGGGGTAGTGGAGTCAAGAAGCTGTCGTGAATTAGGAAACGCTCAATAACGTATTTACAGGAAGGAGCTTTACATGGGCAAGAACGAAACCAATATCCAGCGCAGCGTTGCAAGCGGCGTGACACGCATGACGCCCTCGGAGGCGTTTGTCGAGACGCTGGTGGCCAATGGTGTGACCGATGTGTTCGGCATCGTTGGCTCGGCGTGCATGGATGCGCTCGACATTTTTCCGGCCGCCGGTATCCGTTACATCCCGACGGTGCACGAACAGGGTGCCGCGCATATGGCCGACGGCTATGCCAGGGTGTCGGGGCGCCACGGCGTGTGCATGGCGCAAAACGGCCCTGGTATCACCAACTTCGTGACTGCAGTAGCCGCTGCCTATTGGGCGCATAGCCCGGTGGTGGTGATCACGCCCGAGAGCGGAACCATGTCGATGGGTCTCGGCGGATTCCAGGAGACCGACCAGTTGCCGATCTTCTCCAAAATCACCAAGTATCAGGGGCATGTCAATAATCCGCGCCGCATGGCGGAAATCACCGGGCGCTGCTTTGATCGTGCGATGCTCGAAATGGGGCCAGCGCAACTGAATATTCCGCGCGACTATTTTTACGGCGATTTTGAATTCGAGGTGCCGCAACCCATCCGTGTCGAGCGTGGCGCGGGCGGCGCCAAGAGCCTGGATGAAGCGGCCACACTGCTCGCTCTAGCCAAGTTCCCAGTGATTGTTTCGGGCGGCGGCGTGGTCATGTCTGGCGGCGTCGATGCCTGCATCGTGCTCTCTGATTTGCTCGGCGCCCCTGTCGTCAATAGTTACCTGCACAACGATTCCTTCCCGGCCAACCATGCGCTGTGGTGCGGCCCGCTCGGTTATCAGGGATCCAAGGCCGGTATGAAGTTGATCGCGCAAGCCGATGTTGTGCTGGCGCTCGGCACCCGTCTTGGACCTTTCGGCACCTTGCCGCAGCATGGCATGGATTACTGGCCGAAAAACGCCAAAATAATCCAGGTCGATGCTGATGCAAAAATGCTCGGACTGGTCAAGAAGATCTCGGTCGGCATTTGTGGCGATGCGAAAGCCGCCGCCGAAGCGCTGATCGAACGGCTCAAGCACAAACAACTCGCCTGCAAGGCCAACAGCAAGCAGCGACTTGAGATGATTAACCAAGAGAAAGCCGCATGGGAAACCGAGTTGGCCGCCTGGGACCAGGAGCGCGACGCATGGAGTGTGGGGGTGGCCAAGGATAGCCCCTACATGCACCCCAGACAGATGCTGCGCGAACTCGAAAAAGCGCTGCCGGAGGACGCCATGGTATCGACCGACATAGGCAACATTTGCTCCGTCGCCAACAGTTACCTGCGCTTCAGGCGCCCCAACAGCATGTTCGCGGCCATGAGCTTTGGCAATTGCGGCTACGCCTTTCCCACCATCATCGGCGCCAAACTTGCCGCACCCAATCGACCGGCGGTCGCCTATGTCGGCGACGGCGCGTGGGGCATGAGCTTCGGCGAGATTCTCACCTGCGTGCGCGAGAAAATTCCCGTCACTGCTGTAGTGTTCCATAACAAGCAATGGGGCGCGGAGAAAAAGAATCAGGTGGATTTCTACAACAACCGTTTCCTCGGCACCAATCTGGAAAATCCAAGCTTCGCCGCTATCGCCCGCTCCATGGGCGCAGAAGGCATGGTGATCGACAAGCTGGCGGATGTCGGCCCGGCATTGCGCGCCGCCTGCGAAGCACAGAAAAGCGGCAAGACCACCATTATCGAGGTGCTGGTGACGCAGGAACTGGGCGATCCGTTCCGCCGCGACGCCTTGTCCAAGCCGGTGCGTTTCCTTGACAAATATAAGGAGTATGTTTGAAGTAATATCCTTGCGCTGTGTAGAGTTCTCGTCTGGACGAAATGCTAACCCGTTATCAAAAAGGAGAAAACATGAAAAGCTGGTTCGATACACCGATGGTCAAGTTGATGGCTGCTTTTATTTGCATTTTGGCTGCGGCTGGCGGGGCCTTCGCGCAGGAAAAATTCCCCCGGCGGCCTGTCGAGTTCATCGTTCCTTATGGCGCAGGTGGTGGCGCCGACCAGTTGGCGCGAAAGATCGGCAAACTGCTTGAGGTAGATCTCAAGACATCTTTTCCGGTGCTCAATGTTCCTGGTGCGGTCGGCAACACCGGCATGACCAAGCTGCTCGCTGCTCCGGCGGACGGCTACTCCATTGCGATCCTGATCGGCGATACAGTAGCGACCGTGTTATCGGGCGGCGCGCGCTGGAAATTATCGGAGGTCACGCCGCTCGGCATCATGATCCGCCAAAATTCCGGTTTTTTCGTGCAGCAGTCTAGCCGCTTCAAGAGCTGGAATGATGTCGTGACGGAAGCCAAGGCCAAGCCGGGCACGATAAAGGTGGCGATTCTCGGTTTTGGCAGCGTTGACGATATGACCGTCACCTATCTTGCCAGTAAAGGCATCAAGCTGGTTCCGGTGCCTTATGCCAGCCCCGGCGAACGTTATACCTCGATACTTGGCGGGCACGTGGACTTGTTGTTCGAGCAGGCGGGCGACATACACAATTTCCTCGACAGCAAGCAAATGCGCCCTGTGCTGTTTTTCAGCGAGGATAGGAATGAAGGCTTTGCCGATATTCCCTCCTCGAAGGAAGCAGGGCTGGAAATCTACTTGCCGCAATACCGCGCCATCGTCACCAAGGCAGGCACTGATCCGCAGATTGTCAAGTTTCTGGCCGACGCCATCGCCAAGGCGGCAAACACGCCTGATTACGCGGCTTTCCTAAAAGAATCGCTGGCTCGCAAAGACAGTTTCATTCCCGCTGGTGAAGCGCAAAAATTTATGTCCAGTGAGATAGCCACGATGCGGAAGTTGAGCAGCAAGAAATAGCACACGACGAATTCAATAACAGGGAATCGTAATGTTGAACCGCTTGCTACGCGCTTCGCCCTATATTGTTTTGCTGATCGGCGCGATGGTTTTTTACCACCTGGCAACTCAAATCGACTATGCGGCGCCGGCTGGGCGCATTGGGCCGGACGCCTGGCCGAAATTGATTTTGATTCTGCTGGGTGCGGCATGCGCCTATGGAATTGTGAAGAGCCTCCTGGTCAGAGAATCCTTTGAGGCCGCAGGCCTGCTCGGTAAATTAATGAAGGACGCGGGCGCCGGGGAGGAGGGCGATAGTCAACCGGTCTATCCCTTGCGCCTATGGGCCGGTATCGGCTTAACCATCGTTTACATACTTGCAATCAGCACACTGGGTTTCTTTATCGCCACCAGCGCGTATCTTGCGTTGTTCATGGTCATTGGCCGCTACCGTCGCTGGCGCGTGATCTCCAGCACCAGCCTGCTCGGCACATTGGTCATCATGTTCGTCTTCATGAAGGTCGTGTATGTTTCTTTACCGCTCGGTACAGGGCCATTCTTGACAGTATCGACGGCATTGCTTGCTGTCATGGGAGTGCGTTAAACGTGGACATCATCGTTAGCCTTGGTAACGGATTTCTGGAAGTTTTTCAACCGATGAATATGCTGGTGCTGGTTATCGGTCTGGTGCTGGGGATGCTGGTTGCCGTTCTGCCCGGACTGACGCTGGTTATGGGAGTGGTGTTGGCGCTGCCTTTCACCTACAGCATGGGTTTGTTGCCGGCGATTATTTTACTCACTGCGATGTATGTTTCGGGTACTTATGGCGGCGCTTTTACAGCAATACTTTTTCGCATTCCCGGTGAGCCTATAGACGTACCGCTGTTGTGGGATGGCTATACCATGGCGCGCAAAGGGAACCCGGCCAAGGCGCTGGGCTGGACCCTGTTCGCGGCCTTGGGGGGCGGTCTACTTTCAGCGACAGTCATGGTGTTTCTGTCTCACCCGGTGGCGAAATTCGCGCTCACTCTCTCTTCGCCGGAGTACTTCGCCATCCTGCTGTTCGGCATGGCAAGCGTTGTATCGCTCGGCGGCAGTTCCATCACCAATGCTTTTATTAGTTTGTTTCTTGGACTGTTGATCGCCACTGTTGGTGTCGACTCGATTTACGGCGCGCAACGCTTTGCCTTCGGTGTCCCGTTTCTTGAGGATGGCATCGAGTACCTGCTAGTCATGGTGGGCGCGTACGGCTTGGGTGAGGTTTTTTACCGCTTGGAGAAGGGCTTTAAGAGCGAGGAAAAGACTGCCAATGTTGAGCGCAAGATTGCGACCGATTTTCCAACTCTGGCCGAAATCGGCAAGGTCAAAGGCACGTTCTTGCGCAGTTCTATCCTGGGAATCATAGTCGGGATCATTCCCGGTGCAGGAGCGACTATCGCTTCGTTCGTCGCCTATGGCACGGAAGCCCAGTACGGCAAGCGGCGCAAAGAAATGGGCAGCGGCATTGCCGAAGGAATCGTCGCGCCGCAGACCGCGGCCACGTCGTCGGTCGGCGGCGCGCTGATTCCGTTAATGACCATGGGCATTCCCGGTAGCGGCGCCACCGCTATCATCCTCGGTGCGTTTCTGTTGCACGGTATGCAGCCTGGCCCGCAGATTTTTGTTAATTCTGGCCCTATGGTCTATGCCGTGTTCGCCTCGTTGTTCGTCAGCATTATCGGCATGTGCATCTTGGGATACTTTGCCATCAAGCCACTGGTGAAGGTGCTGGATATGCCCGAGCCTGTGGTGTCCGCCTTCGTCGTCTTGTTTTGCTTTATCGGCGCCTTTGCTGCGCGCAACAACCTGTCTGACCTCTACGTCATCACGGCGTTTGGCGTGCTCGGCTATCTTTTCGACAAGTTCAAGTTTCCGATTGCGCCGCTGGTGCTGGGATCGATTCTCGGGCCGCTGGCAGAAAGCGCTTTCATGACCATGATGGTGAGCGAAAATAATAACTGGAGTGTGTTGTTCACACGGCCAGTGAGTGCAGTGGTGATGGCATTGGCGATCATCGCGCTGGTCTACCCGATCCACCGGCAGTTACGTGAACGGCGCGCGGCGCGCGCGGAAAAAACATGAGCGCTTGCAGAAGATGAATACTTCAGCACGCCAAGCGGTTGCTGCTCTGCTTGACCGGGCGCGTGCCGCTCAAGCAATCTACGCGGATTACTCGCAGAAACAGGTTGACGAAGTCGTCACTGCGGTGGGTTGGGCGATCATGAAACCTGAGAACAACCAGGTGCTGGCCGAAATGGCGGTGCGCGACACCGGCCTTGGCAATGTGGCCGACAAGATGCTCAAAAACCATCGCAAGACGCTCGGCTTGTTGAGAGATTTAAAAGGCGCCAGGAGCGTGGGCATCATTGCCGAATATGCGGAACAGGGCATCGTTGAGATCGCGCGGCCGGTTGGTGTGGTTGCGGCGATCACCCCGTCCACCAATCCTGCGGCGACGCCCGCCAACAAAATCATTAATGCGCTCAAGGGGCGTAATGCGATCATCATTGCGCCTTCCCCCAAGGGGCTGAGCACCTGCGCCGCTTTGGTCGGCTACATTCACGCTGAGCTGAAAAAGGTCGGAGCACCGCCGGATCTGCTGCAGTTCCTGCCAAATCCGGTAACCAAAGAGGCGACGCAGGAATTGATGCGCCAGGCCGATCTGGTGGTGGCGACCGGCTCGCAGAACAACGTGCGCGCGGCGTATGCCAGCGGCACGCCGACGTTCGGCGTGGGCGCGGGTAATGTCTGCTCTATCGTGGATGCCTCGGCTGACTTGCACGAGGCGGCACAAAACATTGCACGTTCAAAAACATTCGACAATGCGACCAGTTGTTCCTCGGAGAATAGTGTGGTTATTCTCGATGTAGTTTATGAGCAGGCGCTGCGGGCGCTGAGCGAGGCCGGTGGCGTGTTGCTGGATGGCGAAGAGAAGGGCCGCTTGCAGGCGCTGATGTGGACAGACGGCAAGCTCAACCCGCAGGTGACGGCCCAGTCTGCGCCGCGCATCGCCGCGCTCGCAGGACTGGAGCGGGCAGCGCCTTCGACGGCGAAATTCCTGCTGGTCGAGGAAAGCGGCAGCGGCCCGGATCATCCCTTCTCTGGTGAGAAGCTCGCGCCTGTGCTCGCCGTCTATCGCGCGCGCGATTTCGATCATGCCTGCAACATCGTCACAGGCATCTATGCCTATCAGGGCGCGGGGCATTCGGTCGGCATACACAGCAACGACGACAGGAACATCGCGCGTCTAGGGATGGAGCTGCCGGTATGCCGCGTCATCGTCAACCAGGCCCATTGCTTCGCCACTGGCGGCAACTTCGACAATGGTCTGCCATTTTCGCTGTCCATGGGTTGCGGCACCTGGGGACGAAACAATTTCTCCGACAACTTAAATTACCGGCACTACCTGAACATTACGCGCATCTCGCGCAAGATTCCTGAGCGGATTCCGTCCGAGCAGGAAATATTCGGCGACTACCTGCGCAAGTTCCGCTGATCTTGGAGCACGGTGCAATCATTCAGGCAAAACCCCGCCGCTCAAAAGAATCCCGAAGCATGCTGAGAACCCTACGCGAGTATGTAGACTTTCAGGCGGCGCAGCGGCCCGACGCCGTGTATCTGATCGCAGCAGAGTCGGGCTTGACCATGAGCTTCGCGGATCTCCAGCAGGCTTGTCGACGGCTTGCTCATTATCTGTCCCGGCTAGGTATCCGGCCGGGTGAGAAGGTGGCGCTATTCATGCACAACGGCTTTCAGACCTGTCGGCTATTCATCGGCGCTATGTACGGCGGTTTCTGTGTCACCCCCATCAACCTGCTGGCCCAATCCTCACAGCTCGAATATGTGCTGGAGCATAGCGACGTGCGCATCGTATTTGTCGCTCCCGATCAGCTCGAACGTCTTAATGCGGCTTTGGTCAACATTGCGCGGCACATCATGATTGTTGAATGCGATGTTGACAGCCAAGAGTTTATTGCAGGGCCGCAAGGTGCGGAGGATCTGCCGCTGGTAGGCGAGGAGGAAGATGCGCTGATGATGTACACCTCCGGCACCACTGGCAAGCCCAAGGGGGTGGTGTTATCCAACCGCTCGGTGATCTCGGGCGGACAATTCGTGTCTGCGGCACACGAGTTGGGGTTTGACGACCGGGTACTGGCGTCGTTACCGCTGTACCACATCAATGCCCAGATCGTAACCGCTGTGTCGCAACTGATACACGGCGGCAGCCTGGTGCTTTCGCATCGCTTCAGTGTCACCCAGTTTTGGGAACTGGTGGCGCAGTATCGCTGCACCTGGATCAACGTAGTCCCGACGATCATCTCCTATCTGCTGAACGCACCCGGTCCAGTCGAGCGTGGACTGGATATCAGCGCTGTGCGCTTTTGCCGCTGCGCATCCGCACCATTGGCGCCCAGCCAGCATCGCGCTTTCGAGAAAAAGTTCAAGATCGGTGTGATCGAGACCTTGGGGCTGACGGAAACAGCGGCGCCATGCTTCACCAATCCGCTGGATCCCGCCAAGCGTAAAATCGGCAGCCCGGGACAGGCTTTCGGCAACCAAGCCAAGATCGTGAACCAAGAGGGCGTCACGCTAGCGCCGCTGGAAACCGGCGAGATCATGGTACGCGGCCCGAATGTGATGAAGGGCTACTACAAAGACCCGCAAGAAACGGCTCGCTCGCGTACTGCCGCAGGCTGGCTGCACACCGGCGACCTGGGCCATCTGGACGAGGATGGTTTTGTTTTCGTCACCGGTCGAATCAAGGAGCTGATCATCAAAGGCGGCGAAAACATCGCACCACGCGAGATTGACGAGGCCTTGCTCAAACATCCGGCCATACTGGAGGCCGCAGCGGTGGGCATGCCAGACGCGCATTATGGGCAGGAAATCATGGCCTGCGTGGTGCTGAAGCCTGGCCAGCAATGTTCCGAGGCGGAGTTGCGGAAATTTTGCCTGCCCGTCCTCGGCAAATTCAAGACGCCGAAAATCATCCGCTTCCTGAGCGAATTACCCAAGGGGCCTTCGGGCAAGATTCAGCGTCTTAAGTTATTGCAATAAGATCTCAACATCCGGCTTCGCGCATCGTCGCCTGAACCTTATCGCGCTGCTGCGTCAGGCGCGTCATCACTGCGGCGCTGACACCTTTGCGCTGTTCTCTGAGTATGTTCTCAGACTGTTCGCTGAGCGTAGCGCAGCGGGCTTTTTTGCGTTTTTCTTCTTGAGCTGCATCTTCGTCGCGACGGCGCGCGTCGGCAGCTTTGATCTCATCTTCGCCAGGCCCAGGCTTGGCAGCGGCTTCTTTGGACTGCGTTTGTCCGCTGAGTCCTGCGGCTGCCGCGGCCAGCGCCGCAGCCTGCGCCAGACGTGCTTTTTCCGCCATACACTCGGTTTCGATTGCAGCGCGTATTTCAGTGGCGCTGCCCCTATGCTGATACACATCGGTGATGAGTTTTTTATCTTCGACTTTCTTTTGCGCGGAAAGATTTTTTCCATCGACATCGGCAAGCTGCTTTTCCGCTATCTGGCCGGCTTCGCGCGCCCACACGATTTTCAGAGAGTCTGCCCCGCGCTGTATGCAGGCGGCGTCGGCGCCGGGTTTGTCGGACGTTTGTGCGGGGGCGGCAGTATTCAGCTTCTTCGATTCCTGTCCGGCTGGGCAAGGTGTTTCCTGGTAGGTGTTGCCGCAACGGTATACCTTCTGCGCGCTCACGGGTGCGCAAAATGTCAGCGCAATCAGCGTTGCGCCAATTGTTTTCCAATGTTTTGGATACATGCAATTTCTCCTCGATGAATTTTTCTTATAGGCAAGTTCACTTTAGCGCGGTCTAGCCTTGCGCAAGTTTGGATTGTGCAAATTGATATCCGCCTGCACTTGCTCGCGGCTGCGCTCGTAGACTATCTCGCGCCCCATCACACTACCTACATAGGCCTGCCCGGTGCGGGTCGGCGTTAAATCACAACTGACATTGTGTACGCCTTCGCCGAGCACTACGCGTATCACTTCAGCGCGCTTGCTCAGAACCACGAGATCCATGATCTGGCCGCTTTCGGTGACACGTACTTTGATTTTTTCGTTGTTCATAAAACCTCCGATCCAAATGATAACCGGGAAAGCAAATCATTTGCGGGTGAGAACTTTATAAAGTTGTTCCAGGTACTTGTCCGCATCTATGTAGCCGTGGGCCCATTTGTCGTATTTGGCAAGCACCTTGGCATCGGTCATCTGCTTGAGTGTTTGCCTGTTTTTGATTCCGTTTTCAACAATCGCACTGGTCTCCTTGAGCATTGCAAGGGTAGAACGCAGATCAGCTACGCTCGCCAGAGGGCCGTGCCCTGGGATGACTTTTGCATTTGGCGCAATGTCACTCAGCACCTTTTCTATGCAGGCGATAAGGCCTTTTACGCTGCCGCCTCGACCGATAAAGGGAAACATCCCGGAAAAATAAATGTCTCCCATGTGCACCACGTTCGATTGCTTGAAAAATACCACGACATCGGTATCAGAGTGGGCGTTGGGGAAATGCAACACTCTGATGTCCTCGCCGTTTTGATGCAATGTCAGCTTGTCGTCAATGGTGATAGCCGGTAAGGCGACGGCAGGTGCAGGCTTGTCGTCGGGGTCTGGTCCCTGCGTAGCGAGTTGTTTACGAGTGTTGGCATGTGCAATAAGAGTGGCGCTGGCGCCAAAGGCTGCGTTGCCGCCTGTGTGGTCGTCGTGAACGTGGGTGTTGATGACGAATCTCACTGGCTTGTCGGATAACGTTTTTAGCGCGGCAAGTATTTTAGGCGCGAGCGGGGCGAACATGTCGTCAACCAGAACAATGCCGTCTGCGCCGATGGAAACACCGATGTTGCCGCCGACAAAGCCCTCGCTGCCCTCAACCATATCGATCATGTAGATATTACCAGCGATTTTGGTGGTCTTAAGTTCAATCTTGCTCCAGTCCTCCTCTTCTGCAACTGCGGACGCAGCGGCGCAAAGCAATAGCAGCGACGACACAAAAAAATGCGGAATCATTCGCATGGCGGCTCCTGGGAAAAAAAGAGAAGTGTATAACGAGCCGAAAAAATTAGCGCAATCGCCAAGTTTGGATTTGTGTAGAATAAGATTCCGTCAGACTACTGACCGATTTTGTACGTCAATTGGAACAGCCACGCTTATGACTAATGGTCTCAAGCCCCTCACCGCCATCCAGACCGAACGACGCATGCGCGATATGCGTCTGCGCCTGATCGATCAGATTGCCGGTCACCTGGCGCAATATGATATCTCCCAGACCGAGATGGCGCTGCTGCTCGGCATTACACGTCCGCGCCTCAATCGCCTGTTGCACAAGGAGGTTGCGCTATTTGCCGTTGATGCGCTGCTGGCTATCGCAGTGCGCGCCGGGATGACGGTGCATTTACAAGCAGTGCGGCCTTACCGGCACACCGGGTAGTCAGCGTTGCTTGGCGGCGGGCGTTGACTCGCAGTGGCTTTCACTGCTGGAAATGCTGCGACAAGGGCGGCCTACGAAGTCGCTCGCAAGGTCACCCTTAAGGTCAAAACCATGAACCAGACGTTCATCACGCATTTGCTGCAACAGATTGAGGAACTGAAGGCTGGCGGCCTTTACAAGGACGAGCGCGTTATCGATTCGCGCCAGGCGGCGGATATTCATATCGCGGGTGGTGCTGCGGCCATCAATTTTTGCGCCAACAATTACCTGGGCCTTGCCGATCACCCTGATCTGATCCGCGCAGCGCAGGATGGGCTGGAAAAATACGGCTACGGTATGGCCTCAGTGCGCTTTATCTGCGGCACGCAGACGGTGCACAAGCAGCTTGAGCAGCGCCTAGCGCGTTTTCTCGGCATGGAAGACGCGATGCTCTATGGCTCGTGCTTCGACGCCAATGGCGGCCTGTTCGAAACGCTGCTCGACGAACACGATGCGGTCATCTCCGACGCCCTCAATCACGCTTCTATCATCGACGGTGTGCGGCTGTGCAAGGCGCAGCGCTTGCGCTACGCCAACAACGATATGGCCGATCTTGAATTGCAACTCAAAGCCGCTGCCGACGCACGCTTCAAACTCATCGCCACCGACGGCGTGTTTTCCATGGACGGCATACTCGCCAACCTGAAAGCAGTGTGCGATCTGGCCGACAAGTATGGCGCGCTGGTGATGGTCGATGATTCGCACGCCGTGGGAGTGATCGGCGCCAGGGGGCGCGGCACGCACGAGCATTGCGGCGTGATGGGGCGCGTGGACATCATCACCGGCACGCTCGGCAAGGCGCTGGGCGGCGCATCGGGTGGCTATACCGCCGCCAGGCGCGAGGTCATCGACTGGCTGCGCAACCGTTCGCGCCCTTATCTTTTTTCCAATACGCTGATGCCCGCTATCGCCAACGCTTCGCTCGCCGTGCTCGACATGCTTGAGGAGGGCGACGAACTGCGCGCGCGCTTGCAGCACAACGCCAAATCATTCCGCGCACGCATGAGCGCGCTGGGTTTTACACTCGCGGGCGCTGACCACCCCATTATTCCGGTTATGCTGGGCGATGCACAGTTGGCAAAGGAAATGTCCGCGCGCCTGCTGCAAGAGGGTATTTATGTGGTGGGCTTTTCGTTCCCCGTGGTGCCGCGCGGCGCAGCGCGCATTCGCGTGCAGATGTCGGCTGCGCACCAGGCGCATCATATCGACAAGGCTGTGACCGCGTTTGCCAAAGTAGGGCGCGAGCTGGGTGTCATCACATAAACAGGTGAAATCTAAAGAGCCTTAACCACCAAGCACACTAAGAGCACAAAGAACACACATCAAGGCTTTATTGTTTTCTTTGTGAACTTTGTGCGCTTAGTGGTAAAAAGCTTTTTTTGTAGTCAAACAAAGGCAACCTTCATGAAAACCCTCGCCAAGATCAAGCGCGAACCCGGCATCTGGATGGTCGATGCAGCCGTGCCCGAGGTGGGCCACAACGATGTGCTCATAAAAATCGCCCGCACGGCGATTTGCGGCACCGACATGCACATCTACAAGTGGGACGAGTGGGCGCAAAAGACCATACCCGTTCCCATGACCGTGGGGCACGAATACGTCGGCGTCGTCGCGGCATTGGGCCAGGAAGTACGCGGCCTGAGTATCGGTCAGCGCGTCTCGGGCGAAGGCCATCTGGTGTGCGGCCATTGCCGTAACTGCCGCGCCGGGCGGCGTCACCTGTGCCGCAACACCCAGGGCGTGGGCGTGAACCGCAGCGGCGCGTTCGCCGAGTATCTGGTGATACCGGCAGAAAATGCTTTTCCCATTCCCGACGATATTCCCGACGAGATCGCCGCCATTCTCGATCCCTTCGGCAATGCCACCCACACTGCCTTGTCATTCGATCTGGTGGGCGAGGATGTGCTCATCACCGGCGCCGGGCCTATCGGCATCATGGCCGCAGCCATCTGCCGCCACGTCGGCGCGCGCCACGTGGTGATTACCGATATCAATCCCTATCGTCTCGATCTTGCAAAGAAAATGGGCGCGACGCGCGCCGTCAATATTGGCGCGCAATCGCTCAAGGATGTAATGCACGAGCTGAACATAGTCGAGGGTTTCGATGTTGGGCTGGAAATGTCCGGTGTGCCCAGCGCCTTGCGCCAGATGTTAGAGGTGATGAACCACGGCGGCAAAATCGCCATGCTCGGCATCCCGCCGGGTGAATGCGCCATCGACTGGAACCAGGTGATTTTCAAGGGGCTGGTTATCAAGGGCGTCTATGGACGCGAAATGTTCGAGACCTGGTACAAGATGATCGCTATGCTGCAAAGCGGGCTGGATCTGACGCCCATGGTGACGCATCGCTTTGCGGTGAGCGATTACCTGCAAGGCTTCGAGACTATGGCCTCGGGGAATTCGGGGAAGGTTGTGCTGAGTTGGGATTGAAGGCAGACGCGTAGGGCGGACTTATCCGCCGCATCATGTCAGAGTCGTGCTGATGTTTTGGCGGACAAGTCCGCCCTACTAATTTGTCGTTCCCACGAAAGTGGGAATCCATTTTTTACAAGAACACCCGGCGAAGCTTGCCCTCGATCTGTTCGGGGGGCGGAGAAGACGCTGATTCAGCGATTCCTTATGCGAGCGCATTCTGCGGTTTGCGCCACACGCTTGCCAGCCACGGCTGCTGCTCACGCGGCAATCCGGGAGGGCGGTAGTAGTGATTCAGTTCGACAAATCCGGCGGCAGTTAAATGGCGGCGCCAGGTTTCGAGATCGAAATACGCGCCGTAACGCCCGCGATTCCAGCCTCAGACGACCTGATCTCTATCGAGTCGCGCACCGCGCGCTGCGCCTAAAGTTCCCAACGGAATCAAGGCGCAGTGCAAGGATTGAATATTTTTC
>JAYWAM010000218.1:0-13430 GCA_043782425.1 Betaproteobacteria bacterium
ACGACAGTTTCTTGACTCCACCACCCCCTCACCCCAACCCTCTCCCCCGTTCCGGTGGAGAGGGAGAAAACCCCCTCTCCCGCTTGGGCGGGAGAGGGCAGGGGTGAGGGTGGGGCAGTCACAAATTAGGGAATTCTCAATAGGTAAGATTTTGCTTGCTTGCTGAGTATTTATCATTATCAGCGTTCATCATATTCATCCGCGTTATCTGCGTTCCATTATCTTTTATGGCGCTAAGGAGTTACCGATTCCTTAACTCGCTTTAGGCGCCGCAAGCTTGTAGCCTGCGCCGCGCACGGTACGGATCAGATGTTCGCCCTCATTGCCCAATGCCTGACGCAGGCGGCGGATGTGAACATCCACGGTGCGCTCCTCGATGAAGACATGGTCTCCCCATACATGGTCAAGTATCTGCGCCCGGCTGTAGACGCGCTCCGGTCGCGCCATGAAAAAGCGCAACAGGCGAAACTCGGTTGGCCCAAGATCGATGGCGCGCCCCGCCACTGTGGCTTCGTGGTTCAAGGGATTGAGTCTGAGCGTGCCAACGCCCAGCTCTGCGTCCGAGGTGTGCGGCGCGCGGCGCCGTAACACCGCCTGGATGCGCGCCACCAGCTCACGCGGGCTGAAGGGTTTGACCACATAGTCATCGGCGCCTTGCTCGAGGCCGGTAACACGGTCTGATTCCTCGCCGCGCGCGCTCACCATGATGATAGGTAGTTCCGCCGTGCGCGATTCCGTGCGCAACTGGCGCGCGAGCGCGAGGCCCGACTTGTTGGGCAGCATCCAGTCGATCAATAGCGCATCGGGAAGGACGTCGTTGAGTTTGACCAGCGCTTCTTCTGCGCTGGCCGCGCCTAGCGCTTGCATACCCGCCTGCTCTAGCGTGAAGCGGATCAGCTCCTGGACGGCGGGCTCATCCTCGACAAAAAGTATGCGCGCGGCGTGCATCACGCTTCTCCTTCCGCTGCGCTGCCGGAATCCCTCTCGGCGTGGCGCACGTCGGTGCCACGTGCGATGTAGATCACCTGCTCGGCGATGTTCTTCGCATGGTCGCCGATGCGTTCTATCGCTTTGGCGATCCATAGAATATCGAGCGCGGTGGAAATGGTGCGCGGGTCTTCCATCATGTAGGTAATCAACTGGCGCATCATGCCGCGAAACTCAGTGTCAATACGCATATCTTCGGCAATGACACCCTCTGCTGCAATAGCGTCGAGCCGCGCCAGAGCGTCGAGCACTCTGCGCAACATCGAGATGGCGATGTCGCCGGTGTTTTGCACATCGATGTAGCGCGGCGTATGCAAACCGCCGCGATCAAAAATCTGCCGCGCCATGCGCGCGATTTTTTCAGCTTCATCGCCAATGCGCTCAAGGTCGGTGACGATCTTGCCCACTCCCATGATGAGCCGTAAATCGCTCGCCGCTGGTTGACGGCGCGCGACGACGTGGACGCAAGCTTCATCTATCTGCAGCTCATAGGCGTCAACCTGGCGATCATTGTCGATAACGCGCGCGATGACATCGAGGTCGCCACTCGTAAAACCGCTGATCGCGGCCATGATCTGCGACTCGACCACCCCGCCCATCTGCATCACGCGCGAGCGGATATCTTCGAGTTCAGCGTCAAATTGTTTGGAAAAGTGTTCGCTGCTTAGCATGGTTCATCCTCTCGGCCCATCAACCAAAACGTCCGGTAATGTAGGCCTCTGTTTGGGAATTTTTCGGTCTGGTGAATATGTCATCGGTCCAGCCAAATTCGATCAGCTCGCCCAGATACATATAGGCGGTAAAATCAGATACGCGCGCCGCCTGCTGCATATTGTGAGTGACAATCAGTATGGTGACGCGCTGCTTCAGTGTGGATATGAGTTCCTCTATGCTGGCGGTGGCTATCGGATCGAGCGCGGAAGTCGGCTCGTCGAACAGCAGAATCTCCGGTTCGGTGGCCAGCGCGCGCGCGATGCACAGGCGCTGCTGTTGTCCGCCGGATAGATTGAACGCCATGTCTTGCAGGCGGTCCTTGACCTCGTTCCACAAGGCCGCGCTTTGTAGCGCCTCTTCAACTTTTTCTTCAAGTATGGCGCGCCGCTTGACGCCGCGCACGCGCAAGCCGTAAGCGACATTTTCAAAAATAGTCTTGGGGAAGGGGTTGGGCTTCTGGAACACCATCGATAAGCGCATGCGCACTTCGATAGGATCAACCGCACGATCAAGAATGCTGACGTTGTCAGGATGCAGGCGAATCTCTCCCTGGTAGCGCGTGCCCGGATATAAATCGTGCATGCGGTTAAAGCAACGCAAAAAAGTTGATTTGCCGCAACCCGATGGGCCAATCAGCGCGGTCACGCGCTTTTCGTAGATGGCGACATTGATATTCTTCAGCGCCTGATAGTCGCCATAGAAAAAGTCCAGTTGCTTGGCCTGCGCTTTGACCGGCAGCGATTCTAGTGTGGGTTTGGATTCAGTCATAATAGAACGCTGTGTAGTTACCTGTTATTACCATTTTATATTGCGCCTTATGCGAAAGCGCAGCCAGATGGCGAGCCCATTCATGGCGAGCGTCATCAGCACCAGAATAAAGCCTGCCGCCGCAGCGTTGGCATGAAATGCCGGGTCTGGCCGCGAAGTCCAGTTAAAAATCTGTATCGGCATCACCGTGAACGGCGAACTCAACCACTCGAACGAGACGAAGGGAAAATCGCCGGAAAGCGGCGGCGGCGGCAGGAAAGCAATAAACGTCAGCGCGCCTATGGTGATGATGGGGGCGGTTTCGCCGATGGCGCGCGCCATGCCGATAATTATCCCGGTCATGATGCCGCCCAGCGAGTACGGCAGCACGTGATGCTGACATACCTGCCACTTGGTCGCGCCCAATGCATAAGCGCCTTCGCGCACCTGGCCGGGTATGGCGCGAATCGCCTCGCGCGTGGCGACAATCACCACTGGCAATATCAGCAAGCCCAGAGTCAGCCCGGCTGTCAGAATACTTTGTCCCAATTTGAATTCGTAAACGAAAAGACCCAATGCCAGCAGGCCGTAGATAATCGACGGTACACCGGCAAGATTATTAATATTGATTTCTATCACACCGGTAATCCAGTGACGCGGCGCATATTCCTCCAGGTAAAGGGCGGCGGCAACTCCCAGTGGCACCGCGACAATGGCCGTGGTAATCATCACCAGCGTAGTGCCCACCCAGGCGCTAAGGATGCCTGCTGATTCCGCGCGGCGCGAGGCAAACTCGGTAAAAAACTCCGGCCTGAGTCGCGTATAGCCATCTATCACCATGTCAACAAAAAGCGTGAGAAATACCAGCATACCGAACGCCAGCGCGGCCAAGCCAATGACGGCGAACAGTACATCCCAGCGCCGCTGTTGCGCGACTCTGGCGCGCATTTCGTCAAGGTGCTGCATCAGTAGCGCTCCCGGTAGCGACGCCGCATCCAGAAGCCGAAGATGTTAAACGTCAGCGTCATCAGCATCAGCGTAAGGCCCGCAGCAAAAATTGTCTGATAGCCGATGCTGCCGTGCGGCAGGTCACCCAGCGCAACTTGCACGATGAAGGAGGTGATCGTCGCCGCAGGCTCCATGGGATTCCAGGTGAGATTGGGTTGCATACCTGCGGCCACCGCAAGAATCATGGTTTCGCCCACCGCGCGCGACATGCCAAGAATGTAGGCAGCGGCGATTCCCGACAGCGCGGCCGGCGCCACCACCTTGAGCGCGGTTTGCAGGCGCGTGGCGCCCATCGCGTACGAGCCTTCGCGCAAATTCATTGGCACTGAGCGCATGGCGTCTTCGCTGATAGAGCTGACATACGGCACGATCATGATGCCCATCACCAGTCCGGCGGAAAGCAAGTTGAACCCCGGCAGACCGGGAATCAATTTTTGCAGCAGCGGTGTGACGAACAGCAAGGCAAAATAACCGTAAATGATGGTCGGCACGCCAGACAGCAATTCAAGCAGGGGTTTGCCGACTTCGCGCGTACGCGCCGAGGCGAATTCTGAAAGATAGACCGCTATGATAGTGCCGAGCGGGATGGCGACCAGCAGCGCAACGGCGGAACTGACCAACGTACCGGAAAGCAGCACCAAAATGCCAAAGTGGGCATCGTCAAACAGCGGCGTCCATTGCTTATCGGTAAGGAAGTCCCAAAGCGAAACTTTGGTAAAGAGAACCAACGATTCCTTCACCAGCACATAGACGATCCCTAGTGTCGTCAACACCGAAACCAAGGCGGCAAGAAACAGCATGCCCTCAATGATGCGTTCCTTGATGTGCCTGATTTTCTTGTTAAACAAACGCTGGTCCAGAGGCATGGCGCGCGCCGCTTGTTGGTCTATGGAGAGGGTGTTGCTCATCTTACCCTATCTGCTCGTTGCAGCGAAAAGCCCGGTCGCACTTCGGCAAGCTCTCTCATTCCAATTCTCGATAGAAATATGAATAATTTTTGCTCCCGTAGGAGCGGGCTTGCCCGCGAAATGGCTGTTTTCGCGGGCAAGCCCGCTCCTACAAGAATATCTTCTCTATCGCGATGAAAAATTAGAGTTTCCCTTCGCGCTTCATCAGCTCGTCGATGGTGACACCGACTTCAGCCTTGCCGCCGAACACCGTGCCAAGTTTGCCTTTTTTGATATGCTCCAGGTTCTGCGGGTAGGCGCGGTCAGGCAGTGGCACGTATTTCACTTCCCTTGCCAATTTACCGCCTTGGTTCATATAGAACTCAACAAACTCCCTCACTTCAGCTCGACTGCTGTAGGCTTTCTCGTTGACGTAGATAAATATCGGACGCGCCAGTGGCTGATATGAGCCATCCAATACCGACTCCATCGACGGGCCAACTGCAGGTTTGCCATCCTTCTCAACGATAGGCACGGCTTTCAGGCGGCCCTTGTTTTCTGCATAGTAGGCATAACCAAAATAACCGAGCGCACCCTGATCCTGCGACACACCCTGCACCAGCACGTTGTCGTCTTCCGAGGCGGTGAAATCCCCGCGGCTCGATTTGGATTTTCCCACGATCGCTTCAGTGAAATAATCAAAGGTGCCAGAATCGGCGCCAGGGCCAAAAAGTTTTAACGGGGTATCGGGCCACTGCGGGTTCACCTGGTTCCAGCGCAAAACCTTGCCTTGTGCGCCTGGCTCCCAGATTTTCTTGAGCTCGGCCACAGTAATTTGTTTCAGAAATGTATTCTTGGGATTGACCACTACGGTCAGCGCGTCAAAAGCGACGGGCAATTCGAAGTAGCGTATGCCGACCTTGGCGCAATCATCCATTTCCTGCCTCAGGATAGGGCGCGAAGCATCGGAAATGTCGGTATCGCCACGGCAGAATTTCTTGAAGCCGCCGCCCGTGCCAGAAATACCTACGGTTACCCTGATGGCGTTTTTCTTGGCTTTCTGAAATTCTTCAGCCACTGCTTCCGTGATGGGGTACACGGTACTCGATCCGTCAATTTTGACAAGATTTGCCTGTGCGTACACAACGCCGCTCGCCGCACAACTGAGTAAAACTGCGGGGATGGCCATTTTTGCAAATTTAATCATTGTTTTCCTCTGTCTTGGTGAGTGAATGTTTGGCGAGTATAGAAGCCGTATGTGACAAAATTATTACGACGTGAGACAGAATTATTATTGCGTCCGAGACCGAATGTTACATACGCAGTGCTTATGTGACAGAAAGCGCCTGCCAGCTCAGCGCCAGCCCCTCCTCATCTAAGGCGCACTGATAGGCGCAGTCAATGCCGATACCAGGCGCCCACACCAGGCGCTCGTGGTGGAACAGTAAGGGCAAACGATCACGCTCCCAGGCGGGTGTTCCCGCTTCTTGAAAGAGGTTTTTTAGGGTGCGCGTCGGGCGTCGGGGATCGGGGCGCATACATTCGCCGCCGACACGCGTGCGAATCACCCAGCCTGGTTCATTGCTCATGCGTTTTCTAATACCGGTTCCGCTGACCTCAGAGAACAACAGCCTGCCGCCCAGTTCGGCAATGACAAGTTCGCGCGCTCCATTCCAGGCGCGCTCAAAATCCATGCACGTACCTTGATCCGTGTGTGGAATCAACACCACCTGATCGCGATGCTTGCGCAGTTTCCATCCGTCAAGATCAATCAGAAGTTGCGAGTCTTGCGCGCATGCGCGGATTTGCCTGAGCGCTTCGCCAAGGTGCGAACTGTCGGGCATGTCCAGATCGTTGCTGGCGAGAAAGAAGCGTAATACATTTGTGGCGCGCGCAACGCTTAAACTACGCAGCAAACTAATGGGCAATGCGGCAACGGCGTGCGCCTCTACCTGTTGTAAATCGAGACGCGCCAGATCGTCGAGCAGTTGCTGCGCGGCGGCGGCGTGTTCAGCGGCGCGGTTGATACTCCACGGCAAAGCCGGAAAACGCCCGGCCAGGCGCGGCATGATTTCGCGGCGCAAAAAATTGCGATTAAAAATCGTATCGTCGTTTGACTCATCTTCTATCCATTCAAGGCGGCGCTCCTGTGCATAACGCTGTAAATCGCTGCGCCGGTTTTGCAGCAAGGGACGCATAATGCGCGTGCGCGCGTTAAGCGCGCGCACAGCCGGGACACTAGCCAGGCCCTTGATGCCGGCGCCGCGAAACAGGCGCAGCAAAAAAGTTTCCGCGTTGTCATCCGCATGATGCGCGAGTGCAATCCAGTCAAGCGGCAGCAGCGCGTAAGCCGCATAACGCGCCTCGCGCGCCGCCGCTTCAACACCCTGTCCGCCGTCACGCCGCAGCGCCACGCGCACCACGCGCAGCGGCACTTTGATCCGCTCACACAACGCCTGACAGAATTGCGCCCAGGCATCGGCATTGGGGCTAAGACCATGATGCACATGCACGGCGCTCAATTCCACACCCAGTTTGTCGCGCACCTCATTGAGGGCATCCAGCAGGACCACCGAATCAACGCCCCCGCTTACGCCGACACACAGACTTTCACCGGCTTTGACAAGCGATGAGACGCGCTGAAGAATTTCTGCTTTCAGATCGGATTGAAGCGTGCTCATGGTTCGCCAAACCAGCCGATAAACCTACTCGGCAAGCTCCTTGAACTTGCCGTATTGCAGCATGCGTCTCTGGCGTTCCACCACCAGTTTATCGACGGGCTTGTCCTGTAAATTCTTGAGGGCATCGGCGATGGCTTTCTTGAGTGAGTTGGCCATGGCTTGCGGATCGCGGTGTGCGCCGCCTAGCGGCTCGGCGATGATTTTGTCGATCAGCCCCAGCGCCTTCAGTCGCGGCGCGGTGATAGCCAAGGCTTCTGCCGCCTGCGGCGCCTCATCGGCGCTTTTCCATAGAATCGCTGCGCAACCTTCGGGCGAAATGACGGAGTAGGTCGAGTATTGCAGCATCAACGTCACGTCGCCGACCGCAATAGCGAGTGCACCACCCGAGCCGCCTTCACCGATGACAGTACAAATAATTGGCACACGCAGGCCCGCCATCACATAAAGATTTTGCCCGATTGCCTCGGATTGGCCGCGCTCTTCCGCGCCCACGCCAGGGTAAGCGCCCGGCGTATCGATAAAGGTCAGCAACGGCACGCCGAACTTTTGCGCCAGATTCATCAGGCGCAGCGCCTTGCGATAACCCTCGGGCCGGGGCATGCCGAAATTGCGGAACTGGCGTTCCTTGGTATCGCGGCCTTTTTGATGGCCCAGCACCATGACGCTTTGACCATTGAAGCGCGCCAAACCGCCGACGATGGCAGGATCATCTCCATAATGCCGGTCGCCGTGCAACTCTTCGAAATCCGTGCACAGTGCCTGCAAGTAGTCCAGGGTGTAAGGGCGTTGCGGGTGGCGCGCCACCTGGGAAATTTGCCACGAGGACAACTTCGCGTAGAGGTCCTTGGTGAGGCTTTGGCTCTTTTTTTGCAGGCGTTCAATCTCTTGCGATATGTCTACCGCAGAGTCGTCCTGAACGAAGCGTAACTCTTCGATTCTGGTTTCCAGCTCGGCGATAGGCTGCTCGAAATCGAGAAAATTGGTTTTGGACATGTGGCGCGCTCAAGATACAATTGGCAACATAATAGCAAACGGCTCCCAATCGATGTCTTTTTGACAAGGCAAACCTTCCGGATACTCTATGGCAATGTCCCCCCTGACTACTGATGCGACACACTCGCGTCTGGCGGAATTGCTTTCCGCCACAGCGCTTGGCGATAAAAACGCTTTCGCGGATTTGTACCGCTTGAGCAAGGCGAAACTGTTCGCCGTTACGCTTCGTATAGTAAGAGAGCGGCAACTCGCCGAAGAAGTTTTACAGGACAGCTTTGTGAATATCTGGAATCACGCCTCGGACTACGCCATCGCCAAAAGTGCGCCACTGACCTGGATGGCGGCCATTGTGCGCAATCGCAGCCTCGATATTGTGCGGCGCACGGGGCGTGAAGTCGATGACGAGGATGACCAACTGGCGGCAATGTTGGTCGATACCAACCCGCAGCCGGTGGATGCGATGATACAAAAGCGCGATGCACACGCCATACACCGCTGCATGCAAGAGCTCGATGCAGAGCAACGCCAGTCGATTGCCTTGGCGTTCTTTCACGGCCTGTCGCACTCAGAGCTTGCGGCGCATTTGCGCAAACCGCTAGGCACCATCAAAACGCATATCCGTCGCGGGCTGCAGCGGCTGAAAAGCTGTCTCGAACACTGAGCGATGAAATTTAATTCTCCCGATCTTCGCAACGCCTTCGCGGCCGAGTATGTGCTCGGCACCCTGCGCGGCCCGGCGCGCCGCCGTTTTGAGCGGCAAATGCTGCTGGACCGCGACCTGTTCTACACCGTAGGCCGCTGGGAAAACCATCTCACGCCGCTGGCAGAAGGTATCGAAGCGCTTGACCCTCCGGCGCACGTGTGGCGCGCCATAGAGGCGCGTATTGAGCCGCGCCCCGCCAGAAATACGTCTTCGACCTGGTGGGAAAGCCTGGCCTGGTGGCGCTATATGGCGCTGGCGACCTCGGCAATTGCCGCCGCATTGCTGGTGGCTTTCATTAGCCTGCGGCCCGCCGCGCCCGAGACCGCTATGATTGCCGTGCTCAGCACGCCAGAATCGGTTGCGCGCATGGTAATTGAGCAACAGCGCATCGGCGAATTAACGGTAAAAGTAGTCGTACCTTGGGAGTCTATGTCCGATAAAAGCCTGGAGTTGTGGGTCATCCCCAAAAGCGGCGCACCGCGTTCCCTCGGCCTGGTGGCGCATGATAGAAATTCTCTGGTTCGGCTTGCCAACCTGGAGGGCAAACTTGTCGATGGCGCGGCCTTCGCCATTTCCAAAGAGCCCACAGGCGGTTCAAGCAGCGGCGCGCCGACCGGGCCGGTTTTGTGTTCGGGCGCTATTGTTCGTGTGGGCGGCGTCGTTAAAACCTAAGCCGAACAAGCCGGAGCCAAAAACTATTCTCGCGCCAAGACGCAAAGGCGCAAAGTCTAAAATCCATTCGTCATCTTGCTTTTCTTGGCGTCTTGGCGTCTTTGCGCGAGTTGTTTTCACTTTCCTGTTGTTACCGTAGGGTGCGCTTGCGCACCGTTACGAATGGTGCGCAAGCGCACCCTACGGCACCGCTGCGAAACTGATTACGGCGCCGCGCTTAGCTTGCGGCGTGCAGCGATCGCAAGCGCAAGCTGACGCAGCAGCATCTCACTGTCATCCCAGCCGATGCAGCCGTCGGTAATGGAAACGCCATACGCAAGCGGCTTGCCGGATGACAGATCCTGGCGCCCGGGATTGAGATGGCTTTCGATCATCACGCCAATAATCCGCTCATCACCGTCGGCAATTTGACGCGCCACGTCCGCCCCCACCTCGATTTGCTTTTGATATTTCTTGCTTGAATTGGCGTGCGAAAAATCCACCATGACGCGTTGCGCCAGCCCGGCGGCGCCGAGATCCTTGCACGCGGCATCGACGCTTGCTTTATCGTAGTTGGGTGTCTTGCCGCCGCGCAGAATGATATGGCAGTCCTCGTTACCGCCCGTCGACACAATGGCAGAGTGCCCTCCCTTGGTCACCGAGAGGAAATGGTGCGGCGCCGCTGCTGCCTTGATGGCATCAACGGCGATGCGGATTGAGCCATCGGTGCCGTTCTTAAAGCCCACCGGGCAGGAAAGGCCGGACGCAAGCTGACGATGCGACTGGCTTTCGGTGGTGCGCGCGCCGATGGCGCCCCAGGAAATCAGATCGGCGATGTATTGCGGCGAAATCAGATCAAGGTACTCGGTCGCCGCAGGTAAACCATGTTCGCTCAGCTCCATCAGCAGCTTACGCGCCAGACGCAGGCCCTCGTTAATCTGATAGCTGTCATTGAGATGCGGATCGTTAATAAATCCTTTCCAGCCCACCGTGGTGCGCGGCTTTTCAAAATACACACGCATTACGATTTGCAGGTCGCTTATCAGCTCCTTGCGCAGTGCAGCCAGGCGTTCACCATATTCCATCGCCGAGGCATAGTCATGAATCGAGCACGGCCCGACCACGACGATCAAACGGTCATCCGCGCCTTGCAAAATGCGATGCATGGCCTCGCGCGCACGAAACGTGGTCTCGGCTGCCTTTTCCGTGCAGGGAAACTCGTTCATGAGATAGGAAGGCGGGGACAGCTCCTTGATCTCGCGAATGCGCAGGTCGTCGGTGTTATAGGCCATATCAGGCTCCGTGGTGACAAGTTGCAGTTTTTTCATTTCAATGCGCTCCAAAAAAAAACCGCCAGCTTCTGGGACTGGCGGTTTCCGGGGATTTTCAGCTTTTCCTGAACGACTAATTCCCTTCCTCCGCTAAAAGGATGGGGAACCAGTAAAAATAGCTTTTTGTGTTCATGATGCGTTCATCCTACCAAAGCCTTGCGTGCACTGCAACAAAAAAGTATGCCGGTGGGAACACCCATCCGCAGCGGTGTATCGCTTGCACCACAAGGCTACAAAACCTTTTACTGTTCTTTCCTACCGCAAATATAGGGAATGCCCTACCCGAAAGGCGCAATCTACCCACCTGATCTCCGAGCGCGAATCCGTGATACTGGCAGCACTTTCCGGTCATTGGATCAATCGCACTCTACTTGTCGGCCGGAACTACGCGACGGAGAATCAAAAATGCATACCAGCACCACTCAGAACGTAAATAGCATACGCCACGCATGGCGTTTCATGTCAACGCTGCTCTTCCTGGGCCTGTTTTCTGCGTTCCAGGCGCAGGCGCTGACCATCAGCGTCGTCGATCCAAGCGGCGTGCCAGTGCCAAACTACCGCTGGCTGGTGTTGATGTCAACAGCGCCGACCTTTCATTCGGCGGATTGCCGCTCTACACCGTAGTGAGCGGAACCTCGTTTGCTGCGCCGCACGCAGCCGGCGCGATGGCGCTACTGCTCAGCGCCTTCCCGAATACTGCCATCACGGATCTCGAAGCAGCGCTTACCCAGGGCGCCACCGATCTTGGCCCGGCAGGTCCCGACAACAGCTACGGCGCCGGTGCGCTCAATGCGCTGGCCGCTTACAACATACTCGCAGCGAGCGCCGGTAGCCCGCCCATAATCACTTCAACACCGCTGACCTCAGCGACCCAGGGCGTTGCTTACACATATACCGTCACCGCCACGGATCCCGCCGGTAGTGCGCTCAGTTTTTCGCTCACCACCGCCCCAACGGGTATGTTGATCGACGCGGCCAGCGGCGTCATCTCGTGGACGCCGACTGGCGCGCAGGCGGGAGCGAACGCAGTCACGGTGCGGGTGGTTAATGCACTAGGGCTGGCGGCGACGCAGTCTTTCACCATCACGGTCAATCCGAACCTGCCGCCCACAGCGGGTAACGACGCTTACTCCATCTTGCAGGACAGCACGCTCAGCGTAGCCATGCCAGGCGTACTCACAAACGACAGCGATCCCGAAGGCAAGTCGGTGACAGCAGTGCTTGCTGCCGGCGCGACGCGCGGCACGCTGACACTGAACGCCGACGGATCCCTAACCTATCGCCCTAATGCGGGTGTCACGGGGATAGATTCGTTCAGCTACCGCGCCTTCGACGGAGTGCAGTACAGCAGCGCAGCTACGGTGACGCTGACCGTGCTGGCCAATCATGCGCCGGTGGCGAACAACGACAGCGCCAATGCACCTGTACGCGGCAGCGCCAGCTACCCTCCCGTGGTCATCAACGTGGTGGCCAACGATAGCGATGCCGATGGCAACCTCAATGTGGCGAGCGTGGCGATCACCACCGCACCCAATAAAGGCGGCAGCGTCACGGTAAACGCCAATGGCACGGTATCCTACACGCCGAAGTCGGGATACCGCGGCACGGAGACTTTCCGCTACAAAGTGCGCGACACGCTAAGCCTGCAATCCAACGCCGCGACAGTCACGGTAAGCGTCAAATGAGAAACGTGATGGCCGCGGCGCAGCGAGTTGTAGCACTAGCTTGCGCGGCGCTTGCTGCGTCTCTGTCATTCGCGCATCAAGGCCCTCACGATGCCAAGTCTACGGCAGCGCAGGTGCAACCGGGCTACGTGCGCACGCTTGCGCGCTACGAGACGCCGGATGCTAAGCTCATCGATATGCATGGCGCCGCGTTTGAGCTGCGCGCCAGCCTGGAGACAGACACGCCGGTCATGGTGAATTTCGTTTTCACCAGTTGCGCGGCGATCTGTCCGGTGATGAGTGCGACGTTCTCGCAAGTGCAGAAAAAACTTGCGCCGCAACGCGATAAACTGCGCTTGATTTCCATTTCCATCGATCCCGAGTACGACACGCCGTCGCGTCTGCGTGAATACGCGCAAAAGTTTGGCGCCGGGCCGCAGTGGCAATTCGTTACCGGCAGCGCCGATGCCTCGATCGAGGTACAGCGCGCCTTCGGGGTTTACCGCGGCGACAAGATGAGCCACGACCCGGTGACGCTGATGCGCGTGGCGCGCGGCGCGCCTTGGGTGCGCCTGGAAGGATTCGCGAGCGCGAACGATCTCATCCGCGAATACCGGCGGCTTCGCGCACAATGAGCGTCATGGCTGTAGCCAGACTTGGCTGTCAGCTCGTTGCGCTGCTAAGCGTCTTGGCGGCAAACTTCACAACGGCGCAAGAAGTCGCGTCGGCGCCCGAGGCCAGCACCCTTGCGGCAGGTATGCGTATTTATCGCGAAGGCATCCTGCCCTCGGGCGCGCCGCTACGCGCCATCGGGCAAAACGGCATCGCCCTTAGCGCAGCCGACGCGGCGTGTATCAATTGCCATCGTCGCAGCGGCTACGGATCGAGCGAAGGCCAGAATGTTATTCGCCCCTTGCCGCCGCTTTTCGGCGCCACTGGTGAAATCGCAGCGCCGCTGCGCGCGCGACCCGTAGATACTCTGTTCGTTTGCAAGCTTTTTTTCTGCGATTTTTGCGCTTTCCTGCTCATGCTGGAATAGCGTAAAAGCGGGTGTTATCAAAGGG
>JAYWAM010000219.1:0-5036 GCA_043782425.1 Betaproteobacteria bacterium
CACCTCGGCGGTGGTGAGCTTGGCAAGGGCGTGCGCCAGCCCTTCGTAGGAACCCTGCACATCGGCCTTGATAATCAGCGCCAGCGTCTTGACCTCGCCTTCGCCCATATTCTCAAAAGCGTTCTCGAGCTTGGCGGCGTGCTGCTTTGCCAGCTTCACATCGCGGAATTTGCCCTGACGGAACAGCGCAATTTCACGCGCCTTGCGCTCGTCATTGAGCACCATGACTTCCTCGCCAGCGCCCGGTACATCGGCCAGGCCCTGAACTTCAACCGGTATGGAGGGGCCGGCTTCGTTCACCTGTTTGCCGCCCTCGTCTATCAGCGCACGCACGCGCCCAAACACCGCACCGGCCAGGACAATGTCGCCCTTTTTGAGAGTGCCGGATTTCACCAGTATGGTCGCCACTGGGCCGCGCCCCTTGTCGAGACGTGCTTCGATAACAACACCCTTGGCGGGCGCTTTTACCACGGCTTTGAGTTCCAGAACTTCGGCTTGTAGCAAAATGGCATCGAGCAAATTATCAATACCCTTTCCGGTCTTGGCTGACACTTCGACAAACATCGTCTCGCCACCGTATTCCTCGGGAATCACTTGATGTGCAACCAGTTCCTGCTTGACACGCTCGGGATGTGCTTCCGGCTTGTCGATTTTGTTTAGCGCCACAATGATAGGCACATTCGCCGCTTTGGCGTGCGCGATCGCCTCTATGGTCTGCGGCATCACGCCGTCGTCGGCAGCCACCACCAGTATCACCAGGTCAGTAATCTTTGAACCGCGCGCGCGCATCGCAGTAAACGCCTCGTGCCCCGGCGTATCGAGAAAAGTCACCACGCCCTTGGCGGTTTCCACATGATAGGCGCCGATATGCTGCGTGATTCCGCCCGCTTCACCCGATGCCACGCGCGCACGACGTATCGTATCGAGCAACGAGGTTTTGCCGTGATCGACGTGGCCCATTACCGTCACCACAGGCGGACGCGGTTCAAGTACATGCTCTTCGGCAGTCGCGGTTTCAGATAGAAATGCTTCCGGATCATCCGGCTTGGCTGGCTTTGCGACATGACCCATTTCTTCCACCACTATCATCGCGGTTTCCTGGTCGATAACCTGGTTAATGGTCACCATACTGCCCATTTTCATCATGGTTTTAATCACCTCGGCCGCCTTGACGGCCATTTTCTGGGCAAGTTCGCCGATAGTAATCGTTTCCGGAACCGGCACTTCACGCACAATCGGTTCAGTGGGCATGGAGAATGCGTGATCTCCATCGTCGTCTGCATGGCGCGCCGCCTTGGCCTTCGGGCTGCGCCAGCCGTCGCGTCCGCCCGAGGTATCGCCGCGGGTTTTGATAAGCCGCCGCTTGGCGTTCTCATCGACCCAACCTGAGGTCGGTTTAGCGGTTTTCTTGACAGTCTTTTTATCTTTATCCGCTGGCTTTACAGCAGGACGGTGTAGCGTACCCTCGCTGGCCGCAGGGGCCAGTGCAACATCTGGCGTCAGCGCATCCGCCGACTCGGCTTTGGCTTCGGCAATGGCGTCAGCATCGGATTGCGCACTCGACTTTTCGCCGACAACTTTCTTGCTTCGTTTGGCTGCGGGTTTCTTATCCTTGGCGCCAGCCGCATCCGCCACAGCAGGGGCGGCCTCATCGGCTTTCTTGCCGCGCGCGGTGCGTTTAGGCTTGGCTTTGGCTTCTTCGGCCTGGCGCGTCATCAATTCAGTTTGACGGCGCGCTTCCTCTTTGCGTTTGGCAAGCTCACCAGAATCGACTGTCGGCGCAGGCGCGGGAGCGGGCGCTGGAACCTCTACTTTTTCAGGCTCGGCAGCGGGCTCGTTAGCATCGCGCTTTACAAACACGCGTTTCTTGCGCACCTCCACCTGAATGGTGCGCGCTTTGCCGGTGGCGTCGGACTTTTTAATTTCCGTGGTCTGCTTGCGCGTCAGGGTAATCTTTTTCTTTTCTTCTTTGTGACCGTGAACCTCGCGCAAATAGTCGAGCAACTTGGCCTTGTCCTCTTCGGTGACCTTATCTTCGGCAGCTTTTTTCTTGACGCCGGCGGTTTTGAGCTGCTCAAGCAGCACCGCAACGTCAAGCTTCAGTTCCTTGGCAAATTGTTCGACAGTAGTTTGAGCCATGTGAGTCGTTTCGCTACAGTTATCACTGCTTTAGTGGTTTAATTGCCTGGGCGCGTTTTGGCGATCATGCGGGTTGATTCACAAACCACGGTGCTCGCGCAGTCATAATGAGTTGCTTGGCGCGTTCCGCGTCCATGCCGGTGATTTCGGTCAGTTCATCAATATCGAGGTCGGCCAATGCATCCATGGTCGCCACACCTTTCGCGGCAAGTGCGCGCGCGGTCAGGTTATCCATACCCTCCATATTGAGAAGATCTTCAGCGGCATTTTCGATTTTCTCTTCCGACGCAATTTCGTCGGTCAACAAGGCGTTGCGTGCGCGGCGACGCAATTCATTAACCGTATCTTCATCCAACGCTTCTATCTCGAGCATTTCGCCAATTGGCACATAGGCCACTTCTTCGAGGTTGGTAAATCCTTCCTGCACCAGAATATCGGCAACGTCCTCGTCAACATCGAGCTTCTCGATGAACAGCGCGCGGATAGTGCTGAATTCTTCAGTGTTTTTCTGTGTGGCCTCTTCTTTGGTCATGATATTGAGCTGCCAACCCGTCAGCTCGGATGCGAGACGAACATTTTGTCCGCCGCGCCCGATAGACTGGGCAAGCTGCTCTTCGTCCACCACCACATCCATGCTGTGTTTTTCTTCATCCACCACGATAGAGCTCACCTCGGCAGGCGCCAGCGCGTTGATGACAAACTGTGCAGGATCGGGCGACCAAAGAATGATGTCAACACGTTCGCCTGCCAGCTCGGAAGTCACCGCCTGCACGCGCGAACCGCGCATGCCAACGCAAGTGCCGACCGGATCGATGCGCTGGTCATTGGATTTGACGGCAATCTTGGCGCGCAGGCCCGGGTCTCTGGCTGCCGCCTTGATTTCAAGCAGCCCTTCTTCCATCTCAGGCACTTCAAGCTCGAACAGCTTGGCGATAAACTCAGGCGCCACGCGCGACAGCACGAGTTGCGGACCGCGCGCGGTGCGATCCACTTTCAGCAGGAAGGCGCGTACTCGATCTCCGACCCGCAGATTCTCCTTGGGAATGACCTGATCGCGCGGAATTTTTGCCTCGATGCGGCCCGATTCGACAATCACGTCACCGCGCTCAATACGCTTGATAGTCCCGCTGACCAGCAGTTCGTCGCGCGCCAGAAAGTCGTTAAGAATCTGCTCGCGCTCGGCATCACGAATTTTCTGCAGGATGACTTGCTTGGCGGCCTGTGCGCCGATACGCCCGAACTCAATCGGCTCAAGCGGCTCTTCAACTATCGCCTCAAGCGCCAGCGGGGGATCGCGCAATTGTGCGTCAGTCAGTGCGATTTGTTTGGAAGGGAACTCGTGCTCCAAATCCTCAACCACAGTCCATTGCCTGAAGGACAGAAAGTCACCCGATACGCGATCTACTTCAACGCGCACGTCTACTTCGTCGGCGAAGCGTTTCTTTGTGGCCTGAGCCAGCGCCATCTCCAAAGCAATAAAAACCACTTCACGCGCGACGTTTTTTTCACGCGCCAGCGCCTCAACCAATAAAAGAATCTCGCGACTCATGTCACTTCTCCAAAAATCTCATCATTGCGGCGCCAGCCTTGCCCGGTCAATTTCGGACAATGCCAGCGTCATCTCGATACTATCCTTGCCTGCGTCATCAACCACAAAACTGATCTTACCGTCGCAAACTTTGCCAATCGTGCCGACAAACTTCTTGCGTCCCTGCACCTCAAGCAGCAACTTTACCTTGGCCTTCTTCCCCGCAAAACGCGAGAAATCGGCGAGCTTCTTGAGCGGCCTGTCCAAACCGGGCGAGGAAACCTCCAGCCTGTCGAAATCAATCCCTTCAACAGCAAACAGGCGCGTCAGGTGGTTGCTCACCAAAGCACAATCATCAATCGTGATGCCCTCTGCTTTATCGATAAACAACCGCACCATGCCGCCTCGGCTGCGCTCCATATCCACCAGCTCGTACCCTAGGGAATCCAGGGTACGCGCCAGCAATTGCAACAAATCGGTAGCGATGATCACTCCAAACGTTTTAACGCAAGCACGACTACAAATACAAACAAAAAATGGGCGCACGGCCCATTTCTTTTCACACAACATTGGATTTTAGCAGATTTGCAGGGAAAGTTATCGGGATAAGGCGCAGAACACAACATATATCGAATCTGCGTCGGCAAAAAAACCGTGTCCGCCTTAGCGCACCGAACTGTTGCAAAATTGCAACAAACAGACACAAACTGTTGGATGTTTCACGAAACTGGCGCTATTCTGTATGCGCTAACAAATTCTGTTACGGACCGTTTCCATCCACCCTAAATCCCAATGGAGAATAAACCAATGAAAAATAAAATGAGAGCATTGCCAGCGGCGCTTACCAGCGTCCTGGGTGCCGGTATCGCTGCATCCCTGGTAATGTCACCCGCATTTGCTCAGCAACCGCAAAAAGTCGAGAAAATTGAAGTCACGGGGTCCAACATCAGCCGGACGGAATCTGAGACCGCATCACCGGTTCAGACGGTCACCCGCGAGGATATTGAGAAATCCGGTAAGAGTTCCGTGGCTGAACTTCTACAGACTCTGGCAGTGGATAACCAAGGATCAGTGCCGACAACGTTCGGCGGCGGCTTTGCGGCCGGTGCCTCAGGTATTTCGTTACGGGGACTAGGTGCGGCCTCCACGCTCGTGCTGGTAAATGGCCGTCGTATTGCGCCCTACGGTCTCGCCGATGATGGGCAGAAGGTCTTTGCTGACCTTAACCTGATTCCGGCGGAGGCGGTTGAGCGGATTGAAATACTGAAGGACGGCGCCTCCGCGATTTATGGTTCGGACGCCATTGCAGGTGTGGTTAACGTGATTCTGCGCAAGGATTTCCAGGGCACGACAGCCAAGATTAATTTCG
>JAYWAM010000220.1:0-13292 GCA_043782425.1 Betaproteobacteria bacterium
GCGAAGCAAGCGGGTTGTAGCAGGTAGTCAAGTCAAATTACTCCCCGCAAAGTCCGGGTAGCTTGCTGGGCCACGGTCGGCGGAGCACGCAACCCCGCCGCAAGAAACGGGGCGAGTCGGTTCAAAAGCAGTTCGTCGTTGTCAGCCTCTTCGGGGCGATATTGCGCCAGCATTTTCAGTACATCGGCGCCGGCCAGGGTGTAGGAAAGCGCGCCCATCACGAAATGCAGACGCCAGGACAGATCTTCGCGCGAAAGATGCGGCAATGAACGCGCAAACGCCGTGCGAAAGCGCGCGATCATGCCGGCGTATTGCTGCGACAAAAAATTACGTATGAACGGCGCGGGATCGGCATAAGCGCGTCCCAGCAAGCGCAGGAAGTTCTTGCCGCCACGCTCATGGTCGCGCGCCAGATTGAGCGCGGGAATGAACATGGCGGAGAGAATTTTTTCGCAAGTCAATGGCGTGCTTACACCCTTGGCGGCGCGCTCGAATTGACTGAGCAGCTCGATGCGCTGCTGGTTCATAGGATCAAGACGGCGCGTCAGTACTGCCTGGAACAACTCCTCCTTGGAACCAAAATGATAATTGGCGGCCGCGAGGTTAACCCCGGCAGCGGTGGTGATAAGACGCAGGCTGGTGGCCTCGAAGCCATGCTCCATGAACAGTTCCTCAGCCGCATCGAGGATACGCGTTTTCGTGTCCGCTGCCGCATTGAGTGGCTTGATGATGGAGGGTGGAGACATGTTTCCTGCCTGCTGATTATGGTAAATACGCCTATTTCAAACGGTTGTTTGAAACTAGCGTATGCCTGGCGGGAGGGGTTGTCAAGGGCAAGTTGTCATGGAAGAGGCTTTAAGCTGTCAAGGCCGCTGGTTTCTGCTATTCTCGCGCTTTGTTATGACACTGGCTGGCTTGAGAAAATGCGCAGTCCACAACTCTTGACTGTAAACCGGTTGCTGCACAAGCTGACGAGCGCCCTCGTGTGTTGTTTGGCGAGCATAAGAAATTTGCTCAGACTAGCTCAAGAATCGCTACGCCGCCATCTCACAAACTTTTCTTTTGCGAATTTTGCGAAGTTACGCGTGCTCATCATGCGCGCCTATGAGGCTTCCGGATTGATGAAACACTTCTGGTGCTCCCTCCCCAAGAAACTGCTTGCTGTGCTGGCTTTGTTTTTTGTTTTGCCAACTTTCAGCGTCGTCACCGCTTTTGGCATAGCACCGGACACGCAACTGGACCACATTGAGCGGCGCGAGATTATTGAAGAGCTTGTTCTTCCCGATTTCGTTGAAGGCTTACGGCAGGCTGAGCGCTTTGCATACCAAGATAAGGTGCAACGCGGCGACACGGTTGCTGCGATCCTTTCCCGCCTGAATGTGAACGATAACGCGGCATTCGGTTTTTTGCGCCGCGAACCTGATGCACGCAACTTGTTTCAACTCCGCCCTGGCCGCACAGTACAGGCGCAGACCAATAGCGAAGGCGAGCTCCTTGCTTTGCGTTACCTCTTTAGTGCGGAAAAATTTCTTGAGGTTAACCGTGTCGGAGATCATTTTCTGGCGCAGGAAAAAAACTTTGGCAGTGCACCCCAATTGGTTTTCAAGTCAGCATCGATCAGATCATCTTTGTTCGCCGCGTCCGATAGTGTCGGCATCCCCGATGCGATCACCATGCAAATCGCGCGCATTTTTTCTACCGATATCGATTTCCACACAGATTTGCGCAAAGGCGACCGCTTCTCGGTAGTTTACGAAATGCATTATGAGGACGGAGAACTGGTGCGTCCAGGCCGGGTAGTGTCGGCAGAATTTTTCAATGCGGGCAGAACTTATGACGCCTTTCTGTTCGCTGATGAAGACGGCAGTGACACCTACTATTCGAGGGAAGGGCAAAATCGCGCCAAATCATTTCTGCGCTCGCCCTTGGAGTTTTCGCGCATCAGCTCAGGATTCGGCTCGCGCCTCCACCCCATTTTCAAGAACTGGCGCGCCCATACCGGCGTTGACTTTGCGGCGCCAAAAGGAACGCGTATTTTGGCGACGGCTGACGGCCAGATAGAATCTTCCGGCTTGAAGGGCGGTTACGGAAATTGCGTTGAAATTAGACATAGCGGAGGCATCACCACACTTTATGCGCACTTATCGGGATTTGCCGCCGGCGTCAAACGTGGCGCTCGAATCAAGCAAGGTGATGTCATCGGCTACGTCGGCGCAACCGGCTGGGCAACGGGTGCACACCTGCACTATGAGTTCAAGATCAGCGGCATACATCACGACCCTCTACGTGTTGCGCTGCCCAAGGCGACGCCGCTGCCGGAGCGCTTGAAGCCCGCCTTTCAGCAAATGGCGACGCTAGGCGCCGATCAACTTGGGCTGCTGCGTTCGGCCACATTCGGTCGCTTCGAATAGCGCGTGTCCTCATCCGCGCTTTATATCGGCATTATGTCGGGCACCAGCCTCGATGGCGTGGACGCGGTGCTGGTGGATTTTCAAAGCGGCGCGAAAGTATTGAGCTTCGTCAGCACACCATTTCCAGAGTCGCTACGGACCACCCTGCTCAGGTTGAATCAAAGCAGCGCTAACGAACTGCATGTAGCAGCCCTCGCCGCAAATGAACTGGCCCGCTTGTATGCCGCAAGCGTGGCGAACTTGCTAAAGCAAACAAATATACACGCTAGCAATGTACGCGCAATAGGTTGCCATGGACAAACAATCCGTCATCGCCCGGATTTGTGCTTCACTATTCAAATACAGAACCCGGCATTGCTTGCCGAGCTGGCAAGCATAGCGGTGGTTGCCGACTTCAGAAGCCGCGACATTGCCGCAGGCGGACACGGCGCCCCGCTGGTTCCGGTATTCCACGACAGCGTGTTCCGGCATGCCGCTCATGATCGCGTCGTGGTAAATATCGGCGGCATCTGCAACATCACGGTATTGCTTCGCGGGCAGACCGCATGGGGGTTTGACTGCGGCCCAGGAAATATTTTGCTGGACGCATGGACCCAGCAATGCCTCGGCAGGCCATTTGATGTAGACGGATCGTGGGCAACCAGTGGTAACGTCATTGCAGCATTGCTCAAGACCATGCAGAGCGAGCCCTATTTCAGCGCAGCCCCGCCCAAGAGCACCGGGCGTGATTTGTTTAACCTGAAATGGCTGGAAGAAAAAAATGCGGGGGAAAATTATCGCGCTGAAGACATTCAGGCCACCCTGCTCGAGCTCACGGCGCGCACCCTCGCTAACGACATTACGCGCCACGCACCTTTGTGTGTTGAGGTTTTCCTCTGCGGCGGCGGCGCACACAACGCTGCGCTGCGGGCGCGGCTCGGGCAATTGTTATCCGGTATTACGATTCACAAAACCGATGATCTGGGCATTGCAGCGCAACAGGTAGAGGCTGTTGCATTTGCGTGGTTTGCACAGCAGGCAGTCAACGGGGTGGCGCTAGATCTCACGCGCATCACCGGGGCCAGACACCCCAACATACTCGGTGCTGTTTACCCGGCGTAAAGAAAAGGGGGCCGCAGCCCCCTTGTTTCGCTTAATTTCCGCCTTTATGTCGAAAACGAGGAGCCGCAACCGCAGGTGCTTTTTGCGCTCGGATTCTTGATGACAAACTGCGCGCCCTCAAGCCCTTCGCTGTAGTCGATTTCTGCACCGACCAGATACTGGTAGCTCATCGGGTCAATCAGGAGCTGCACACCGTTTTTTTCCATAACGGTGTCGTCTTCGTTGCTGACCTCGTCAAAGGTAAAACCGTATTGAAGGCCGGAACAGCCGCCGCCGGTTACAAAAACACGTAGTTTAAGCTCATTATTGCCTTCTTCCTCGATGAGAGCCTTGACCTTATTGGCTGCATTATCAGTAAAAACAAGCGGATCCGGCATAACAGCGGACATATCGTTCATGGTGAGACCTCCTAAATACTACTAGATTGCTGACAAGTTGCTCAATTTCAAGTTTAGTTGCCTGCGGCTGGCTTGAGTTCCACTACTTTATCACCTTTCAGCTCACGGTTCTCGTGATTCAGACGTCCCATCACAATCGCCCCTACATGAATTTCTATCGACTTATAGGAAACATCCCCTGTAACGCGCGCCTTGGGTAAAAGCTCAACATACTCGCTGGCGCGCACCTGGCCTGCCACGGTGCCGTTAATTACCACATGGGCAACGTCAATTTCACCCTCGACCTTAGCCAGCTCGGATAACACCAGTGTGCCAGGCTTGTTGCCTGTCGCCTTGATGTTTCCCTTGATATATCCATCAACACGCAAGCCACCATTAAACGTAATGTTACCCTCAATGGTGGAACCTGCTCCGATCAAGCTATCTATGGGACTTGGTTTGCTGCTTTTCTTGAACATAAAGTACTCCTAAGAAATGTTTAGGGCCTTGGTCGTTCTAATCTCTCCGCCTGGCAAACCGATAATGCGCACTTGTACACCTTTTAGCAATGCACCTTCAGGGATTCTAAACCGCCCTTCTAATTTCTGGTAGTACTTGAGAATAACCTCGGCCCCTGGCCCCTTTAGGGCGGTATCTTCAGGGAAGCTCAATGTTGATAAGACACCATTGCGCGCAACGCGGGCAATAATTTGCACTCTTCCCTTGAAGTCCTGCTTGCGTTGTCCTCCCTGGATCAACAACATTCGATAGCGAAATTCATTACTCCGCACATCAGGCTCAACTTTGAAGTTTTGGATGGATAGCCCGTCGGGAACATTGCCCGCCGACATAATATTACGTAAAAAGCCCAAATCCTCTTTCAGGCTTGCGTTCTCGTCCTGCAATTGCGCTGCATTCTTGGCGAGCTCGGCTTGCGCAGCTTTCTCTATCTGCACCTGTCGTTCGCGCTCTGCAAGAGTACCCTTCAAACTCTCCACACTCTTTTTTAGCTGTTTGTTTTCCTCGTCCAGTTTCTCCAACTGCTGCTCGGCTTCATCGCGATTAAACCCGGTAATACGATAGTTACTATCGATCAACCACCAAGCGATCATAACTGCAACGCCAACCAAAACCGCAGTTCCGGCCCAGCGAACATACCAGGGCAAGTGAGTACGCACCGCCATCTTAGTTGAGCGAATGCCGATTTTGCCACGAATTTTACGTGCTATTCCGCGCAACGCGAGTGCCCTCTGAACATAGTTGGCAGCCAACTTGGGGGCAGCGGGTGTGGTCCGTCAAACCAGTTATTTTCTTGTATAACCATTTGTTTTAAAACAAAAGTTAAGCTGCTAAAAACACCTTCAGATGCAGCAAAAAAATAATTAAAAAGCCGCACAAAGGCGGCTTTTCTGTTGTACATATAACCCGATCCACCTAGCGTTTCGAGAACTGCTTGCGGCGGCGTGCTTTGTGTAGGCCCACTTTTTTGCGTTCGACTTCGCGTGCGTCGCGCGTAACGAGGCCAGCTTTACTGAGTTGCGGCTTAAGAGTGATATCGAAATCGATCAGTGCACGCGTAATCCCGTGACGCACGGCGCCCGCCTGACCCGATTCTCCCCCGCCAAAAACGTTGACCATGATATCGAACTTATCTACGCTGCCGACCAACTGTAGCGGCTGACGCACAATCATGCGGCCCGTTTCACGCGAGAAATACTCATCGAGCGGCTTCTCGTTAACAACAATGTCGCCCTTGCCGGGCTTGATGAAGACGCGAGCCACTGCGTTCTTGCGGCGGCCCGTTCCATAATAATAATCGCCGACCATATGTCAATCCTTAGAATTCGAGAGTTTTGGGTTGCTGGGCAGTGTGCGGATGCTGTTGGCCGGCGTACACCTTGAGTTTCTTTATCATGGCATAGCCAAGCGGGCCTTTAGGGAGCATGCCCTTGACAGCCTTTTCAAGCACGCGCTCTGGAAAGCGTTGCTGCAACTTGGTAAAATTGGTCTCGTAAATTCCACCAGGATAGCCGGAGTGGCGGTAGTATTTCTTGTCTTCCGCCTTGTTGCCTGTGACGCGAAGTTTTTCCACGTTCACAACAACCATGTAATCTCCCGTATCCACATGAGGCGTGAATTCCGGTTTATGCTTGCCTCGCAAGCGGCGTGCAAGCTCAGAGGCGACGCGACCGAGTACTTTGTCTGTGGCATCGACCACAAACCAGTCACGCTTAACCTCGAGGGGTTTCGCTGAAAAAGTTTTCATAGGCGTCTTCGCTACCTTTGATTAACGGAACCAGCAAGTTTAATTGAATTTTTAACAGGTTGCAAACTTTTTGCATATCGGTTGAGTTACGAGGCCCTAACGGGCCGCATTTTTAGGATAGCCATGAAAGCACGAATCAAGTGGAATGAAGGCGTCAGCTTCATAGCGGAAAGCGGTAGCGGACACGCCATTGTTATAGACGGGGCAGCAGAGGCAGGAGGCCGCAATCTCGGGCCGCGGCCAATGGAGCTGGTGCTAATGGGAACTGCCGCATGCAGTGCGTTTGATGTCTTGCTTATCCTGCGCAAAGGGCGGCAGCATGTCGTAGATTGCATTGCCGAAGCAGAGGCGCAGCGCGCCGAGGCCGATCCCAAAGTATTTACGCGTATTCATCTGCATTTCATTTTGAAAGGCCGCAATCTCGACCCGGACAAGATAGAGCGCGCCATCAAACTGTCGGCGGAAAAGTATTGCTCTGCCTCGGCCATGCTCGCCAAGACGGCGGAAATCACTCACGATTTCGAAGTGCTTGAGGCATAGGATTAAAACTATCCTTCCTGCGCCTGGCGTGCAAATGCTGTTGCCCCAATCAAGTCCAAAGTATGAGTTCTACCGCAAGCGAGGCAATGACGTTGCTCGTAACAAAGGGAACAATCAGAGCGTCACGCTGCCGCGCGCCAGCTCAATGACATCGCCTGCGACATGCACGTTGCGCGACGCATCAATGTCGAGATACAACTGCGACGGTCTGCCCACATGCCGGCCTTGCGAGATAATTTTTGAAAGCGGCAACGCGGCGTGGTGTGCGAGAAACCATCCTCCCAGATTGGCGCATGCCGATCCGGTGGCGGGGTCTTCAAGTATCGCCCCTTTGCCGGGGAAGAAGAAGCGTGCATAGACCTCCTGCCCGGCGTCGTGAAACACGTAAGCCATGCTGTGGCCATCGACGCTTTTCAGCGCGCCCAGTTTGATACGGGCAGGATCGCAGCGATCCACCGCATCGCGCGACGTCAGCGGAACGATAAGCTGCTCCTTGCCCGCGTTGACCCAAAGCGCGCTGGCGCTAATATCGTGCGCTTGCAAACCCAGCATCGCCGCCAGCTCACGTGGCGCGACTCCTGTGTCGCGCCAACTCGGGGCGTTGGCTTGCAGTTGCCAGCGTTGTTGCGCTGTCGCAATGCAACGCACTGGAATGACACCTGCCTTCATCTCCAGCGTTAACTCGCCCTTGCCTTGCTGTAGGGCGCTCAGCACAAAAGCTGTCCCGAGAGTGGGGTGTCCGGCGAACGGCATCTCGTAAGCGGGCGTGAAAATACGAACCCGCGCGCTGGCTTTTTCCGAGGGGAGAATGAAAGTGGTTTCGGAAAGATTGAACTGCAACGCCAGCGCTTGCAGTGTGGTGTCGTCCAGCCCGCGCGCATCCTCAAACACGCAGAGCGGATTGCCGCTGAGTGCTGCGCCGACAGTGAATACATTGACGATACGAAATGCATACTCAGCCACCGTGGGTCTCCTTCAATTTTTCGAGCAGGCGGCCATGAATATTACCGAAGCTGCCGTTGCTCATGATAAGCACATGGTCGCTAGGGCGCAGCGTCAGCAGCATGGCTTGCAGCATGGCGTCCAGGTCGGAAAAAGCCGCGACGCGCGCGCTGATCGGCTGTAGCGCCTCTCCCGCATCCCAGCCGAGGTTATTGGCGTAGCAGTAAGTGAAATTGGCTTCACGCAAACTGTTGGGCAGCGCCGCGCGCATGGCGCCCAGCTTCATGGTGTTGGTGCGCGGTTCAAGCACGGCGATGATGCGCGCGTTGCTGTCGCCCTGGCCGTTGATTTTGGCGCGCAGTCCGGCGATGGTGGCGCGGATGGCGGTGGGGTGGTGCGCGAAATCGTCGTAGACAGTAATGCCGTTGACCGTGCCGCGCACTTCCATGCGGCGTTTCACGTTGTCGAATTTCGCCAGCGCTTCAAGGCTCACTTTCACCGGCACACCGGCATGGCGTGCAGCGGCGATGGCGGCGACGGCGTTGAGGCGGTTGTGCGTCCCGCTGAGGCTCCATGCCACTGTGCCCAGCAACTCGCCGTCGAGCGACACCACGAAGCCGCCGTTACGGTCGATGGCGCCTATGCTCCATCCGCCCTGGGTCAGGCTGGCGCCGAAGCGCTCAAGCGGCGTCCAGCAGCCTAGTGCAAGGGCTTTAGCGATGTGCGCATCTTCACCGTTGGCGACGATCAGTCCGTTGCCGGGAATGGTGCGCACCAGGTGGTGAAACTGTGTTTCGATGGCCTCGACATCGGGAAAAATATCGGCATGATCGTATTCGAGATTGTTGAGGATGGCGGTACGCGGACGGTAGTGAACAAACTTGGAACGCTTGTCGAAGAACGCCGAGTCGTATTCATCGGCCTCGACCACGAAGAACGCCGAATCGGTGAGGCGCGCCGAGACACCGAAATTGTTCGGCACGCCGCCGATGAGAAAGCCAGGTTTGAGTCCGGCGTATTCGAGTATCCAGGCGAGGATGGCCGAGGTTGTAGTTTTGCCGTGCGTGCCTGCAACGGCGAGCACCCAGCGTTGCTTGAGGATATTGCGTCTGAGCCAATCCGGGCCGGAAATGTAGGCTTCGCCACGATTGAGGATGGCTTCGACCAGAGGATTGCCGCGCGCCAGGGCGTTGCCGATGACGAACACATCGGGCTTGAGCTCAATCTGCTGCGCGTCATAACCTTCAATCAGCTCAATGCCGAGCGTGCGCAACTGATCGGACATGGGCGGATAAACGTTGGCGTCACAGCCGCTGACAGTATGGCCTGCTTGCTTGGCGATGGCGGCGATACCACCCATGAAAGTGCCACAGATACCGAGGATGTGGAGGTGCATAGCTGTTACCCGGTTGGCCTAATTCTTGAAAATAAAATACACCGCGCCCATCAGGCACAGTCCAGCCCACAGGTAGTTCCACTTGAGGGGCTGGTCCATATAAAAAATCGCAAACGGCACGAACACCGCAAGCGTAATCACTTCTTGCAGAATTTTAAGCTGCGCCAGATTCATCACGCTAAAGCCGATGCGGTTGGCGGGCACCTGCAACAAATACTCGAACAGCGCAATGCCCCAGCTTAGCAGCGCGGCAATGATCCACGGCTTGGCGCCGAGATTTTTCAAGTGCCCGTACCAGGCGAAAGTCATGAACACGTTCGATGCGATGAGCAGCAGCGTGGTGCTGGTAAGCGTCTGCGCGAACGACAGATTCATAATGCCTGCTTAAACCTCTATGCCCTGGCTGTGCAAATACTCGTCATAGCTGCCGTGATAATCGCGCACCCCTTCTGGCGTGATCTCGATAATGCGCGACGCCAGCGAGCCGACAAATTCGCGGTCGTGCGATACAAAAATCAGCGTGCCCTGGTATTTCTCCAGCGCGGTGTTGAGCGACTCGATCGATTCCATGTCCATATGATTGGTGGGCTCATCCATCAGCATCACGTTGGGCTTTTGCAGGATGAGCTTGCCAAACAGCATGCGGCCTTGCTCGCCGCCGGAAATCACTTTTACGCTTTTTTTGGTGTCATCGCCGGAGAACAACAGGCGGCCCAGCGTGGCGCGGATAAGCTGTTCGTCGTCGGCTGCGCTGCGCCAGTAGTCCATCCAGTCGAACAACGTCATGTCCTTATCAAAATCGGCGGCGTGATCCTGGGCGAAGTAACCGGGCCGGGCTTTCTCCGCCCACTTGATTTTTCCGGCATCTGACTCGAGCCCGCCCAGGGAAGCGCCCGCCATACAGCGCAGCAAAGTGGTTTTGCCGATACCGTTGGGGCCGATGATGGCGATTTTTTCTCCGGCCTCGACCATCAAATTTAGGCCGCTGAACAGCGGCTTCAACATGCCGGGAAAACCTTTGCTCAGGCTCTGCACCTCTAGCGCATTGCGATGTAGTTTGTCCTTAGCATCGACTTCAAAGCGGATCCACGGATACTGGCGTGAAGAAGGCCGCACCTCGACGGCTTCGGCCTTGATTTTCTCGATCTTTTTCTGGCGGCTGGTGGCCTGGCGCGCCTTGGATTTGTTGGCCGAGAAACGCCGCACAAAATCCTGCAAGTCGGCGATGCGTTCCTTCGACTTGGCATTGTCCGAAAGCAGCCGCGCGCGTGCTTGCGCGGAGGCAAGCATGTAGTCGTCATAGCTGCCCGGATAGATGCGGATTTCGCCGTAATCCAGATCCGCCATGTGGGTGCACACCGAATTCAGGAAGTGGCGGTCGTGGGAAATAATAATCATCGTGGACTGGCGCGCGTTGAGCACGTCTTCCAGCCAGCGTATGGTGTTGATGTCGAGGTTATTGGTCGGCTCGTCGAGCAGCAGAATGTCTGGATCGGAGAACAACGCTTGCGCCAGCAACACACGCAACTTGAAGCCCGGCGCCACCGCGCTCATCGGCCCGTTATGCAGGCTGGTCGGCAGGCCCAGACCCAGCAACAACTCACCGGCGCGCGCCTCGGCGGAGTAGCCGTCGTATTCGGCCACGGTAGCTTCGAGATCGGCGGCGCGCAGGTACTCCTCTTCAGTGGCGTCGGGGTTGGCGTATATCGCATCGCGCTCGCTGATGGCGTCCCACAACTCTTCGTGGCCCATCATCACCACATTGAGCACGCGCTCGTTTTCAAAAGCAAACTGATCCTGGCGCAGTTTGCCCAGACGTTCGTTTTTATCTATGGCGACTTCGCCCGCCGATTGTTCCAGCTCGCCGCCGAGGATTTTCATGAAAGTCGATTTGCCGCAGCCGTTGGCACCGATCAAGCCATAGCGATTGCCTTCACCAAATTTGACCGAAACATTTTCGAACAGCGGTTTCGCGCCGAACTGGATGGTAATGCCGGAAGTAACGATCATCAGGAGGCGCCGGGGAAATGTTGCAAAGCCGCAATTTTAGCATTGCGGCGGCTGACGACTGACGATTGACGTTTACAGGGGCGCGATTCAAACTGGCTCTTCTAATCCGCCATCCATCACACCCGCCAACTATGAATCTCGCCCCATTCCTAAAAAACCTGACTCTCTCCATTCTCGCAATGCTCCTGATCCTCACATTGCTTGTCGTGACGGCAGTCATGTGGATGAGCGCAATGCCCGGCACTCCCACGCCTGCGCAAAATAACCTCAGCGACAAAGCGCTTGCGGAGCGGCTTGAATCGCATGTCAAAGCCCTGGCGTACGAACGCAATGTGAGGCATGCGGACACGCTTGATCGCGCTGCGGCTTACATTGAAAATGAGCTCAAGCGCTACGGCTATGAAGTGACATCGCAGTGGTTCGATACTGCGGGGGTGCGGGTGCGCAATCTGGTCGCGACTGTCCCCGCAGAGCTGACGGATGCGCCGCTCGTGGTGGTGGGCGCGCATTACGATAGTGCGCCGGGCACCCCTGGGGCGGACGACAATGCTTCCGGTGTTGCGGGCCTGCTGGAGATTGCGCGCGAGCTGAAAAGCAGCAATGCGCTGCGTAGCAAGGAAATTCGGCTGGTGTTTTTTAGCAATGAAGAACCGCCGTACTTTCGCACGCAATTTATGGGCAGTTATCGCTATGCCGACATGCTGGTGCGCGAGCGCCGTGCGGTGGAGGCCATGCTATCCCTGGAAATGCTCGGCTATTACTGCGATGAGCCGGGCTGCCAGCGATATCCTTTTCCGCTCTCGCTTGCCTTTCCAGATCGTGGCAACTTCATTGGCTTCGTGGGCAATATCGCTTCGCGCAATCTGACGCGGCGGGTTGTTGAACGCTTTCGCCGCCACGCATCCATCGCGTCCGAAGGTGTCAGCGCACCGGCGTTTATTCCAGGCATTGATTATTCCGATCAGCAATGGTTCTGGGCATTTGGCTATCCTGCTGTCATGGTCACCGATACCTCGTTCATGCGCTACTCACATTACCACCGGCCGACCGATACGCCAGAAAAGCTCGACTACCGGCGCATGAGTCAGGCAGTCGAGGCGCTGGCGAAAACAATTGCGGACCTTGCTGCCTAGTTTCGGGATAACTGCTCAGCCATCAAATACAATGGAACGCAGATGACACTGATGAATATGATGAGCGCAGATAACGATAAATACTCAGAAATCAAACAAGAAAAATCTTATTTAATCATAATTATCGGCGTCATCTGCGTTCTATTTTTTAGCTGCTGAGTAGTTACGTTTCGGGATAATATTTCGCCTTCATGCGTCGGCAAAAAGCCTCAAGGTTGGGGTATTTCAGCGCATGCTGTTTGAGCGGCGAATCATTCGGCGTCCATAGAATATTGGCGAGCAAGCCGTAGGCCGAGGCGTCGAGTGAGGTGGCTTGTGCGCCCATGAAAAATGCCTTGTCCCCGAGAAAATCCGCCAGCGCGGTCAAATCAGTGCAGCCAATGGCATAGATTTCATCGCGACTGTGGCGGCCTATACCGTGACCCCACAATTCCTTCTTCAGCCCGCGCCGCGCCATGACCGGAACCAGCCATTTCAGCGGTATGGGTAGTGCGCCAAAGAAAGCCGCCTTGGCATGCGGCCATCCCCTCTCATCTATCCAGCGGCTGTAAACCACAGCCCAGTAAAGATTTTCTTCGAGCAAGCGGTGAAACGCGAGGCTCACCGCGCGCTCCGCAGGCGATAAGGGCGCGTCGAGCGGATCACCGTAAGTCGCCTTGAGGTATGCAATGATGAGGCTGGAATCTCCCAGAGTCTTGTCGCCATCCACGATGTAAGGCATTTTCCCCTTGGGCGACTTCATCATATTGGCGTTGGCAGGCGCCTCGTAAGGCAGCCCCGCCATGCGCAGATAAGTTTCCAGCTTCATACAAAATGGACTGGCGTTGGGCAAGCCGAAAGCCGGGGTAAACTGATATAACTTGATCATGGCGTACTCCTCTGGTTGAACCTTATATTGTTGAACCGCTAAGATGTCGAAATCGTGTCAAGAATGCTAGAAATGTTGCGTACCGAGGCCAATATATTCTCATACACAAATAGACCACATCCCCTTTATTGGGAATTCCCTATTGCGCGACAACCCCACCCTCACCCCAGCCCTCTCCCGCCCAAGCGGGAGAGGGAGTTTTCTCCCTCTCCACCGGAACGGGGGAGAGGGTCGGGGTGAGGGGGGGG
>JAYWAM010000221.1:0-34371 GCA_043782425.1 Betaproteobacteria bacterium
CATTGGTCATGGTGCGCAAGCGCACCCTACCCACGGTTCAATTTGTCCGCGCCCCCCAGGCACTGGTAAACTTTGTCTATGACTGCCCAAGCCCCTTTACTCGCCCCACCGCAGCGCCTTTTGAATGCGCTGGCCAGCGCGTTGAGCGTGGCCTTGCTGCTACTGCTCGCCTGGCAACTGGCAGGGTGGACCTGGCATTTCCTCGCGCCAGAGCGCGTAACACTCGCCACACCCGTGAGCGCGACGCCTGACCTCGATGCCGCACGCAGCCTGTTTGGCGCGGCGCCGCAAGCCAGCGCCAGCCCCACGCCCGCGGCCACAACAGACATACGCCTCAAGGGCGTCTACGCCATCGACGGAAAAACCCTCTCCGCAGCGGTAGTCAATCGCGGCGCAAAAAATGACATTGCACTGCGCGTCGGTGAGGAAATACAGCCTGGCGTGACGCTTGCCAGCGTGCATCCCGATCACATCGTCATTTCCAAAGCCGGGGTACACGAACGCGTCGATCTTGAGCGGCGCAGCGCCGCTTCGCCATCACAGCGAGGCGCGCCCGCCATCAGCGGTTTTCGCCTCAACGTTGCAAGTGCGGGAAGCAACAGCTATAGCCTGTCGCGCAACGAACTGAATAGCGTGTTGCAAGATCCGCGGCAGATGAATTTTCTGGGACGTATCGGCGTGCATCCCAATGGCGGCGTGCGTATCGAGCAGGCGCCCAGCGGCAGCCTGGCGGGCAAGCTGGGCATGAAAGAAGGCGACATCATCCGGAACGTCAACGGCCAGCCGGTCAATTCCCCCGGCGATCTGGCGCGTATTTACCAGCAATTTGGCGCCTTGACACAGATTCGCGCCGAGGTGGTGCGCGCCGGTGCGCCTATGATGTTGACCTATCAGATACAGCAATGATGGGCGCCGGGCGAGAATCGAAACTGTCTGCAACGCGCCAATTGGTTGGCGGCTTTTGTCTTTTGCTGGCGATATTTGCTTCTGCTACCGCGTCGGCTGCGAAATTTACTGCCAAAGACCTCGCCGCCGAAGAAAGCAAGTTTGCGGCTTACTCTGTAAAGCACGGTATGCGCGCCGCCTTCCTGGAGTTCTTTGCCGATCAATCCTGGCTGCTGCGGCCCGAGCCGGTGGACGCCATAACCTGGCTAAAAACGCATCCTGACCCGGCTATCGTCCTCAACTGGAAATCGCAACGCACTGTGCTTGCTGCTTCGGGTGACCTGGGTTTCTCCACCGGCCCTTGGTTGTCGCGCAGCAAAAAAAATCCCCCTGCGCCCGCTGTACACGGCGAATTCTTTTCAGTCTGGCAAAAACAAAGCGATGGCAAGTGGAAAGTGTTCATCGACCACGGCATCGCACACGACCCTGGCGCCACGCCGGATAGCTTGCCGAGCACGCCGCTGGAGGCGCTCGACCTCAAAGCGAACAAAGCCAGAACTGATGCACTTGCTAACAATGCAGAACAACAATTCATCGCTGCGGGAAGTTCTGCCTACAAGGCAGTCATTACGCCGCGCACGCGACTGCTACGCGAGGGCCAGTTCCCCATCGATGGCGCGGAAGCGATTGGCAACTTTTTGAAATCGCAGCAAGGACAATGGTCGTGGACGGTGAAACTACAGGGCGCATCACGCGCCAATGACTTCGCCTACGCTGTAGGCAACTACATTTGGCAAGCGCAAGAGGGCGTCGTGCAAAAAGGCCAGTACGTGCGCGTGTGGTTGCGCGTCGCGAACGACGCGTCGCCCTTGCGCTGGACACTTGCGGCGGAAGTGTTGACACCGCAGCAGCCGCCCAAACCATGAACTGATCCGGTCTCGATATGCCACAGCGAGCGCCCCCAGGGTGTTTGCGTTACCATTGACAATTTTCCGCAACAACAAGGCAACGTGAAAAATACTCTCCTCGCAATTCCCCATCAAAGGTTAGGCGCCCTGGTCGCGGCATGTCTCGTGACTTTCTTCGCCATCATCCCTTTGCCCTCTTTGGCGGCTGAAGACAGCGTCACGCTCAACTTCGTCAATGCTGACATTCCCTCGGTGGTGAAAGCCATCGGCGGAGCGATGGGTAAGAATTTTATTTTCGATCCGCGTGTCACCGGCAACATGAATATCGTGTCCGACAAGCCGGTATCCAGAGATTTGGCTTACCAGATTCTGCTCGCCGCATTGCGCGTTCATGGCTACGCTGCGGTCGAAGGCAATGGTTTTGTAAAAATCATTCCCGAGGCCGACGCCAAGACGACCGGAGGCAGCACGGATAAAACTGCCGCCATCAGCGGCGACCGTATCGTGACTCAGGTTTTCGCGCTGCAAAACGAATCGGCGGCGCAACTGGTCGGCATTTTGCGCCCGCTGGTTAGCCCCAACAATTTCATCGCTGCCTATCCGGGCAACAACACTCTGGTCATCACCGATTACGCTGAGAACGTGCGGCGCATCGCGCGCATCATCGCCTCCATCGACATCCCCGGCAGCGCCGAGGTGCAGACGATGCGTCTGCAACATGCCTCTGCGGTGGATGTGGGCAATCTGCTGGGGCGCGTCATGCCCGAGGCCGCCGTCAATCCGCAATTGCCGGGCACGCCGCCCAAACTGGTTGTCGGCGTCGATGCGCGCACCAACAGCCTGCTGTTGCGCGCCGACAGTCCGGCTTTGCTGACGCGCGCCAAGTCGCTGGTGGCGGGCATGGATATACCCACCGCATCCAATGGCAATATCAACGTGGTGTACCTGCGCAACGCCGAGGCGGGCAAGCTGGCCGATACGCTGCGCGCGCTGCTGGTGGGCGATGCGGGTAAAACCACGACGCAGCCCAGCGTCGCAGGCGCTACCGCTTCTGCTGCCGCCTCTACCACAGCAACGGCGCCGACCAGCACCATACAGGCTTACCCTGCCACCAACTCGCTGGTCATCATCGCCCCGGATCACGTTTACAACTCGCTGCGCGCGGTGATCGACAAACTCGATGCGCGCCGCGCGCAAGTGCTTGTCGAAGCGCTCATCGTCGAGGTGAGCACTACGGTATCAACCGAGTTTGGCATCCAGTGGCAGGACCTTACCGGCATCAACCAGAGCGGTACTAACGCCATAGGCGGCACAAACTTCGGCGGTATCGGGCAAAACATTGTGGGTATTGCGCAGAACGTCGGCACCGCAGGCCAGGGCCTGAACATCGGCATCGTGCGTGGCCGCATCAACATTCCCGGCGTGGGTGAAGTGCTCAACCTAGCCGCGCTGGCGCGCGCGCTCGAAGCGGACCAGCGCAACAACGTCCTTTCAACCCCCAATATCCTCACACTCGATAACGAAGAAGCCAAGATTGTGGTCGGCCAGAACGTGCCCTTCGTCACCGGCAGCTACACGCAAACCAGCAACGCTTCCACCAACCCGTTCCAGACCATAGAGCGCCGCGACATCGGGCTGACGCTCAAGGTAACGCCGCAGGTGGCCGAAGGCGGTGCGGTGAAACTTAAGGTTTATCAGGAAATGTCGAGCGTGGTGCCGACCACTACCAACGTGCGCTCGGCCGATCTCATCACCAACAAGCGCTCCATTGAAAATACCGTGCTGGTGGATGACGGCCAGATCGTGGTCATCGGCGGTCTCATTTCCGACGACACCAAGAACAACGACAGCAAGGTGCCGCTGCTGGGTGATATTCCCTTGATCGGCGGCCTGTTCAAGTACCAAAACCGCAGCCGCGAAAAAACCAACCTTATGGTGTTCCTGCGGCCCTATGTGCTGCGCGACGGCAAAGCCGCCAACCAGTTGACCGGCGAGCGCTACGACTACATCCGCAACGAACAAGGCAAGGCGCTGGAAAAAAATGATTCGCTGCTGCCGCCGCGTGGCGGGCCGCAACTGCCAGTCGGCAATTTCAATACTCCCGTTCCTCCGCCCGCAGACGCTAAATAAATGGATCTCTCCGGCGCGCAACCCCCCGTGAATCTCGACCCGCGTGTAGTCCGTCTGCTGCCTTATCACTTCGCGCGCGCCAAAGGCGTGATCGCGGCGCGCGAATTGAATGGTGAGATAGAGGTGTGGCTGCGTCCCGACCCCGAATCATCCACGCTGGCCGAAGTGCGCCGCATGGCGGGCAAGCCATTGAAAATGGTGATGCTCTCGGCGCAGGAATTTGGCGCGCGTCTGGCCGCCGCCTATTCTAGCGACGATGGCGCGACCGAGCAGCTCATCGAAGACATCGGTCAGGATGTCAATCTGCAACAACTGACCGAGACCCTCACCGAAGTCACCGATCTGCTCGAAGCGGAAAACGATGCGCCCATTATCAAGCTCATCAACGCCCTGCTCACCCAGGCGGTGCGTGAAGGCGCTTCCGATATCCACCTCGAAGCCTTTGAACGCCGCTCGCTGGTGCGCTATCGCGTTGACGGCGTGCTGCGCGATGTGGTCGAGCCCAAGCGCAGCCTGCACGCTTCGCTGGTATCGCGCGTGAAAGTCATGGCGCATCTCGACATTGCCGAAAAACGCCTGCCGCAGGATGGCCGCATCACCTTGCGCGTGGCCGGCCACCCGGTCGATGTACGCGTTTCCACGCTGCCCACCGGGCACGGCGAGCGCGTTGTCTTGCGCCTGCTCGACAAGCAGGCCGGACGGCTGTCGCTCGACGGCCTGGGCATGGATGGCGTCACGCTCGGGCGGCTGGATCAACTGATACACGCGCCGCACGGCATTTTGCTCGTTACCGGCCCGACCGGCTCGGGTAAAACCACCACGCTTTACGCCGCGCTGTCGCGCCTTGACCACCGCGCGCGCAACATGATGACGGTGGAAGACCCGATCGAATACGACCTCGACGGCATCGGTCAAACCCAGGTCAACACGCGCATCGACATGAGCTTCGCGCGCGCGCTGCGCGCCATCCTGCGCCAGGACCCCGATGTCATCATGATCGGCGAAATCCGCGACCTCGAAACCGCTCAGATCGCGGTGCAGGCGAGCCTCACTGGCCATCTGGTGCTCGCCACCCTGCACACCAATTCCGCCGCCGGGGCGGTGACGCGCCTCATCGACATGGGCATTGAACCCTATCTATTGTCTTCGACCTTGATCGGCGTATTGGCGCAGCGCCTGGTGCGCAAACTTTGTCCCGCCTGCCGTGCGCCGCATGCGCCCGATGAATCGGAGCGCGAAGTTCTGGCTGCGTCGCGCAGCGGTGCAAAAAATGCCCCGCAGAGCATCTTCGCACCGGCAGGCTGCGCAGCCTGCGGCTGGAGCGGCTTCAAGGGCCGCACCGGCATTTACGAACTGCTCACCATCGATGAAGCCCTGCGCAAACTGATCCACGATGTCGCCTCCGAGCGCGACATTGCACTCGCCGCGCAAAGCAAAGGTATGGCGACCTTGCGCGAAGACGGTCTGCGCTGGGTGGGCGAAGGCGTCACCTCGCTGGAAGAGGTGTTGCGTGTGGCGCGTGACTGATGCGGATGAGGTTTAATGCCCGGCTACCACTACAAAGCCGTTGACGCAGGCGGGCGCGAAACGCGCGGCGTCCTGGAAGTTGACAGCCCGCGCCAGGCGCGCGCGCAACTGCGCGAGCAAGGCTTGTTTCCGCTCGAAGTCACGCAACTCGACGCCGCCAACGATCCCGCAGCGCCACAACGCGCGGCGCGTCTTTCCACCACTGACCTCACCAACATCACGCGCCAACTGGCGACGCTGCTCGCCGCCGGCCTCACCGTCGATGGCACGCTTACCGCGCTGATCGAACAGGCCGACAAGCAGCAGGAGAAACAAATCCTCGCCGGACTGCGCGGCGACGTGCTGGCGGGCAAATCACTCGCCGCCGCCATGGGACGCTACCCGCGCGTGTTCTCCGCGCTGTATCGCACGCTGGTCAACGCGGGCGAATCATCGGGCAAACTGGCCGATGTGTTGCTCAAGCTGGCCGATTATGTTGAGGAGCGGCAAGCGCTCAAACAGAAGCTACAGTTGGCGCTGATTTATCCGGCCATCGTGCTGACAGTTTCAATCATAGTGGTTATCGCCCTGCTCACCTATGTGGTGCCGCAAGTGGTCGGCGTATTCCAGAACACCAACCAGACGCTGCCGTTGCTTACGCGCATGCTGCTGGGTTTCTCAAGCTTTGTTCAGATCACCGGCATCTACTGGCTGATCAGCGGGGCCATCGCGTTGTGGCTGGCGCGGCGCGCGCTCAAAAATATCAACACACAGCGGCGTTGCGATAATGTGCTGCTGACAACCCCTATCGTTGGACGCATGGCGCGCTCGCGCAACGCGGCGCAATTGGCCAGCACCTTGTCGATACTGGTCGGCAGCGGCGTGCCGGTAGTCACGGCGCTGGCGGCATCATCTGGCGTACTCACCAACCTGCCGATGCGCGAAGCGCTGGAGCGCGCCACGCGCGCCGTGCAGGAAGGCGCCAGCCTGTCGCGTGCGCTCGGCGCCAGCCGCCTGTTTCCGCCGGTAATGGTGCATCTCATCGCCAGCGGCGAGGCGAGCGGGCGCTTGCCCGAAACCCTCGGCAGCGCCGCGCGTCAGCAGCAAAATGAGGTGACACTGCGCGTCACCGCCTTCGCCACGCTCGCTGAGCCGCTGTTGATTCTAGGCATGGGTGTGGTAGTGCTCATCATTGTGCTGGCGATTTTGCTGCCGATTCTTGAACTCAATCAGTTGGTGCGTTAACGAAATTTTCCTAATCTCAATTTTTATCTAATTAAAATGGCTATCTCGAAATCGCAAATATTCGTCGTCCCAGCGGAGGCTGGGACCCAGTCCAATACACGATCTGATTTTTTTCAAAGTGTTGGTGGTGGGGCTGGGTCCCAGCCTTCGCTGGGACGACGGATTTCCTCATTCCTCATTACAACTTTCATATCTGAGTCCATTTTCAGTGCATGAATGAATTGAAATGGAATTAACTCGCGGGCGAGCCCGCTCCAATGAATGCTGTCCCATCCGAATGGCCTATCTCGACTTTATGAATACACCCTCTCAACAATCACACAAAGCGCGTGGTTTTACGCTTATCGAGGTCATGGTCGTCGTCGTAATTCTCGGCATCCTCGCGGCGCTCGTCGTGCCCAAAATTCTCAACCGTCCGGATGACGCGCGAGTTATCGCAGCCAAGCAAGACATCGCTACGCTCATGCAGGCGCTGAAACTTTACCGTCTCGATAATCAGATCTACCCTTCTACCGATCAAGGCTTGCAAGCGCTGGTCGCAAAGCCCACCACTGCACCACTGCCTCCAAACTGGAAGACCGGCGGCTATCTGGAGCGCCTGCCGAAAGACCCGTGGAAAAATGATTACCAGTACCTCAACCCCGGCGTGCACGGCGAGATCGACATTTTCAGCTATGCCGCCGACGGCGCGCCAGGCGGGGAAGGGAACAATGCTGATATTGGGTCGTGGAATTAGCGAGCGGTAGGGTGCGCTTGCGCACCATGCGCCACTTTTGTCATCTGTTATCTGAAACGAATGGCGGAGATGCGGTAATTGCGCCTACGTATAAACCACCCGAATATCCAAACTGGTCTCGGGTTTGATTTAGGGTTAACCTGGGTCTATCCAGCGGGACGCGCGTCGGTTGCTGGTAACCTGCTATATGTCAAGCATTCTGCGCGACAACAGTGTCTGCCTGTCGCGCTTGCCGTCTGCAATCATGTAGATGAACACTTGTTTTCCTATCACTCGATAGATGATCCGGTAGGGCTTGAAGTGCGCCTGACGATATTCGCGCATGCCCAGCAGGAGCAGCTCTTTTGGATAAGAGCCGCGTTCCGGGAAAGCAGCCAAGGTTTGGACCACTTCCATTAGTTTTTTCAGCACGTGGGCTGCGTTGCCTTGCGTATCGTTTTCGGCGATGTAATCGTATATTTCTTCGAGGTCACGTTCTGCGCTATGCGTGAGCAAAACCTTGTAGCTCATTTTGCCGTGGCCTGCCTGGCTCGAAGGCGACGCGCCACCTCTGCAATGGGCTTGACCTTGCCTTCTTCGATCTCGCGATTCCCCAATGCCAGTATTTTCAAGAGCGCCAGCGTTTCCTGCGTGCTTTCATAGGAAGCGATGTCCTGCATGACTGCCCTGGCTTCCCCGTTCTGTGTGATCAGGAAAGGCTCGCGTTGTTCGGCTAAACGTTTAAGCACCTCAGCGGCATTGGCCTTGAGATAACTGATGGGTTTGATGTTGGTTGAGCGCATGATCTTCCTTGGGTGAGATAGAGACCGAATATAGTCTTTTAACGGTCTTGTGGCAAGCTTCTCCCATGTAAGATGGTCTTGGCTTAAGAGACAAACAGTGATCTTACCGCACGTTGATCTCACGCTTGCCGCTTAATATCTCGCAGACCACCGATTGATTACGCCGCCCGCGCATGCAAGCGAATACCCAGTGCACGGATCACTTTCCAAATGGTGGCGAATTCCGGGTTGCCTTCGGCGGACAGTGCTTTGTAGAGGCTCTCACGCGCCAGGCCGGTCTCGCGGGCAAGCTGCGTCATGCCTTTGGCGCGCGCGATAGTGCCGAGTGCCTGGGCAATAAAAAGTGGATCATCGCCCGCTTCTTCGATGCATGCTTCAAGGTAGGCTGCCACGTCTTCTTCAGTCTTGAGATATTCGGCTGAATCATATGGGGCGATACCCAGCTTTTTAATGGTAGATTTTTTGATCATGTTTACTCCTTTAGAATGCGGGCGATTTCAATTGCCCGCGCAATATCGCGGTCTTGGCTACTTTTATCGCCACCGCATAACAACAAAACTATCGTCGTGCCCACGCGGGTAAAATACACTCGATAGCCTGCCCCAACGTGGATGCGCATTTCACTCACGCCTTCACCCACCGGCTTGACATCGCCCGCGCTGCCCTTTGCCAGGCGGTCAATACGCGCCTGAACGCTAGACTTCGCCAGCCGGTCTTTCAGACTATCCAGCCACTTATCAAATACGGCAGTGCGGAGTATCTTTACCATGCGCAAAGTGTAATCTATGGTTTACACTCAGTCAAACGGCATCAGCCTCACGACGCGTCAATGCACGCCGTTGAAGATGTAATGGCGCCCTTGCCAAATCATCGGCTGCGCAAAAGGTTACACTGATTCCGAACGGCTATAGTTACGTTGAGACGGGGCAGTACTATGACGGGATTTTAATGGTGCTAGCTTGGAGATTTAGATGAGCAATAAATTGGCAACAGCAAGACACTCACCATGAACCTTATGCTTAGGAACCTTCAACACTCAACCACCCCTCACCCTGACCCTCTCCCCAAAAAACGGGGAGAGGGGACGTATTTTTTTTCATGCTGTGCTCCGGTTCAAGGGCTCAATCCGGGCGGACAACGTGCGAGTGTAGTCTCTCCCGCAAGCGGTAGAGCTGAGCCATGCGGGAACAACTGCTGCCCAACCCGGGCTACCGGCTATACCCTGATTGAGATTCTGGTGGTGACTGTTATTGCGGGCATAGTGCTGGCGCTGGCTGCGGCCAACTTCTTTCCTGACGAGCAGCAGGCGGCGCGACGTGAAACCGGGCGTATTGCGCTTGCACTGGAGCAGGCGCGCGATGCGGCGGTGTTCGGCGGCACGGCGACCGCTGTCAGTGTTGAGGATGCGCGCGTGCTGCAATGGCGGCGTGATGACATGAATGCCTGGCAGCCGGATAGCACGGCGCAGCCCGCAGTATCGATTGCGCCACAGCTCGCCGTGACCTCGCTTTCCATAGGCGCGGCGCAGGTGGCGAACAACGCGCTGGTGACCTTCCTTCCCGATGGCGTGGGCGTGCCGTTTGAGCTGCACCTTTCTTATCGCGGCATCCCCAGCGCGGTGATTGGCGACGCGTTGGGCAATGTGCGCGTGCAATTTGCGCTAGAAGAATCGCGATGAGCCTGCGTTACCGCGCGTGTGCGTTTACGCTGGTGGAGGTATTGGTGGCGCTGGCGATTCTTGCCATCGCGCTGGCCGCCGCAATGCGCACGCTGCATCTCACCACCGATAGTGCGCAGCAGACCAAGCTGCACTTGCTTTCTACCTGGGTTGCGCAGAACCAGTTGGCGGAACTGACGGCGCGACGCGCCTTTCCCGACACCGGCATCAGCAACGGCAACCTGGACTATGGCGGCGTGAAATTCGCCTGGCAGCACAACGTCAACGCCACGCCCAACCCGGCGTTTCGTAAAGTTGACATCCGTGTCACCAGTGCGGAAGACAGCGCGCATGCCTTGGCGCAGCTTACGGGCTATGTCGTGCAGGTGACGCAATGACGGTTAGAAAATTGCATTGCCCGGCGCGTCTTTCGACCGGTTTTACATTGATCGAAATTCTGGTGGCGTTAGCCATATTCGCCATCATGGCGGTGATGTCGTATCGTGCGCTGGCTGTGCTGCTCGACAGCCGCACACAACTTAACAGTGAAACCGAGAAATGGCGCAACTGCGCAATATTTTTTACGCGCGTCGAGTCGGACCTGCAAAGCCTGCTGAATCGCCCGGTGCGCAGCGCCGATGATCTTGTCGCCGCGCCGATCAGCGTCAACCCCGATAATCTGGCGGAGAGCACGTTAAGCTTGACACGTGCGGGCTATGCGCAGGCCGAGGGAACCCTGCTTGCGCCGCAGCGTGTCGGTTACCGGCTGCGTGATGGGCGTGTGGAAATGTTGTTGTGGTCACATCTCGACGCCGCGCCGCGCGCCACGCCGCAAGTCTTTACGGTGCTGCCCAATGTCAGCGATTTCAAACTGCGCTTGCTCGATGCGCGAGGTAACTGGCAAGCGCGCTGGCCGGTGGTTGACAACCAAAGCGGCAGCCCAGCAAATGAAGTCGCGCCTGCGCTGGTGGAAATGAGCGTCACACTGAATTCGGGCGAAACCATTACGCGCTTGTTTGCGATGCGGGGTGGACTTTGAAGTTTGCATCGAGGCAGCAGAGGTGTGGCGGACAAGTCCGCCCTACGCATTTTTACGCGCCTGTTCGTGCGGGGCGCGTTGTGACGGCAAGGCGCGGGCAGCGCGGCGCGGCCATCATTACCGCGTTGCTCGTCGTCGCCTTGGTAGCCATCATCGCCAGCGCCTTGCTGGCGCAGCAATCGCAGGCGTTGACGCGCACCGCAGCCGGAGTGGCAAGAGCCCAGGCGAGCGCCTACAGCGATACCGCCTTGTATTGGGCATGCGGCATTTTGCAGGAGGATGCGCGGCACGATGCGCAACAAAAAACCGGCGATCATTTAAGTGAACCGTGGGCGGCTGGCATTGCTGCGCTGCCTGTCGAAAACGCCGTGGTTTCGGGCACGCTGAGTGACGCACAGGGACGCTTCAATTTGAATAATCTGGTGCGCAACGGCAAAGTCGATGAACCTAGTGTGCAACTATTTCGCCGCCTGCTGGAAGCGCTTTCACTGCCGCCCGATCTGGCGTACGCCGTGGTGGACTGGATCGATGCTGACAGCGATGTTTCTTCACCCGGCGGCGCTGAGGATCAAACATATCTGGCGCGCCCTGCCCCCTATCGCGCCGCCAACCACGCGCTGGTGATGGTAGATGAACTTGCCTACGTGCAGGGGTTTGACGCAAAAACGCTCGCCAAGCTGCGGCCCTTTGTCTCTGCGCTAGCGCCTATCACTCGCATCAATCTCAACACGGCGCCTATCGAGGTGGTCAAGGCCGTCATGCCGGAACTTTCTGACAGCGAACAGCAAGCCCTGGTCAAGGAACGTCTCACCAGACCCTTCAAGGATCTTACCGACATCAAGGCGCGCTATCCTAAGGCCGCGCCGCAACTTCTCGATCAGGAAGTCGATGCAAAAAGCAGCTTCTTCACCGCGCAAATCGCAGTCAGCAGCGGCACGGTGCAGATTCGCACCCAGGCGCTTATTCAGCGCATTGAAAACAAGTGGCCCGTTATAATCTGGACGGCAGCTTTCTGAAATACGCTTTGTGAAACTTTCCGCCCTGTGATTATTACTATTTTTATTCCGGCCGACGCCGATGCCCTCAAGGCCGATACGCCTTGCGCGTGGATACTGAGCGACGCAGCGGGCAGCCTGCTGCGCAGCGGCACATCAGGCATCAGCGACATACCGCGCGCGCAGCGCGCCTGGGTGGTGATTCCCGCAGCGCGCGTGCTGTTCACCGAACTCGTACTGCCGCCGGTGTCGGCTGCACGCCTTGCCACGCTGCTGCCTTTTGCCGTGGAAGATAAATTGATGAGCGATCCGGCGTCGATACACGCCGTGGTCTCTCCCGTGAAGCGCGGCAAGGAAAGCGTGGTCGCGGTGGTCGACAAATCCTGGCTGCGCGCCTTGCTCAATACTTTGGGCGCGCACGCAATCGTTCCCGAGATGGTGATTCCCGAAAGTGAATTGACGCGCTGCGACGCGGGTGAATGGAGCGTCTCGCTGCGCGAAAAAGAAGGCTTTCTGGTGCGCGACGATGGCTTTGCCGTCGCTTTCGACTATAGCGCGGAGCGCGAGCCGCCGCTGGCGTTACGCCTGGCGCTCAAGGAAAGTGCGCAACACGCGCAAGCGCCGCGATTAGTGCGCGTGGAGTCTGTGGATACCTCGCACGTCGCACTCGATAGCGCGTTGTGGGGTGAAGCGCTAGGCGTCGCAATAGAGGCGCGCGCTGCGTTGCCCGCCCACCAGCGTATCAGTCGCTTGTTGGAAAAGTCTGGACAACGTATCGATTTTCTTAGCGGCGCGTTTGCCCGGCGAGGGAACTGGAACGAACGTCTAAGCCTGCTGCGCCCGGCGCTCATTATTGCCGCGGTCATGCTGGGTTTGCATTTGGTATTTTCGGCACTCGACTGGTGGCGCCTCGATCATGAAAGGCGCACTTTGGAATCGGCAATGGTCGGCGTTTTTAAGAGCGCATTTCCCGATGCGCGCGCAATCGTCGATCCCGCATTGCAAATGCGCCGCAACCTGGAAACCCTGAAACGCGAACGCGGCATCGCGCAAGACAACGCCTTCCTCGCGCAACTGGCGCGCGCCGCCACACTCATCGAAGGCGACAGCGAGCTAAAGACGCGCGGCGCACACTGGGACGGAACGCGGCTCACACTCGATGTCGAGGCGCTTAACGCACAAACGCTTGAGCCTCTCAAGGCGCGCCTGTCCGGGGCAGGTGCGCAGATCGGCTCTATCGACAAGCACGGCGAAAAAGTCATCGCGCGCTTGCGCTTTGAGGCGGGGGACTGAACACCACATGAGCGCTGCCATGACTTTGTCGCTAAAAAAACTATTCCCCGCAGCGTGGGCGCAGCGCTGGCACAGCCTGGAGCGGCGCCAAAAACAAATCATAGCGGGCGGCGCTGGCGTGGCTATCGTCGCACTGCTTTTTGCCTACGTGTGGTTTCCCCTCGAGCGCGAACGAACGCAACTTGCCACGCGCCTGCCACAACTGCGCGCGCGTCTCGCCGACATGCAGCGTCAGGCGGAGGAGATCAAACTGGTGCGCTCCGCGCCACCGGTCGCCATCACCACACGCGCGCTTGATGCGCAGGCTTTGCGCGCAGCCTTTAGCGGCAGCGAGCTTAGCGTAAGCGCGCTCGGCAATCAGCGTTTCAAGCTGCTTATCGCCGCCACCGCCTATAGCACCTGGATCGACGAACTCAAACGTCTACAGAGTCAAAGTGCAGTGCGTGTCGATGAGGCCACGCTGATTTCTCTGGCAGAAGCGGCGCAGCCCGGCATGGTCAAGGTCGATGCAACATTTTCCAGCGCAGCGGCGGTGCGATGAAGCGCCGTACTTTCATCACGCTGCTGCTCGCTGCTTACTTTGTGTTCCTGATCGGCACGCTACCGGCGCACCTCGCCGCCGCGCGCATTGCCGCTGCAACACAAGGCGCCGTCGAAGTCATTGCGCCGCAGGGAACCATCTGGCGCGGTGCAGCGGGCCTGCGCATTGCAGGCGCGACACTTGAACGTATCGAGTGGCGCTTTCAAGCGCAGCGTCTGTTCCTGGGGGAATGGGCCTATGCCGTGCGCATCACCGATGCGGCGGCGCATGGTGAAGCGCTGGTGGCGCGCGGCTTGTCACAGTGGCGCGTGCATCAGCTTGTTGCACAGGCGCAGGCTAGTCTGGTGGGGCGCTGGCTGCCTTTGTTCGGCGTTGTTTCGCCCGGCGGGCAAATCCATATCGACGCAACGCGCCTCAACTTTGACGAAAAAAATCTCGAAGGTCAGGCACAGTTGCAGTGGCGCGCTGCCGCGCTCAGCTTGAGCGACGTGCGCCCGCTGGGCGATTATGCCGCCGAGGTTTCGCTGCGCGGCGCGGGCGCCGATTATGTCGTCAAGACCAGCAGCGGCGCACTCAGGATTGCGGGACGTGGAAGCTTTCAGCCGCCGTTGCAATGGAGTTTCAATGGCGAGGCCAGCGCCGAGAAAGACATGCTGCCGCGGCTACAGGAAATTTTTAAACTGCTCGGCGCAGTGAACACCAACGACAAAGGCGTCTATGTCATCAATCATCGCTGATATGGATCCCCTTGTGATTTCTGCCCGCAGCGCACCGCCCTATCGCGCGCCGCTATGGCTGCCAGGCGGGCATATACAGACCATCTACGCTTCGCTGTTTGCCCCGCGCCACCAGGTCAACTACCAGAGAGAACGCTGGGATACCATGCCCGATGGCGTAGCCGATGGCGACTTTGTGGATGTCGATATAGCAATACCATCCATAGATGTCGCTGCACCATCCAGGACAGGTAACAAACTCCCCGTCCCTACCCTGGTGCTGTTCCACGGACTGGAAGGCTCATCGCAAAGCCCTTACGCGCTGGCCTTGATGGCGCAATGTCTGGAACTAGGCTGGAACAGCATGGTGGTGCATTTTCGCGGTTGTAGCGGCGAGCTCAACCGTCTGCCACGCGCCTATCACTCTGGCGACGCAACGGAAATCGACTGGATGCTGCGCAAAATCAAGGCGCGCATCGGTGCAGCGCCGCTGTACGCAGTGGGCGTTTCGCTAGGCGGCAATGCCTTGATGAAATGGCTAGGCGAGCGCGGAACCGAGGCAGGAGCCATCGTGCACGCCGCCGCAGCGATTTCAGCACCGCTTGATCTGATGGCCGCTGGTGAAGCCCTGGGGCAGGGTTTTAGTCTGCTTTATGCCAAACATTTTCTGCAAAGCCTGAAGCGTAAATCGCTGCTGAAACTGCAACGTCACCCTGGCATATTCGATGGTGCTGCCGCATCAAAAGCACGCACCTTGCGCGACTTCGACAATGTCGTCACCGCGCCGCTGCACGGCTTCCGCGATACCGATGATTACTGGACGCGCGCCTCAAGCAAGCCCGGTCTGGCCGATGTGCGCGTGCCTTCGCTGCTCGTAAATGCGAAGAACGATCCGTTTCTTCCCGCACCCGCTTTGCCGACACGCCAGCAGGTTTCATCTTCTGTACTGCTCGATTTCCCTGAACAAGGCGGGCATGTGGGTTTCAGCGCGACGCGCTTTCCCGGTAAAGCGCAATGGCTGCCGCAGCGCCTATTTCACTTTTTTCAACACGGTTCGTAAAGATCAAAAACTACGAACCAAAACCTGACCACTTTACTGGGCATATAAACTGAATGATCCACAGATGTCACAGAGGAACACAGAAAAAAACGCAGGCGAAGGTAGGTGTGAGTGCCGTAGATGGGTGAAACCCATCAGCCTTTCATGCAGCCAGGGTGAGGGGTTGCACCCATCCACGGGTTCTGTTTTATCTGTGCTCATCTGTGTTCTCTGTGGATTTCTTTTTCTCATCAGTCACGGCTCATCAGTCAAAGAAATCCGAAGAACCTGAATCGTTACATAGGAAATATTGAATGCACATCGCACCAGAAATTTTCAAGGCTTACGACATCCGCGGTATTGTCGATAAAACACTTACGCCCGAGGCGGTCCAAGCTATTGGAAGAGCGCTGGGGTCGCTCGCTCAAGAAAAAAACTGCGCCACCATCGTTATCGGACGCGATGGTCGCCTTTCCGGGCCGACGCTTTCGAATGCGCTTGCCGATGGCATTCGCGCCGCGGGCGCCAATGTCATCGACGTCGGCATAGTCGCCACCCCAATGGTGTATTTCGCCGCGCATCACTTCGCCACGCATTGCGCAGTGATGGTGACCGGCAGCCATAATCCGCCCGACTACAACGGCCTCAAGATGGTCATCAACGGCGAAACGCTCGCTATGCAGGCTATTCAGGATCTACACGAACGCATCACAGCGCAACGCTACGCCAGCGGTTCAGGCAGCTACGAAGTGCGCGACATCGCCAGCGCTTACCTTGAGCGCATCGTCGGTGACATCAAGCTTGCGCGGCCGATGAAAATTGTCGTTGACTGCGGCAACGGCTCTCCGGGGGCTTTTGCGCCTACACTTTTCCGGCGTCTGGGATGCAGCGTTGAAGAATTATTTTGCGATGTGGACGGCACATTCCCCAATCACCATCCCGATCCTTCGCAACTGGAAAATCTTCAGGATGTGATTCGCGCCCTCGCCAGCGGCGATGCCGAGCTGGGCCTGGCGTTCGACGGCGACGGCGACCGCTTGGGTGTGGTCACCAAAGACGGCGAGGTGATTTTTCCCGACCGCCAGTTAATGCTTTTTGCCGCCGACATGCTGGCGCGTAATCCTGGTGCGGAAGTCATATTCGATGTGAAATCGACGCGCAATCTGTTCACCTGGATACGCGCGCACGGCGGCAAGCCGACCTTGTGGAAAACCGGCCACTCGCTCATCAAGGCCAAGCTGAAAGAAACCGGCGCGTTGCTGGCAGGCGAAATGAGCGGTCACATGTTTTTCAAAGAGCGCTGGTACGGTTTCGATGATGGACTTTACGCGGGAGCGCGCTTGCTGGAAATTCTCAGCGCGGTGAGCGATCCCAATGCCACGCTCAAATCACTGCCCAATTCTTTGTGCACGCCGGAGTTGAATCTTGCGCTGGCCGAAGGCGAGAATCACCGCCTTATCGCTGAATGGCAAAAGTCTGCGCGCTTTACCAATGCTGTGGAGGTGATTACGCTCGATGGCTTGCGCGTCGAATATGCTGACGGATTCGGCTTGATGCGCGCCTCGAACACCACGCCTGTCATCGTGCTGCGCTTCGAGGGGGATAGTGACGCGGCGTTGCAGCGTATCCAGGAAGATTTTCGCCGTGTGATCCTCGCGGCAAAACCCGGTGCGCTGTTGCCGTTTTAGTCTCTTATCGGGTAAGTCTTCGCAATTTGTGAGAAGAATTTTCGCGCCAAGACGCAAAGACGCGAAGAAAAACAAAAACCGGGTTGATTTTCTTTGCGCCTTTGCGTCTTGGCGCGAGAATCGTTTTTTTGGTTCCGGCTCGTCCGGCTTAGGAGAGAACATTTCATGGCGCTTAAAGCCACCATTTTCAAGGCCGATCTACGCATCGCCGACATGGACCGCAACTACTACGGCGATCACGCGCTGACGCTCGCGCGCCATCCATCGGAAACCGATGAACGCATGATGATGCGTCTGCTCGCCTTTGCCTTGCACGCGCATGAAGCGCTGACCTTCGGGCGCGGGCTGGGCAGCGATGATGAACCCGATGTGTGGCGCAAAGATCTCACCGGCGCCATCGAACTGTGGATAGACGTCGGCCTGCCTGAAGAAAAAATCATCCGCCGCGCCTGCGGGCGCGCCGCGCAAGTCATCATCTACAACTACGGCAGCGGCGCCGCCATCTGGTGGAATCAAAATGCTGACAAGCTGGCGCGCAATCACAACCTGGCGGTGAGCGCGGTGCCCACCGAGACCAGCCGCGCATTAGCGGCGCTGGCGCAACGTAATATGAAGTTGGACTGCACCATTCAGGATGCGCAAATCTGGCTGGCTGATGGTGATGTGACGGTGCAGGTGGAAGTGGAGAGAGTCAAACTTGCTACAACACGCTATGGCTGATTTAGGCGCATGGAGTGCGACGGAATATAGCTGTTTCTTTGCGGATACAACACGTCGCATCAATCGCATATTGCGTATGGCATAAAGACGACGCCCATGCGCCACAAAGTCATCCTGGTGAAGAACTAACCTCTGCTGACACCCTGTAACCAACGGCCATAAATGCTTTCTGCAATACGATTTAAGTCCTTCACCTTCTCTTCTACGTCTTTTAATATGTGACTCGCGCTCTGAACCGATGCCACGGGATTGTCCAGCAGCTCCTGCGCACCCTCGCCGGTCCAGGCGCGGATCATGTCCACCGTCATTTCTACATGGCATTGCATGCCTAAATGCTTGCCGATTACGAATGCCTGGTTTTCGCAGTATTTGCTTGCCAGAATGCGTGTGGCCCCGGTGGGCAGCGTAAAGGTTTCCCCATGCCAATGAAACACTTCAAAGGTGGACGGGAGTTCACCCAGCCAGTCTTTCGCCAGGCTATGGGTGGTGCGCACCTCTCCCCAGCCAATTTCCTTGACCGCATTTTTTGTGACCACACCCCCCAAGGCTTTCGCCAGCAACTGACCGCCCAGACAATGCCCCATCACCGGGACATCGGCGCTCACGGCGTCTCGAATCAACTGCAAGGAGCGCGGTATCCAGGCGAGAGGGTCGTTGACGCTCATGGCGCCGCCCATAAAGACCAATCCGCTCAGGCTGTTGATATCGGGCGCCCGTTCTTCTTTATAGCTTTCAAACACGCGCCAGGGAATGGCATGCTTTTCTAAAAAAGTGGTGAAATGGCCCGGGCCTTCGCTCGCTGTGTGGCGAAAAATCGCGATGGGCCTCATGGTTTAACTCGAGCCGGGCGACACCCGGCCTCTCGGGCGATTAATCTGTCGATCTTTATGCATAGGTAGACAAGGCTTGTGCACAATGTTGCGGCAGGTAGAAGCCATTGGCCGGGTCGTCAATTGCCACGATATTGATGAGCGGAGTAAAGGATTTGACCGAGCCAAACAGTGTCGCAAAGGAAGCATCAGCGGCATCGCGCCCTGTTCCCAGTCTAACCAATCCCATCGGCGGTGAAATGCCGCTGGGATCAAACGAATACCAACGATTGGTGAGAAAAACTTCAACGTAGGCGTGAAAGTCGGTCGGTCCTAATTTTGGGTCTGCGCCATAGTCGATTCCCGTCACGAAGCGCGCCGGAATGTTCACTGCCCGGCACAACGCAATCATCAGATGCGCAAAGTCACGACATACTCCCGCTTGGTCCACAAGGGTATCGGTCGCCGAGGTATTGCTGTTGGAGCTGCCTGGCGCAAACGTGGTGCGCCTGCGCACCCAATCCTCAATCGCCTGCACCCGCGCGTAGCCGGGTTGGGCATGAGCGAATTCCCAGGTTGCCAGTTTTCCCAGGCGGTCGGACTGACAATAGCGACTGGGATAGATATAAGGCAGCACCTCGGACGGCAGTTGCGAAATGGGCACTTCCCGCAGATTGCCGGGCGACTCGGAAAAATGCGAAATATCGACCGTCGCGTCATAGCGTATGGTCAAGGGACCGGGGTTGGCCTGCAATCGCATATAGCGCGTGCCCAGGTTCGCGTCGGTGTAAAGCAAAGGCGTGACCGGCTGGCTCACAAAAAGCTGCTCGTTGACCAGGGATTGATGACGGGTTTGCGCGGCATGAATGTTGACGATGAAGTCGCAATGATCGCTGAGGACTTCATAGTTGAGCTGTATTTCGAACTTTAATCTGATCATTGCGGCTATGCCGGTTGCCAGCGTAAATCCAGGGTTAAGGGGAAGCGCGGGTTGCGCGCCTCGGCTGGCGCCGCCATCGCGCCCGCGCTGTGCCCGTGATCCCAAAAACGTGCGCGGCGGCGCGCCTCTGCCTCATTGGCGTTGACCGGGAAAGTGTCATAGTTACGCCCGCCAGGGTGGCTCACATGATAGGTGCAGCCGCCGATGGCGCGACCATTCCAACTGTCCACCACATCGAAAACCAAAGGCGCGTGCACGCCAATGGCAGGATGCAACGCCGACGGCGGCGCCCATGCTTTGAAGCGCACCCCAGCCACGAATTCACCGGGCGTCCCGGTCGGGTGCAACGGCAGCGCGCGGCCGTTGCATGCCACCTGGTGACGGCTGTCGATCATGCCGCTTACCTTGATTTGCATGCGCTCCACAGAGGAATCCACATAACGCGCCATGCCGCCGACTGCCACTTCTTCGCCTAACACATGCCACGGCTCGATCGCCTGGCGCAACTCCAGTTGAATGCCCTGATACGCCACGCTGCCATAGCGCGGAAAGCGAAACTCGATGAACGGCGCAAACCAGGCGTCGTCGAAGGCGTAGCCCGCCGCACGCAGATCGCGGCTGATGTCGCGCATGTCCTGTTCGATGAAATGCGGCAGCATGAAGCGGTCGTGCAGCGCGGTGTCCCAGTACACCAGCTTGCCTTGGTAGGGCGTTTTCCAGAAGCGTGCGACCAGCGCGCGCAGCAACAGCGATTGCACCAGGCTCATACGGTAATGCGGCGGCATCTCGAACGCGCGCAACTCCACCAGCCCAAGCCTCCCGGTCGCCGAATCCGGTGCGTAGAGTTTGTCGATACAAAATTCGGCGCGGTGCGTGTTGCCGGTCAGGTCGATAAGCAGATTGCGCAACAGTCGATCGACCAACCAGGGCTGATTGGATTCTTTGCCAGCAGTGAGTTTGGCGTCCATTTGCTGGAACGCAATTTCCAGTTCGTACAGATTGTCGTCGCGCGCCTCGTCGACGCGCGGCGCCTGGCTGGTGGGGCCGATGAACTGCCCGGAAAACAGATACGACATGGCAGGATGGTGTTGCCAATAAGCCACCAGGCTTTTCAGCAAATCCGGTCGGCGCAGAAAAGGGCTGTCCGCCGCGGTCGCGCCGCCTAGCGTGACGTGGTTGCCGCCGCCGGTGCCGGTGTGGCGACCATCGAGCATGAATTTTTCGCTGCCCAGCCGGGTGAGTCGTGCGTCCTCGTACAGCGTGCGCGTACGTTCGACCAGCGTCGGCCAATCCGCCGCTGGATGAATATTGACTTCGACCACGCCTGGGTCGGGCGTCACCGACAGCGACAGCAGACGCGGGTCGCGCGGCGGCGCGTAGCCTTCCAGCCGGATCGGCTGTTGCAACTTGATCGCGCATTGTTCCAGCGCAGCGACCAGCGCCAGCCAGGCTTCGAGCGTGGTGGTGGGCGGCAGGCACACGTGCAGCATACCCTCGCGCACTTGCAGCGCGAGCGCGGTATGGATCACTGCGCACGCGCTCGGGGTGTCGTCGATCGCCTCATCTTCAGCGAGCGGCGGCGTGGGCGGATAGTCCGGCAACGGCGCGCGCTCGGCGAAAGGATCAGGCGGCAGTTCGAGTTCAAAATCTTCCGGCGCTTGCCACGGCAAACTGTCGAGCGGCAAGCGGTAGCCCAGCGCGGAATCGCCCGGGATTAAATACAACCTGTCCTGACGCAGCGGCCAACGACTGGAGCGCCATTGCGGCGCATCAAAGGTGCCGGCTTTGAGCGGCAACACATAACCCACGATCTCCGCCAGGCCGACGCGCAATTGTTTGGCGAGGCGGTGACGTGCATCGGGTTTGGTGAGGTCGGTGGCATGCGGGTCCAAATTGGCGGGCAAGCGACTTTCCAGATCAAGCGCCTGCCACGGGTCTTCGTACGCCGGGATCAGATAGCCGGGGTTGAGCCCCAACTGCTGGGTCAGTTGAATCGCAAAACTTTTCAGTTGTTCGGCACTGGTCGCAGCGCCAGCCTCAGCGACGAGCGCTGGCTGTTGCCACAGCGGCTTGCCATCCGCACGCCAGTAGGTCGTCAGCGCCCAGCGCGGCAACGGCTCGCCGGGATACCACTTGCCCTGACCGAAATGCAGCACGCCGCCCGGCGCAAAACGCGTCTGCAAGCGCCGTATCAGTGCGTTCGCCAGTGTCCATTTTTCTTCGCCGAGCGCAGCGATGTTCCATTCCGCGCCGTCCATATTGTCGATTGACACAAAGGTCGGCTCACCGCCCTGGGTGAGGCGCACATCGCCGCGGACTAACTCGGCGTCGATTTGCATCCCAAGTTCATGTGCCGCCGTCCACTGCGCATCGGTGTAAGGCTTGGTCACGCGCGGGTCTTCGTGTATGCGCGTGACAGTCATCGTCACGTCTAGCCGCGATTCGCAGATGCCGGTGAGGCCGTTGATCGGCGCGGCGGAAGCCGGTTGCGCGGTAGCGGCCAGTGGAATATGCCCTTCGCCTGCCAACAGACCCGAGGTCGCATCGAGCCCGACCCAACCCGCGCCGGGAATGTAAGCCTCGCACCAGGCGTGCAAGTCGGTAAAATCCGCAACAGGTCCGGCAGGGCCATCGAGCGGTTTTTCGTCGGCCATCAGCTGAATCAGATAGCCCGAGACAAAGCGTGCGGCGATGCCCAGCTGGCGCAAAATCTGCACCAGCAGCCAGGCGCTGTCGCGGCACGAGCCCGAGGCTTTGCTTAAGGTTTCTTCGCAACTCTGCACGCCCGGCTGCATCCGGATCAGATAGGCCACGCTGTGCTGAATGCGCTGATTGATATGCACCAGAAAGTTTGCAATACCCATGTTGGGCGCTAACGCTGCGCGGAAATCGCCCAGCCATCGATTCAGCGCAGGCCCGGCAGACTCGGTCTGCAGAAACGGCGCGAGCTCGGCTTTCAACTCGGGCGGATACGCAAATGGAAAATGCTCGGCCCACGGTTCGACAAAAAAATCGAAGGGGTTGATCACCGTCATGTCGGCGATCAAATCCACCGTCACGTCGAGTTCGCGGGTCGGTTCCGGAAAAGTCAGGCGGGCGACAAAGTTGCCGTACGCGTCTTGCTGCCAGTGAATGAAGTGTTGGGCTGGCTGGATTGTCAGTGAATAAGCCGAAATGGGGGTGCGGTTGTGCGCAGCCGGTTTGAGGCGGATTTCATGCGGATAAACCATGACCGCACGGTCGAAGTGGTAATGACTCCGATGATGTAGTGCTACGCGTATGGTCATATCAGCGTGAAGCGTCAGGCTGAGAATCCAGACTGTCTTGCGGTGTTTTCCAGTCGGGGTCGGGCAATGACGCGAACACCCCGCGCAGGCCTTCGCTCCAGCGGCGACTAATCTGCGAAAAGTAACTGTCGCTGTCGGTGATGTGATGCACGCGATCCAGACTCAGACTATCGCGCCCGTAACTGGCCAGGTCAATGGGCAAGCCGACGGAAATGTTGCTGCGCATGGTCGAATCAAATGACACCAAAACGCACTTGATCGCCTCCATCAGCGGTGTTTCGGCGCGGATGACACGATCTATGATGGGTTTGCCGTATTTGGTTTCGCCGATCTGGAAAAAAGGCGTTTCTTCAGTCGCTTCGATAAAATTGCCCTTGTCATACATCAGAAACAAGCGCGGCAGCTCACCTTTTACCTGGCCGCCGATAATAAAGTTGGTCCCGATGGTGATATTTCCCTCGAGCAGAAAAGGGCCGTCGCGATCACGTACCTCGCGCAGGCAGTCCCCCAGCAACATGGCGACATCGACCATGGATTCGGCATTCCACATATTGCGTACTTCGTTGTGCCGCCCGCGTTGTTCGATCAAGTTGATCGCGCTTTGCGTGATCGACAGATTTCCCGAGCTGAGAATGACAATGACGCGGTCGCCGTTGTTGACAAAGGTGCGCATTTTCTTAAAACAGGCGATTTGATCTACTCCAGCATTGGTTCGGGAATCCGACGCAAACACCAGTCCGGCGTTGAGCTTAAGCGCGACGCAATAAGTCATGAGAGTGCCACTACAGTTGTTGGGAAGCGTTATTGTACCTGCGCCATCTGGCGTACAGGCTGCGGCGCGACAAATTCATCGCGGCGCGCCAGGTAAGCGCTACGAATTTCCTTGCTCAGAACGCCCGTGCGTTTGAGAAAGTCGGTCAGATACTCGTGCAGCCCGTTGGCGAAGATGCTTTCAATCAGACTGAAATGTAGCGCCGCGTGCATTTCGCCTGCGCAGCGGCGCGCCTCGTGCCCAGTCGAGCCGTTGATGATTTCCAGCGTGGAATCCACCTCGTTCAAGCAGGCGTGCAGGGAGCGCGGCATGTCGGCGCGCAGCACCAATAGCTCGGCCACGCGCAACGGCGAGATCACGTCGCGATATATCTTTCGATAGGCCTCGAATGCGCTGACCGAACGCAACAATGCACCCCATTGATAATAATCGGCCGCGCCGCCGACATCTTTGACGCTCGGCAGCAGGATGTGGTATTTGACATCGAGAATACGCGCGGTATTGTCAGCGCGTTCTAAAAAAGTGCCCAGCCGGATGAAGTTCAGGGCGTCATCCTTGAGAATGGTCCCCAGAGTCACGCCACGAAACAGGTGCGAGCGTTCTTTCACCCAGTCAAAAAAAGGCGTCAACCGGTTGCTGCTGAGAACGGGTGACATGCGGTTCAGTTCCAGCCAGGTGGCGTTGATACTCTCCCACATTTCTCCCGTGATGGCGCCGCGCACCGCACGCGCATTTTCCCGCGCCAGCATCAGGCTGCTATAGATGCTGGCCGGGTTGTCGGGGTCCAGCGCGATAAAGCGTGTCACCGCGGCAGACTCTGCTGGACCATGTTTGGCGGTGTAGTCGGCGGCGCAGCCGGATATGTTGAGCGGCGCATACCACAAGTGCGCCTCGGCGTCGGCGGAACTATCAGGCAACAGCGAGGTGCTGTGCGTCACATCGAGCACGCGCGCGGTATTTTCAGCGCGCTCGATATAGCGCGCCATCCAGAACAGGTGATCTGCGGTTCGTGACAACATGATTCAATCCTCCAGTATCCAGGTGTCCTTGGTTCCCCCGCCCTGGGAGGAATTGACCACCAGTGAGCCTTCAGCCAATCCGACACGGGTAAGCCCACCCGGGGCCAGCCGGATGTCTTTGCCGGATAAAACAAATGGGCGCAAATCCACGTGGCGCGGCGCGATGCCTGCCTCAACCAGTGTTGGGCAGGTGGACAGCGCCAGTGTCGGTTGAGCGATGAAGCTCGCGGGCGCCGCCACAATGCGTTTGCGATAGGCTGCAATTTCTTCAGCGCTGCTGGCTGGGCCGATCAGCATGCCGTAACCCCCAGAGCCTTGCACTTCCTTCACCACTAATTCGGCAAGGTGCGCCAGCACATACTTGAGATCCTCGTCCCTGCCCAGACACCAGGTGGGCACGTTTGAAAGCAGCGGCTTTTCGCCGAGATAAAATTCGATCATGGCCGGTACGTAGGGATAAGTCGATTTGTCGTCCGCCACACCAGTGCCCACACCATTTGCCAGCACCACGCCGCCGTTGCAATACGCACTCATCAAACCTGGTACGCCCAGCGTCGAATCGGGACGGAATGCCAAGGGGTCAAGAAAATCGTCATCAACGCGCCGGTAGATGACATGAACCTGCTGCGGGCCTTCGGTGGTGTGCATGTATACCCTGCCGCCGTGCACCACCAAGTCCTGGCCTTCGACCAGTTCCACACCCATCTGGTTGGCGAGAAAGGCGTGCTCAAAGTAGGCGCTGTTATAGGCGCCTGGCGTCAACACGACAATTACCGGTTCATCCACCCCGGGCGGCGCAGCGTCGCGCAGCGTGTCGCGCAACATCTGCGGGTAATGATCTATCGGGGCGACGGCATGTCTGGCAAACAGGTCGGGGAACAGGCGCATCATGGTGTTGCGGTTCTCCAGCATGTAAGACACGCCGGAGGGCGTACGCAGATTGTCTTCGAGGACATAAAAGTCGTTTTCTGCAACGCGCACCAGATCAATCCCGGCAATGTGGGCATATACCTTGTTGGGCAAGACGATACCGCGCATTTCCGGCCGGTAGAGGCTGTTTCCGAGTACTTGTTCGGCGGGAATAACACCGGCTTTGATGATCTCCTGATCGTGATAAATGTCGTGTAAGAAGGCATTGAGCGCCCTCACCCGCTGTTTCAGGCCACGCTCCAGTTGCGCCCATTCCGCCCGGCCAAATATGCGCGGAATTACATCAAAGGGAATAAGGCGCTCTGCGCCGGTGATTTCCCCGTAAACGGCGAAAGTGATTCCCAGACGGCGAAACAGCACCTCGGCTTCGCGCTGCTTCTGGGAAAGCGCCTCCAACGGCAACGAAAACAACTGGGCTGCGACATCCCGGTATTGTTCACGCACCACCCCTTCAGGGCTATGCATTTCGTCGAATATGCCGGGACGGGACAATGTTGCTACGCTTTCAAACATGGTCGCTCTCTGGCTAAAGGCCGCTGGGGAGCTGCCAACGCTTCAATAAACGCAAGCAGCGTGCCAGCGCCCAACATTTTTTAATGCCCTGTTTTGCATGGGTTCGTAGCGGGTTTTCATATGGAATGCAGGTCCAATGCACAGTTCTAGTGCGTAGGCGATACGTCAAGCACCTGCACGGCGCAATGGGGCTATGCTTGCACTGTTCCAAGGCAAGGCTTGAATCGCGCGCGCCGCCTGTTAAAAAGGTCGCAATCCTACCGCGCTTGCAGAAAAGTTATCCCACCGTCATATCGCTATCTCGTCGCGCGCCTGCGCGCAATCCATTCGTCGATGCGTTTTTCCAGCAGGTTCAAGGGTAGCGCGCCATCGTCGAGCACGGCATTGTGAAATAGGCGCAAGTCAAACTTTTCACCCAGCGCACTCTGCGCCTTGGCGCGCAATTCTTTAATTTTCAACTCGCCAATTTTGTAGCCCAGCGCCTGACCAGGGTCAACAATATAACGGTCCACCTCGGCTTCGGCGTAGCTGCGCGTCAGCCCGGCGTTATCGACCAGGCAGGCGATGCCTTGTTCTCGTGTCCAGCCAAGGGCATGCAGGCCGGTGTCGATCACCAGGCGGCAGGCGCGCACCATTTCCCATGAAAGCTGCCCAAACTTTGAATAGGGATCGCGGTACATGCCCATCTCATCCCCGAGGCTTTCTGCATAAAGCGCCCAGCCTTCGCCGTAAGCCACATACCAGCTCGCACGGCGAAATTTGGGCAAGCCTTGCAACTCCTGCGCGCGCGCCGTCTGCAAATGATGTCCCGGCACAGCCTCGTGCAACAGTGTGCCTTCCATTTCGTATTTGGGGCGCGTCTTGAGGTTGTTGCCATTGGCTTCAAAGTAACCGGCGCGGCTGCCGTCGAGTGCGCCAGAGGTGTAGTGTTCGGCGTTGTCGCCTTCGTTGGCCTCCATCAGGCGTATGCCGTAAGGCAGGCGCGGCAGCTCGGCGAACAGTTTGGGCAGCTCGGCGTCGGCGCGCTTGGCGATGTCGCGATAAGCAGCCAGCAGATCTTCGGCGCGCGTGAAGTAAAAGCGCGCATCAGTTTTGAGAAACTGTAGAAACTCGGCGTAGCTACCTTTGAATCCGCTGGACACAATCAGCTTTTCGATGGCGGCGCGAATACGCGCCACTTCGCGCTGGCCGATTTCATGAATCTGCGTGGCAGACAAATCAGTCGTAGTGTTGGCGCGCACCTTGATCTCGTAATAAGCCTTGCCGCCCGGCAAATCGGAGGCGGCGAGCGATTTGCTGCATGCCGGTAAATAGCGCTGTTCGATAAACGCTTTCATCGCCGCATAAGCCGGATGCACGCGTTCAGTGAGCAGCTTGCGGCCCGCCTGTGTCAACCTCTCCTGATCTGCGGGCGACACAGCGGATGGAAAGTTGCTAAAAGGTGCATACAGCGGACTGGCAGCAACATCGGCTACAGCGAATGCAGCAAACTGCGTCGGCGCGCGCTCCATGGCGGCGCGCGGCGGCATCCAGCCGGACTTGATTCCCTCTTCCATGCGCGTGGTGAGTTGCGCCAGTGCGCGCGGCAAGGCATCGAGACGCTTGAGATAGTTTTCATAATCACGCACCTGGCGAAACGGCGTCACCTTGGCAAGTAAAGGCAACGACAACTGCGGGCCTTCCATAGGCGACACCACGACCCAGTCATCGTTACCGTTGGCGCCAAAAGGCAGATCACCAAAGAGTTGATTCAATTGCGCACTGCGCGTCAGCCCATCTCGCATTAAATCAAGCGAAATCCGCTCCTGCGTGGAAAGTTTTGCTTTATCAAATTTATGCAATTCCGCTATCAGACTTTTCACATGCGCTTTGCGGCGCGCCGTGGCGGATGCGGAAAAATCGCTCAAGCGATCATTGAAGCCCTCCACGCCAAGGAAGGTGGCGGATTCAGGGTTTTCCTCCAGGCCTCGCTGAAACTCGCGCTCGAATAAAGCCTGTAGCGCCTTGTTCGGCACAGGCTGCGCAGCGGCAGCAATGGAGACTGTGGAAGTAAGCAAAACAGCAAACGCAACAAAACGAGCAAGCATACGAATCACTCCTGAAAATTAAATCCCGCCACCGCGCACAAAAGCCATTATCCAGAACCCCAGCCCGATAGCTGCGGCAATGCCAGCCCCGACGAACATCCAGCGACGGCGCGTCAGCACCGTGATAGAGGCCAGCGAAATGGCGATCTGAATAAAGGTCATGGCTTGCGCCAGCTTGTCGTGGGGATGCAGAGCATATTCCGATTTCTTGTTGGCTTCATCGGACAGCTTGTCTAATCTTTTTGCTTCGAGCATGATTTCTTCTTTTTCCTTCTTGTAGCGCTTGATTTCTTCGCCGTAGAAGGCTTTCTTCTCCGCATCGTTGGTCAGGCGCTCGGCCAGTTCGGCCAGATTCTGCTTGGTGCTTTTGGCCTGGTAAAAAGCCCACTGGTTCGAGGCGTCGGCCTTTTTGAGCACCGCCTCATTCTTGTAGAACAGCGCTTCGTTCTGCGAATGCCCGCCTTGATAACTGACGATGGCGCCGAGCGTCGCCAGTATCGCTGTGAAAATCGCAATCTGCTGCGCCAGCCCCGGCCCGTGGTTGGCCTGGTGTTCGAGCTCGTGGTCGTGGGGACCATGAACGTGTATTCCTCCGTCTGACATGATGTTTCTCCTTGAGTAATGGGTGTATCACCATTTCACATTGACGTGATATTGATGAATTAAGCGATCCGGCGTCAGCAAAGCCATGCCGTGAGCGACAGCTTGGCAAATCAGCATGCGATCAAATGGGTCATTGTGCAGCGGCGGCAGTTTCGACACGGTGCTTGCCGCGCCCTCTTCCAGGGGAAGCGGCAGAATGTTGTGTCGTAATCGTTCGGCAGGCACGTAAATATGCGGGGAGACGACGAGTGGCAGCTTGCCAAGCCCGTATTTGACACTGATCTCCCACGCCGACACGGCACTGAGATAGACCGTGTTCTCCGGATCAATGAAAAGACTCCTGGCAAGCGGGGACAACTCCGGGGAATCCCTGATTACCCACAGGAATGTGCAGGTATCAAGCAGAATGTTCTGCGCCATGCCTTATTCCATTTCTGAAATGGAATTATTTACTCACTGCGCCAAACGCCGCCAAAAATTCCTTGGGCAACTCATCGAAGAAACTATCCGGCAGTGACTCTCCGCGATCCTGCGCCAAGCCGATAGGCCTGGGACTGGTGGAAGCTTGGGATGGCAATAAGCGAATTTCCGCGACAGGAACATTGCGGCGACACAGCACAACGATCTCCCCAGCTTCCACAGCATGCAGATATTTAGAAAGGTGTGCTTTAGCCTCGTTGATATTGAGCGAGATCATAACTTGTCCTTAAATAGGATTCTATACATGACCATGTTATCACTATAACTAATGGTTCATCAATCGGGGGGTGCACCAGAGGGTACAACAGCAGTTTGCGCTTTGGGCGGCAAAAAGAAGTTACGCGGCTGGGTGATAAGTTGTTTTAGCGTCAAGGCTAGTAACTCGCCGAGACGATTGAAGCGCACCTGGCGCGCTTTCATGGCGACATACAGCGCCAGCGCAAAGCTGACACCCAGATTGACCAGGCCGACCAGGGCGATGCCCAGCAGCGATAGCGCAATAGTCTGCCAGCTTACTGCGAAATCGAGCGCCACCAGCGCATAGGCGAAATTGGCCGAAGATAAGGTGACATGGCGCACGTCGATGGGAAGGCCCAGCATAAAGCCAAGCATGCCCATAGTGCCGAGCATGACACCGAGGGCAAAGTTACCGGCCAGCGCGCCCAGGTTATCTTCGATGTATGCGGCGAAACGCTCCAGACGGCGCGAGCCGAGCAGTTTCCTCAGCCAGCGCAACTGGCGCAAGCGCGCGGGGATGCGCCTGTAGGCGCACTTATTGTCGTAATAGCCCGATACCAACCCGGCGAGGAACAAACACACGCCGGCGATGGCGGCGTGAAACAGTGCGTAGCTGGCGAACGGGTCGAGCTCTTGCAATGCATGCTGCGCTTTTTCAGCCGATACCACGGATTCGCCACTCCAGTGTCCGAGCACCCAGGCGATGAGCAAGCCGGTGGGAATCGCCAGCATCACATTACCCAATATGGAGACCAATTGCGTGCGCGATACCATGGCGATGAGTTGCACCACGCCGTCGAGCGGTGTTTTACCTTTGCCGTTCGGCGCGTTGTTCTGGTCCACGGTGGCGGCGATGGTTGCCGCCGTCATGGCCGACTGCTTGGTGGCGAGGGTGAAGCGCATCACGTGAATCAGCATAAAGCCGAACGAATAGTTCATGCTGTTGAGAAACGCCTGCGTGAATGGCGCGAGCGTCAATCTGCCCAGCCCTGCCTTGATGAGCGCCATAATGCCAACCATGAAACCCGCCCCCATGGAAGAGCGCAGCATAGAGAAATACTCGGGACGCGTAGCGGCGGCGTAATGCTCGCCGGTTTTGCCCGCGTTCTCGGTGACCTGTAGTGCTACCAGGTCGGTCACACGGGTGACCACATCGCGCACACTGTATTTACGATTCTCCTCGCGCACCAGCTCGCGCAGCAGCGCAAGGCCACGCGCCGTGGTTTCGTGCGGATCGAGCAGCACCAGCAGGGTATGCAGGCGGCGCAACATCTGATCGACACGCTGTAAATGATAAGTGAGGCTGACGCTCGCACCGCTTTTCAACGCCTGCTTGCGCACCTTGACCAACACTTCTTCGCATTGTCCGAGTAACACCAGAATGTGTTTGTCATCGGGCAGGGCGCCATCGCCCGCGAAATGCGCCAGATAAGCCTGGAAATAATCGTGGATTTCGGCGTTTTGCGCGAGGAAGGGCGATTCAAACTTTTCGATTTCCGGGTAGTTGCGCACCAGCTCGTGCTCCAGCCCGGTGGCGGCGATGCGATAGGAAAGCACACGCGCTGCGTCGAGCATCTCGCTTTGCACCTTGACCAGCCCGGGATGCGAGGGGTCGGCATCGAAATCGAGCACTGCAAGAAAATCGAACCAGACCTCGTCGGGGATCCGCTCCACCCATAGATAGTCACTGGACTTGTGGAACACCAGACCGAACAAATCCTTCAGGTAATCGTCGCGCGTTTCCTCGGGGAGAAAGCGCTGCGTGATGCGCTTTTTCACCGTGGTGAAAAAACCCTCGTTGCTGAGGATGCCGGTATCGGCATAGAGATGGCTGTGATGACGGCTTTCAAGCAGACCAAGGAGGTAGGCGCGCAACGCCGCAGCGTATTCCTGGCACCTGTCGAGCAGCAGTACCAGCGCGCGCAGATTGGCTAACGCCGCTGCGCCATCACGGGCGTCGCGCGGTCGGATAAGGCCAATGAGAGCAATCAGCGTGGCCGGATTGTGCTCTTCTGGCGTGGTGAGTATATGGTTGAGCAGCTTTTCCATCTAGGTCCGCAGGGCCATCAGGCGTAATTGAGTGAAGTCCGATTTGGTGGACGGGAAAATCACGTGGATTATGCCGCAGATTGTTGCCTGCTGACGTAAACTGGTTCCCCTGGTTGCGATTCAAACTGGTGTGAAACTAATTCAAGAATCTCCAAACGACTGTCATCCCCGCGAAAGCGGGGAACCATTTTTTGCTAGCAGAACATGGATTCCCGCGCGGTTACGTAACTGAGCGGGAATGACAAATTAGGCGAATTTATTCACGCTTCTCTCGAGAATTAAAAATATGCCACATCAGTTTGAATCGCACCCGGTTCCCCCAAAAAGGACTTTGAAGCATAATTTCACGCCCATGATCTCCCCTCCTCCACCCCGCGTCGCCGTCATCGGCGGCGGCTATGCCGGCATGGCAGCGGCTGTTACGCTGGCGCAACACAATGTGGTGTGTCAGGTTTTTGAAGCAGGGAAAGTACTGGGCGGTAGAGCGCGGCGTGTGAGTTACCACGATGTCGATCTGGATAACGGCCAGCATATCCTGCTCGGCGCTTATCGCGAACTACAGAAATTGATGGCGCTGGTAGGCGCGCCGCAAAATGCTTTGGCGCGCTTTCCTCTCACACTCATTTTGTATCCCGCGTTCGCGCTGCACGCGCCGCGCCTGCCTGCGCCGCTACACCTCGCCTGGGCGTTGCTCAGCGCACGCGGGCTGTCGTGGCAAGATCGCGTTGCGGCGCTGCGTTTTGCCTTTGCTTTGAAGCGGATGGAGTTCAAAATTCCCGGCGCGATCAGTGTTGCGCAATTGCTTGCGGCGCAGCGCCAGAGCGAGCCGCTGATTCGTTGCCTGTGGGCGCCGCTTTGCATTGCGGCGCTGAATACGCCGCTTGAGCGCGCTTCGGCGCAGGTTTTCGCCAATGTGCTGCGCGACGCATTGTTTACGCGCCGCGCTGACAGCGATTTGCTCCTGCCGCGCGTTGATCTTTCCGCCCTCTTTCCAGAACCCGGCGCGCGCTGGTTGCGCGAACAAGGTAGCCGCGTCGACACTGGTTTGCGCATAGATTCAGTGACAGCATCGAGTGGACAATTTATGCTAACCGATCAGCACGGCGCAACGCACAGCTTCGATGCCGTCATTTGCGCCGTGGCGCCGCATCAACTGGATTCCATCGCCTTGCCTTTTTTGCCTGCATCGGCGATTACCGCCTATGAGCCGATATTTACCGTGTACCTCTGTTATTCCCCGCACGTTGTCTTGCCTTTTCCCTTATTGGGCCGCAGCAGCGGCAGCGCGCACTGGATGTTGGATCGTGGCGCGCTGGGTGGCGCGCCGGGACTCATCGCCGCCGTTATTTCCGCCTCCGGTGCGCACCAGGCCATGTCGCACGACGAAATTGCGCTCAAGGTGCAGCGTGAACTTGAGGAAATGACCGGCCCGCTGCCGACGCCGTTATGGTACAAAGTCATCGCCGAAAAATTCGCGACTTTTGCCTGCCAAGCCGATACCCTCAGACCTGCTGTGCGCACGCCGCTTGATGGCTTGTATCTTGCAGGCGATTACGTTGATGGCGACTATCCCGCCACGCTCGAGGGCGCGGTGAGAAGCGGTATGCGCGCCGCCCATCTTGCAGACGAATTTCTTAACACATTGAAACGTTGACCATGTCTATTGCGAAAAATTATTTGCCTGCTAACGATCTGCTGCGTGAGCGCGTGATATTGATTACCGGCGCAGGCCAGGGCCTGGGCAAAGCCGCTGCACTGGCTTTCGCCGCGCATGGCGCGAGCGTCGTGCTGCATGGCCGGAACAGGCCCAAACTGGAGGCGCTGTATGACGAAATCATGAAACGCGGCGGACCCCAGCCGGCCATTTTCCCGCTCGATCTGGAAAAGGCCGCCGACGCGGAATTTGACGGCCTGGCCAGCGCTATTCACAAGGAATTCGGCCGCCTTGACGGTATTTTGCACAGCGCCGTGCATTTCACGCCGCTCGCGCCATTGGCAAATCAAACCCTTGAGCAGTGGCTCGCCTTGCTGCGCGTCAATCTGGCGGCGCCTTTTGCGTTGACGCGCTCTTGCCTCACCTTACTCAAGGCCGCCCCTGATGCCTCGGTGGTATTCACCTCGGAGAGCCATGCGCGCGAGCCCAAGGCGTTCTGGGGCGGGTTTGCCGTCTCCAAGGCCGGATTGCATACTTTGACTCAAATATGGGCAGACGAGACCTGCGCGTCCCAAGTGCGCTTCAATACCCTGGTTCCAGGACCCGTCGCAAGCCCGCAGCGCCGCCAAAGCCACCCGGGAGAATCTCCCACCACCCAGCCTCCTGTGGAGGCGCTCATGCCCGCCTATCTTTTTCTTATCGGCCCGGACAGCCGGGGTACTAACGGCATGGTGCTTTCCGCCCAGTGAAACCAGTGGCGCGGGCAATCCGTAAACAAGGATATACAAAGGCATACGCTTCTTCGGTAAACTAGCGGGGTAGCGGAAAAGGCCATGCAGCGATTCCGCCCGATTTCAACTATTATCCGACCCGAAAGTATTTGCGCATGATGCTCGACCAGGCAAACCGTACGTTCATTTGCAGCGTCGTGTTCGTCGATCTCGTCGGCTATTCAAAAAAGTCTGTGGCCGAGCAAATTTCCGTGAAGGACCGCTTCACCGACCTGCTATCCGCTTCACTCAAGGATATTGCCGTCAACGAGCGCATCATCCTCGATACCGGTGATGGCGCGGCAATGAGCTTTCTCGGTGATCCCGAAGATGCACTGTTC
>JAYWAM010000222.1:0-13056 GCA_043782425.1 Betaproteobacteria bacterium
CATCGCCCGCGGCGTGTTTGTTTCAGTCCATGATTTGAAGCGCAAGCTCATGAAATACATCCGTGAGTACAACAAACAACCAAAGACCGTGCAGTGGAAATACTTCGATCCCACACGTCGTATCAAAACTGCTTAGATGCGGTACACCGATTACAGTCCACTAGTCCTATAGTGTCCTGCACAAACAGGGCGAATAAAACAGTACCGCCGCGATACATTTTCAGGCGCGGCCTGTCGCGGGAAACTCAACCCGCACGCGCATGCCGTTCAGGGCGGGCAGGCTTTCTATTAACGCACTGCCACCATGCAGCTCGGCAATTTCCTTGACGATGGCAAGACCCAAACCGGACCCGGTACTGGATGCATCCGGCGTGCGGTAAAAGCGATCAAATACACGTCGTGCAAGGTCTGGGGTCAGACCCGGACCGTCGTCCTCGACGGTAATGGAGACGACCGGATCGTCGCTCACCGTGACCTTCACGTTTCCCGATTTCGCGCCATAGCGTACGGCGTTGTCGACCAGATTGCTGATTAGCTCGCCCAGTAACGTAGCATTACCTTGAATAACGATGGCATGTTCGGGTGCATCGAGTTCAATATCGACACCTTTGGAGAGGGCCTGTGGAATCCAGTGCGCGCCGATATCGCGCGCCACCGAAACCAAATCGACGCTGTCGAAATCCTGTAGCGGGTTGAATTCCGGCTCGGCGCGCGCCAGCGTCAGCAACTGATTGCTCAGATGCACGGCGCGGTCGACTGTGGCCTTCATCAGCAGAATGGTTTCGCGCACTTCCGCCGTTACCGCCGCACGCAGCAAATTCTCGCTCTGCAGCTTCAGCCCGGCCAAAGGCGTGCGCAACTGATGCGCCGCTTCGGCAACAAACTCACGCTGCGATTCCATGGCACGGCCAAGACGCGCCAGCAGTTCGTTCATCCTGTTGACGATGGGCCTCAGTTCAACCGGGACGCGCTCGACGCTCAGGGGAGAAAGGTCGCGATGGCCCTTGGCTTCGAGAACTTGTGTGACATCCACAAGCGAATGCAGTCCTCTCCTTATCCCTGCCGACACTAGCCAGCCTACCAGCAGAATCAAGGCAACCTGCGGCAGCAGCACGACGGTGAGAATATCCCCTGCCAGCGTACGCCGCTTGCGCGTGGTTTCTACCACCATGATGGATACTGTATCGGTCTCTGCGCCGGTGGCGGCGTGAATGCGCACACCGCGCACTGCGGAGCCACGGAACTGTCCGTCGAAAAAAGTTGGCTCGTTCCCCGCGTCTTGACGCACAGGCGCGGGTAAATCGCCATACCCGGCGAGCAATCCTGTCGATACAGAGGAAACACTATAGTAGGTCTTGTCTAGGCCATCCCATTGGAAGATTTCAAAAGCTTCTCGCGGTAAATCAAAGGTGGCGTGGCCCTGTTGCAACTTGACCTGCGTTGCCAGAGATTCGGCCGAATCCAGCAGCCATCTGTCGTAGACCAAGTTTGCGAACTTGAGCGCCATAAAGTATGAAAATATCGCGCCCACTACGATCAGGGTCAACACGCCGGGTAACAGCCGCAGCAGCAGATGACGCCTCAAGCTCAGTGGGACACCCGCCTTAGACATCGCTTAGCCGGTCGAGAAGATAGCCGAAGCCGCGCAGAGTCCTGATCTCGACCCCTGTGCCATCCAGGCGCTTGCGCAGGCGATGAATATAAACCTCGACGGAATTCTCGCTGAAATCGGCGTCCCACTCCGACAGCGAATCGGCGATCTGCGCTTTGCTTACCACCCGTCCGGCGCGGGTTATCAGTTTTTCCAGCACCGCGTATTCGCGCGCGCTCAGGTGCAGTAATCGGCCCTTGAAATGCACCTCGCGCGAAACCGTGTTCAAGCGAAGTTCGCCCAATTCGATCAATGCGGTAGCCTGACCCTTGCTGCGGCGCAGCAGCGCGCGCACGCGCGCTTCCAACTCGGGCAGTTCGAAGGGCTTGGCAAGGTAATCATCCGCGCCAAGATTCAGCCCAGTGACACGATCATCGAGGGTATCGCGGGCAGTGAGGATCAATACCGGAAGCATCCTTTTTTTTGCGCGAATAGTGCTGAGAACCTGTAGACCGCCCAGCCGCGGCAGGCCCAGATCGAGCAGAGCCAGATCGTAACTCTCCGCCAACAGCGCTTCCACCGCCTGCACCCCGTCGCTTACGCGATCAACCGAAAATCCTGCATCGCGCAAGAAGCGTTCAAGTCCGTGGCCCAGCGCCAGGTCATCCTCAATGACGAGCACGCGCAAAAAAATATCTCCTTAAACGCCGCATCTGGCGCAGCGGAAATCTCTCATCGAGTCGCTACGACCCTCGATATTGTCGCCCATTATGTGTCGCTGCCGCAAAAAACCCGATATTTTGCCTGTTGCAAATTGCCGTCGGAGGCTTGTGTTTTAAAGGGAAGCGCTATTTCTTGCCGAAGATCGGTGAGGCATTGCGCAGCGCCACGTCTTCGCGGCGCTGGAACAGAGAAAACTGCTCGTCAGCTTCGCCGGGCCGTCCGCCCTGCCAGATCATCACCCAATCCCGATGCGAAACATCGGGCGATTCCTTGGCGTTATTGGTCTGCACGATCAAGAACGGACAGTTGCGTGGATGGGTCTTCTCTCGTACGCTTTTGATACCAAGATAGTAGTCGAGCATGCCACGCTGTGGCTCGCCCAGTCCGATGTTCGATAAGCAACGGCTGTTGCCCATCTTGACCGCGAGTTCGTCGAAAGGCGAACGAAAACTCTTGGCGTAATCCAGCCAGGGAAGCAACAGGGTCATCCCCAGACCCCACACCAGGCAGATGCTCGCTACCCAGCGATGCTCCCATGAAACAGATCTATCGCTGGATAAATGCAGATACAGCCAAAGTCCGGTGACTGTGAGCGCGCCAGCCACATACAGCCAGGAAAACTCGAAGCTAAAATTGGCAGGCAGTTTGGCAAGCAGTAGTTGAATATCGGGAGGTGCTTCATGAACGACGCCGTATCCCCATACCGTCCAGAGGAAAACGCCGAGGATCCCGAACAAGACCGCCCCAAGCCGGGCTCCCCAGCGCATCACCGTAACGCTAGCATTCCCGGTCAGTGATGCAGCCAGCACGGCGAGCGGAATTAAAAGCGGCAAGACGTAGAGGCTGCGCGCAGTGGCGGAGGTAGTCAGTACCAGCAGGATGGCAGCCGCGCCTGTCAGCGGCAACTGCAAGGCGCCATCTGCCATGATTTCTCCGCGCTTTTTTGCAAGCGCCCACACGGCCAATGGACCGGCTGGAAACGTGAACCACGGCAAAACCTGCGTGTAATACCATGGCTCGGTATCTGCACCTAAGTTCGCAAAGCCCAGAAAACGGCCAAAGTTATTAGTCCAGAACCACACCATGAACTCTTCCGGCGAACGAAGGTAAAGGGCCGTTGGCCAGATCAGCAGCCACGGCAGCACGACCAGTCCCGCGACGGCCAGCGTTTTCCGGTAGTTCGCGGTGCGCCATCCCCTAAAAAAAACCGGCAGCGCCAGACATGCCGCTCCCATCATGACCGGCTCCACCAGCCCCTTGGATAGAAAGCCGATGCCGACGCCCGTGCCAAGCAGAACCCCCGCGCGGACCGGACGCCGATTCGCAAACGACAAGCCATAAAATGCGATCGCGAATCCGGCAAACAAAGCGGTGTCGGTGATCATTTCGTGCGCATGCTGCACCAGGCCCAGCGTCCCGGCGAGAATCAACATGGCATGGGCGCCGCGCCCGGGCCCGAACAGACGGCGTGCTGTCAAGCCGGTGAACAGCAGGCCTACCGCGATGAAGGCTCCGCCGGCCATGCGCGCGCCATCGTGCAGCGCCAGCCAAGGCGACAACATATTGGCGAAGAGCGCTGCAACAACATAGAAGAATGGCGGCTTTTCCATGAAGGGTTCGCCGCCCAACATCGGCACAACCCAGTCTCCGGTCTGGAAAATATGAAACACCACGCCGAATGTGTGAGCTTCGTCCGGCTTCCACGGGTCATGCCCTACCAGGCCGGGAAGGAGAAAACAAACAAGCAGGCCGATGGTGATCCAGCGCGCCTTCAGTGCCGCCCTCGCCCGCCCTGAAATGCGCACCAGACGGTCCGCCAGGTCTGCGCCGACACCTGGCGGTCCGAACGGACTAGGCGACACAACATTCGGCCTTGTGGGGTTTATGTCGACGTCGTGGGGCATGATGGGCTTTGCTGCGCTCACTCCTGTGACGCAGTCAGTTCCTCCTGGCTGCGGTTTTTGTAGAACATCGCGTAAAGCGTTGGCAAGACAATCAACGTAAGCAGGGTCGCCGACACCAAACCGCCAATCACTACGATGGCCAGCGGGCGCTGCGTTTCCGACCCGATCGCGCGCGAAAGCGCCATGGGCAGCAGCCCTAGCATCGCTAGCAGCCCAGTCATCAGCACCGTGCGCAGCCGCACCAGCGAGCCTTCGATCACGGCGTCATTGAGCGGCCTGCCTTCCTTGCACAGGTGGTTGAAATACGACACCATCACCACGCCGTTGAGCACCGCCTGGCCAAATAGCGCGATGAATCCGATGGCGGCGGACACCGAAAGCGGTATCCCGGTCACAAAAAGCGCGAAGATGCCGCCGATGAGCGCAAAAGGAATGTTGAGCAATATCAGCAGCGCGCTCTTGAACGACTTAAAGGCGTCAAAAAGCAGGATAAAGATGAGTAGAATGGATAATGGCACCACGATCATGAGGCGCTCCATGGCGCGTTTCTGGTTTTCAAACTCCCCCGACCATTGTATAGAATATCCCTCCGGCAGTACGACACCCTTTTCAACCGCCTCTTGCATATCCGCAACGACGCTGCCCATGTCACGGTCCTTGATGAACACACCCACTGACACCACGCGCGAACTGCCTTCGCGGCTGATGTTCATAGCGCCGGAAGTCGCCTTGAAACTCGCCACCTGTGCCAGCGGTATGTAAAATCCTCCTGGCGTTGCGATGGTGATTTCTTTTATGCGGCTGAGCGTGCGTTCCTGTTCGGCAAGTCTGACGACGACGCCAAAATGGCGCTCGCCTTCATATAGTTGGGTAACGATCTTTCCGCCCAGACCGGTCTCGATAACATCCTGGATGTCCTGGATATTGAGTCCATAACGCGCGGCTTCGGCGCGGTTTACTTCGATCTGGAACTGCGGCAGTTCGCCCTTGCGATCAACAAAGGCGCGCGCCACGCCGCGCACGCCGGAAATAAGATCGATGATCTTGTCTGCACGGTCGCGCAGCACCGCCAGATCATCGCCGAAGACCTTGATCACAATCTGGCCGTCGATCTGCGAAATGCTCTCAAGAATGTTATCCCGGATAGGTTGTGAAAATGAAGGCTCGATTCCCGGGATGGCGTCGAGCGCGTTTTCCAGGTCGTCAAGAATGTCGCGTTTGGTCACAGAACGCTTCCAATCCTTTTCAGCCTTGAGGTCGACCAGCACTTCCGCGCTGTTGATGAGCTTGGGATCGGTACCGTCCTCCGGTCGACCGGTTTTCGAGATGACTGAATTGACCTCCGGAACGCCGCGGATCGCATGGCGGACGCGACGCATCATTTCGGTCGCTTCTTCCACTGAGACGGAGGGCGGCAAAGGAATGTTGATCCAGATCGACCCTTCATTGAGCTCGGGTAAAAATTCGCTTCCGAGGCGCGGCGTCAGCGCCAGGCTGGCCATCAGTGCGAGCAACGCCGAGCCAACGACCATGCGTCCGTTCCTGAGCGCCCATTCCAATGCAGGGCGGTATATCCGTTTGGCGAATGCGACGATGCGGTTGTCTTCGTGCGGAAGGTTGCCGCGCAGCAGCAGATAGCACAACAGCGGGACCAGCGTCATGGAAATGACGAGCGAGCCAATCAGGGCGGAGGTGACCGAATAGGCCATGGGGGCGAAGATGCGTCCCTCATGGCGCTGCAGGGTAAAGATCGGAATGTGCGCGGCGATAATGATGATCATCGAAAACACCGTCGGTCTGCCGACCTCGATAGTGGCTTCCATGATCGTGGCTAGGCGCTCCTTGAGCGTGAGATTATCCTTTGCCAGCGAAAGCTTTCTGAAGATGTTCTCGACCACGATCACGGCGCCGTCGACGATGATGCCGAAATCCATCGCCCCCAGGGAAAGCAAATTGGCGGGAATGCCGGCGAAAGTCAGGCCAAGAAAAGTGGCCAGCAAAGAAAGCGGGATCACCAGCGCCACAATGGCGGCCGCGCGCAGATTGCCGAGAAACAGGAACAGCACAAACGAAACTAGCAGCGCGCCCTCGATCAGATTAGAGAATACCGTGGTCAGCGTCTTGCCGATAAGCCAGGCGCGGTCATAGAAGGAAACTATCTTTACGCCACGCGGCAGGATACGATTGTTGAGCTGCTCGACCTTGTCCTTGAGCGCGGCAAGCACCAGCGACGGGTTTTCGCCTTTGCGCATCAACACGATTCCCGTGACCACATCGTCGGCATCGTCCTGCCCGACGATGCCCTGGCGTGGAACGGAACCAATCGAAACCTTCGCGATATTCCTCACCAGAACTGGCGTTCCGGCACGCTCGGCGACCACGACATTGCCGATATCATCCGCGAAGCGCAACAGCCCCACACCGCGAATGAGAAACTGCTGCCTCCCCTGTTCGACATAGCCGCCTCCTGCATTTGCATTGCCTTTGGACAAGGCATCGGAAAGCTGCTGTAGCGTCACCTTGTAGTCCTTCATGCGCGCCAGGTCGGGCTGGACTTCGTACTGCTTGATTAGCCCTCCGAAGCTCACCACATCGGCCACGCCGGGCACGGATTTGATCTGTCGCTCGACGGTCCATTCCTGGATGGTGCGCAGTTCACGCGAGTTCAAATGGTCGCCTTTCAGGCGATAGCGGTAAATCTCGCCGATGGCAGTGGACAGCGGCGCCAAATCGGGCTGTACACCCGCGGGAAGATCCACGCCCCGTAGACGCTCGATCACCTGTTGGCGAGCGAAATAATCGTTGGCCTTGTCATTGAAGGTGAGGATGGTGAACGAAAGGCCGAACTGCGTGTGTGAAAAAAGGCGCACCGAGTTGGGCACGCCGGACAACGCCACTTCAATCGGGATGGTCACCTGCTTTTCGACTTCCTCTGCGGCGTGGCCGGGGAACAGCGTGATAACTGTAACCTGGGTGTCTGACACGTCGGGAAACGCCTCTATGGGCAGCGCCTGAAAGGCGACGATGCCGCCGCCGATGAACAGCACCGCTCCAAGAAAAACGAACAATGGCTGGTAGAGGGCGAACTCGACAATGCGCTTGATCATAGAAGGTTGCTCAGGCAATCACGACTTGCTCGAACTGCTCCTGAGCATCTGCTGCAACTGCAATGCGCCGTCAGTCACGACCGCCTGACCCACTTTGAGCCCGGACTCGATCGTCATCCGACCGACGTGCTCAAGCCCGATCTTCACTTCCAGGCGCGTGAATTTCCCCTTGCCCTCGTCGGCAAACACGTAATACTTCTCGCCCACCAGGAAGACCGCCTTACTCGATACCTGCACCTTCGGCGGACCCTTGCGTTCCACCTCGGCATTGGCGAACATGCCGGCTTTCAAACGTCGTCCGCGATTGTCAATCACACCGTGGACGCGCAGCGTACGCGTGGCCGGATCAATGAAATCGGAAACGGTCTGCACCACGCCCTGAAATCGCTCCCCTGGAAATGCCGGCGGGAGCAGCGCAACGGTCTGCCCGGGCGAAACGAAGGCGATGTCGGACTCCTGCAAATCGAGCAGGAACCAGAGGGTATCGGGGTTGCTCACGACAAAACTGGGCGGCAGGTTGGCGGTCTGCGCGTCGGGCCGCAGCTCCTGCCCCGGACTGATGGCGCGATCAACCACTACACCATCGATAGGGCTGGACAAGGAAAATTCCTGACTTATGCCCTGACCCGGTTTCCCGTAAAGCGCTATGCGCGCGCTGGTGCGCTTTAGCTCGGCTTCGGCACGCATGAAATCGGCTTCGGCAGCGGTCAATTCGCGCTGCGACAGCACACCGCCTTCGAACAGTTCGCGCACGCGTATCAAGCTCTGATCGGCCACGCCAAAATCCGCCTGCGCACGCTTGGCGTCGCTTTGCGCCTGGCCAAAATCGGCTGATGCCACCAGCGCCAGCGCCTGCCCTTTCTTAACCCGATCTCCCGGCTGCGCCAGGATTCGCACCACGCGCCCGGCAAACGGTGTGAACACCTGTACCGTGTGTTCTTCGTTCCACGCGAGACGCCCCGACAGTTTGAGGGGCATGGCACTCAGATCGCTCGCGGCCTCGGTGACGATGGCGTTGAGCTCGGGCGTGCCGGGTGCATAGGACAGAGAAACGCCGTCCGCCGTCGGTTGTCCGGCATCGGCGGCCTTTCTTTCTTCTCCGTGGCAAGCGGAAAGCGCCAACGCGGTCGCGCACACAGAGCATATCAGGGCAGAGTTTCTCATTGCAGTTCCATGTCGAAGGAGAGGCTGGCAAACCAGGCCGCAAGCGCCTTGGCAAAATCTGCCTCGGCGTTCGCCGCTTCAAGCTGAATGGATTTGAAGGTGCGGCGCGCATCGAGAAGTTCGAGCACGCCGACCGCTCCTTTTTGAAAAGCGAATTCGGCTGCGTCGGCAGCGCGCTTTGCTTCCGTCAGCAGGCTGCCGCGAAAGCGCTCGATGCGCTCGTTTGCAGCCTCGATGTCGGAGCGCGTCCTCGCCGTTTCGGCGCCAGCCAGTGCACGCGCTTTTTGCAGAGCATCGCGAGCGGCATGCCAATCGTTCTCGGCGCGGCGGATTTCTCCCTCGTACCCGTAAGCGACAAATAGCGGGATCGAGATGCCTACCCCCCAAGTGTTGCCGCCGTTTTCTGGAAAATGCTCGTATTGGACGCCAACGGTGATATCGCGGCTTTTCAACGCCAATGCCAGCTTGCTATTGGCTTCTGCGGCTGCAACCCGCAACGCAGCGGCACGCACATCGGGCCGCGAATCAATCTCATCGTCCCTCTGCGAGCGTTGGCTCTGTTCGAATACAGTGCCCTGTGGCCAGGCATCGCTTGCTTCCAGACCAGTCGCCGCATCTTCGGCGGCGATCAATGAAGCCAGAACAAACTGCGCCCGGACGAGGTCGGCCTTGGCGCTACGAAGATCGTTTTGAGCGCGCATCGCATCGACGCGCAACCGCGCTGCGTCGGAAACCGAAATGTCGCCGACCTTCAGGCGCAATTCCGTAGCGTGTAGGGATTTTTCCGACAGCCCGGTAAAATCCCGCGCGACGGCAAGCTTTTCCTGCGCCAGCTTAAGATCAAAATAGGCTTGACGCAACGCCAGGCGCTGCGCGCGAAGCGCATCGGCAACATCCTGCTCCGCGGCGCGAGCAAGTTTTTCCGCCGCATCGCTGCGCAATTGGCGCTTGCCGCCGCGCTCAACCACCTGGTCCAGGCGAATGGTCGTATCAACGATTTTCTCAGTGAGCCGTCCCGAGCCGATACCGTTGCGGAAACTGATCCCGGTGTTTTGAACGCTCAGGTTTGGGTTGATACGCGCATTGGCGACAAGGACACCAGCCTCCGTGGACTCGAACGCAAGGCGCGCGGCCTGAATATCGCGATTTTTTTCGACCAGAAGCGTTTCGGCTTCACGCAATGTGAGCGCCACCGCCGGAGCCAGTTTGCATGCGCAAACAAGCAGGACCAGCAGCGCACGGAAAAATTTGATAATGAACGACAACGCAGGTTACCTTTCAATGTTGGCGGTGGACCACCGTCCCGCTGTCTGAATACATCATCGCTCGAGACCGGCTGCCATTTAATATGCTGGCATAATCGCACTGCAACCTTTCAACCAGCTTAAAATCACCAATTTTGAAGTGTCGTCCGTTGTTCAAGAAAAGCGGCAAACACCAAGCACTCAAACAGCTCGGCCCTGGGCTGATCACCGGTCCGGGCCTGACTGCCAACATCCGCCGCATATTCCCGCGTCTGGTGCTGATGGGTATCGTCGGTCTGCTGGTGGTGGCCGATACCAACAACATCGCTGCTGACATCGCCGCGTTGGGCGAAGCGCTACAACTCCTGGTTGGCGGAGGCGCGCACTTTCACGCCATCGTGTTCGGTTTCATTTCTTACCTGTTCTTCTGGCAGATTACGCAGGAAGAAGATATATATGTCGTAACAAACCCATGCTCATAGTTCCCGTCGTTGAGGGTATGAATTGGCGGCACCCTCCCCCCGTCACACTGACGCTCATCCTCATCAACTTCCTGGTATTTTTCCTTTACCAAAGCGGAGATGACGCCCGCGCCGCGCGCGCCGCAGAGCACTATTTCTCGTCGCCATTGCCGCAACTCGAACTGCCGCGCTATGTGGAGCACGCGCTGGAGCGCCCACGCGCTAACGCCAAAAGACGCAAGCCGCAAGGAGCGTCGCCCGAATCCATCAATGGGCTTGCGCCAGAGCAGAAGCTGGCGTTGCTGTACACCATGGAAAGCGATGCGGCCTTCATGCGCGAGCTGCGCCAGCAACGCATCATCACGCCAGAGCACGAAGCATTTGCGCAATGGAAAGAAGCGCGCAGCCGCTATGAGGCTCTGCAAAACCAGGTGTCCTATCTACGCTTTGGTTTCAATCCGGCGCACCCCACTGCGCTGACCTGGGTGACCAGCATGTTTCTGCATGGTGATTTAATGCACCTGCTGGGCAACATGGTTTTTCTTTTTATTGTCGGCGTGGCGGTCGAAACCCTGGTTGGCACACGCTGGTTTCTGGGGCTGTATCTGCTGGGCGGAATGGCGGGAGACTTGCTCTCGCTGATTGTGCATTTCGGCAGCGACATGCCATCGGTCGGTGCATCCGGCGCCATTTCCGCTTTGATGGGGGTGTTTACCGTTGTCTACGCGCGCCGCCCGGTGAATTTCTTTTACTGGATTTTTTTCTACTTCGGCTTTCGTATTCTGCCCGGCATTGTCATTCTGCCGGTATGGATCGCTTATGAACTGGTGCAGTTCTTTGCTGACGCCAATAGCGGTGTCGGCTATATGGCGCACCTGGGTGGCTTGATAGGCGGCGCGGCAATGGGCATCATCGCGGCGCGCGCAAAACGCGGCAAGATCGAATCGTTCCATGAAGAACGCGATGACAGCAAGCAATATCGCGAAGATTTCGAGCGCGGCGTGGCGCTGGCGCGCAAGCTCGATTTTGCTGCGGCGAATACGCTGTTCGCGCGCCTGACACAGCGTCGCGCCGATGACCTCGATGTGCTCAAGCAGTGGTATGTCGTGGCCAAAGCGCATCCGGAGTCGGCGCACTTTCACCGCGTATGTGATCTGATATTCAAGCTCGCGGCAAAGGACACCGCAACACGCCGTTGGCAGTGCGATGTGTTTGAGGAATACCGGCACAAAGCTGCCCCCGCGCCGCGCTTGACGCCATCGACGGTCGGGCGCATGGCGCTGTTGCTCATGCAGGATGGGCGTCTGGCGCAAGCCGAGCAAGCCGTCATGGTGCTGGCGCGCGTCGCCAACAAGTATCCGGATTTCGGCAAGCTATGCACGCTACTCGCCGAGCGACTCGATGCTGCGCAATCTGAAACAGGCGGCAAAGCACGCGCGAAACGTTTGCGTGCGCTTGCAGAGGTTGCGGCTGCGCCGCATCCTCCTACAGGCGTCTAACCAATATGACGATTTGCAAAATCAACTTGCCAACATGTAGTTTTTAAGCTACATTCGTATCTCATGATAGAAGTCTTCCGGTACCAAACTCACGATGGCAAAGAGCCTTTGACCGAATGGCTCCAATCTCTACGAGACAAAAGGGCGCAAGCCAAAGTGCGCATCCGGCTCAAGCGGCTGGAAATTGGAATCTTTGGGGATAACGTATCAGTCGGCGATGGGGTTCTTGAGCTAAGGGAACACTTGGGTGCAGGCTATCGGGTGTACTTCGGTCGGCATGGTCAAACAATTGTGATACTACTGTGTGGTGGCACAAAGAAAACACAGGTTGCGGACATCAAGGCCGCGAAAGAATACTGGGTAGATTGGAAACGGAGGCAAGTATGAGAAAAAAATTAATAGGCGCTGTATCTCACCACGAGCGGGAGGTTGCAGAACTGCGCGCAGATCGAGAACTTGCTGTGCAATATCTGAAAGCCGCGATGGAGTCATTGGACAACCCTGATGACCGAGCTGTCGGCCTACTGGCACTGCGCACCATTGCAGAAGCTTATGGCGGACTCGGCGCTGTTGCTGCTGAAGCGGGTATCAGCCGGGAATCGCTATATCGCACGCTTTCGCCCAAAGGCAACCCGACATTGAAAACACTCCTGGCCGTATTGAAGGCGGTTGGAATGAAGCTCTCCGTGGAAACTGAGCAGCATGTCTCTGCATAACCCTTGCCGAATACTGGACGCGAAACACGCAAATACACGCGGCGCAATATCGCCGGATTAAGCCGGCCTCGCCACCAGCGCATTGCCCACCGCATAAAAAGCGCGCAAGGCGCTTTGCGCTTCATCCTCAGCGGTTTTCACGCCATCGTAGCGCGCAGCATTGAATAGCTTTGTCAGCAAATGCAGATCCGCACGGCATGGCGGACAGGTTTGGATTAGCCGCGTTACATATTCCTCAACGCTCTCCCCTGCCTGCCTGCCGAGATTGCCGACGGGCGCTACTCGCGCCACGCACTCCAGTTGCCGCAGCGCGCTTAAAGCAACACGATGCGCGGGGGTGGCGTGAGCTCAGCAAGGATAAAGGTGTACTTCACTGGCTCTGTTTGGCGAAGTACACCGCTGCTTTTTTTAGGATGCTGACCTCAATCCTGCTGCAAGAGAGATCAGCGCGCAGTCGCGTGATTTCAGCCTGTTCGGGACTCACCGCACGGCGACCCGCAGCTTGCGTCAATTGACCTGCCGCGTATTGTTTTTCCCATTGCTGAACCAGCTGTGAACGGCGATCCAAATCCGCGTAAATTTGGCGGCGAAGGCGATTTCAGACGATTTCAGACGCTGAGTATTAATCTGAATTGTGGGTAGAAACT
>JAYWAM010000223.1:0-4896 GCA_043782425.1 Betaproteobacteria bacterium
GCCAAAGACTGGTTTGGCGCTGTCCCGCCCGATCTTTCGGTGATTGCGCGTTCGCGCGGCTCTGACTGGCTTTATACCTATTTGCGCACCTATTACCGCGATGACAAAAGTCCCACCGGCTGGAACAATGAGACTTTCCCCAATGTAGGCATGCCGCATGTTTTGCATGAGTTGCAAGGCGTGCGAGTGATGCAAAGTGTCGGAGAGCATATAGGGCACGACGGCAAGAAGGAACCCATCATGAAGCCTGTGTTGGTGCAGCCTGGCGTCCTGTCGCAGCCCGAGTACGATCAGATGGTGGGTGACCTGGTAAATTATCTCACTTACATGGGAGAACCAGCGCGCGCGCAGCGCACACAAGTTGGCGTGATAGCGCTTTTCGTACTTGGCGTTTTATTTGTGCTGGCGCTGTTGCTCAAGCTCGAATACTGGAAAGACGTTAAATAGTCCCAACACAATCTGGATTTCACTGCCGCGCTTGAACAGTGCGCGGCTGCGTTTTTATAGGCCAAGAAAAACGAACCAATAGGTGACCACAATGATGACGCTCTACTCCGGTACCACCTGTCCCTTCAGCCATCGCTGCCGCATCGTGCTTTACGAAAAAGGCATGGATTTCCAGATCCTCGATGTCGATCTGATGAACAAGCCCGAAGACCTGGCGGTGATGAACCCTTACAACCGCACGCCTGTGCTGGTCGAGCGCGACCTGATCCTGTTTGAGTCAAACATCATCAACGAATACATTGACGAGCGCTTCCCGCACCCCCAGCTCATGCCGGCCGATCCGGTGATGCGCGCGCGCGCGCGGCTGTTCCTGTATCGCTTTGAGCAAGAGTTATTCAATCATGTCGCGACGCTAGAATACGGTACGCCCAAGGCGGGTGAGAAGGCGCGGCTTTATATCCGCGAAAACCTGATCCAGATTGCGCCCATGTTCATCAAGCAAAAGCACATGCTGGGAGATGAATTTTCCATGCTCGACGTGGCTATTGCCCCGCTGCTGTGGCGCCTCGATCATTATGAAGTCAGTCTCAGCAAGCAATCTGCGCCGTTACTCAAGTATGCAGAGCGTTTGTTTTCGCGCCAGGCGTTTATCGACTCAATGACCGCCTCTGAAAAGGCGATGAGAAAGTGACGCGACATGGCCGACATCTCCACCAAACCCTATTTGATACGCGCCATTTTTGAGTGGTGCTCGGATAGTGGATTGACGCCATACTTGAATGTCAAAGTGGATGAGCACACGCGCGTACCGATTGAATATGTGAAAAACGGCGAGATCGTTCTCAACATCAGCCAAGGGGCGACGCGCAATCTCACCATCAGCAATGAGATGGTGCAGTTTTCGGCACGCTTTAACGGCGTCTCGCGCGAAGTGGCGGTGCCGATGTATGCAATTCAAGGCGTATTTGCGCGCGAAAACGGGCAGGGCGCTTTCTTCAATGCGGAAGCGCCGCAGGATGCCCCAAGCGAAGCGCAGCCCGCGTCCGCGCCCGATCCCTCACCGGACAAACCCAAATCGCCCTCCCGAGGAAAGCTCAAACTGGTAAAGTAGCGCCCCTGAACTGAATCGAGAATATTGCATCAAGTATTGATAGGCCGGCATAGCTCAGTTGGTAGAGCAGTTGATTTGTAATCAAAAGGTCGAGGGTTCGATTCCTTCTGCCGGCACCAGCACATGAAAATGACCCGCTCCGGCGGGTCATTTTTTTAAGAAGATGGCGCCCACTAACCGTCACTCAAGCCAATCCTCAAGCCGCAATCCTGCAACACGCGCAAAATGCCGTGTGTTATGCGTTACCAACACCAACTTTTCTGACAGCGCATGAGCAGCGATTTGTGTATCAAGTATGCCGATTGGCTTGCCGCTTAGTTTTAGCTGAGCGGCGAGCTGGCCGTAGTGGTCGGCGGCGGCAAGCGTCCAATCCAGGGTGGGGATTTCTTCCAGAAATGTGTCGATCAGGCGGATGCGTTTGCCGCCAGCTTGCAGCAGAAATTGACCGTAACGCAATTCCGCGCGCGTTACCACTGAGATAGCAACCTTTCCCGATTGCATGGCCGCTTTCATGCGTTCGTGCAATTTTGGAAAACCGCGTTTGAGAAAATAACTGGCGATATTGGTGTCAAGCAGATATCGCATTACTTCTGCCAACCTTCCAAAGGATTGCGCGCTATTTCACCTGTCGCATCTTTATCTCGGCCGGTCAAAAAATCAGCTTGCAATGGCGCGGCTTCGAGCAAAGAAAAAAACTCCTCCAGAGATTTGCGAGTGGGCTTGGGGGTGAGTACAATTTCACCAGTCACAGCGTTTTTTCTGATCCATACTTCATCGCCTGCAACGCGAAAAGCCTTGGGCAATCGCACTGCCTGACTATTTCCAGTTTTGAATAATTTGGCGGTAGCGAACATGGTTGACCTCGCGAATGTATATATGAAACAGTATGTACGTTAGCATAATTTTATTCATCAAGCCAGTATTCATTCGGCGAATTAAAAATCTGGGCTGGGAGAGCAGTTGATTTGTAATCAAAAGGTCGTGAACGGCGCTTTCGTGCTTGATGCGTCGGTGACAATTCGCTGGGCGCTCCAGGATGGCTCAATGCCTGATCGGGCATATGCTGACCTGGTTCTCGATTCGTTCGACGGCGTTTCTGCAAAAAATGAAAACGGCACGTAGCGTTTTTTCTGGACGGCTTAGATTGTTGCGGCGCCAGGGCTGGGTTGGTACCGGTAACTTGACGGGCACTTGGAAATTGCCCTCAATCCAGCAAACTCTTCCCTATTTCCCTGCACGCGCGTTATTATAGGTCTCAACAATTCGGCCCCGTTGGATTGTTGCTCTCACTGAGGCTAAACGTAAGATGAGAGAGTAATTCCAAACTGCGATAGAGACGACATTTTCGTAGGAGCGGGCTTGCCCGCGATAACGGCGATTTCGCGGGCAAGCCCGCTCCTACTAAGAGCCGGATTTATTTGCATTTTTATCGAACTCGAATAAGAGCAAGCGGATATTGATACGGAGGAGAGCGTTGAAGCCGAGCAAGAGGAACATACCAACAGGTTCGTTAGCGAATCTGACGATTTCCAGTGCAACACGCAGCGCTGATCCGGCCATTCGTCATGCCAAAGCTGCCGCGTAAGGCATCGGAAACCACAGTCGCGTTAGGCAGCGATCTGCGCATCGGTCGTGCGCGCACAGTACTCAACTTGCTTGAGGCGGCGAACAAGACAACGGCTAAATCGGCAAGCGTCGTTATCGACGCTGCCGAAGTAAGCAAAATCGACGCGGCGGGACTCCAGGCACTTACTGTGGCAATTGTGCGTTTCCGCACAGCGGGGATAAAGTGGCGCTGGCATAATCCTTCTCCAATACTCACGAATGCTGCCAAGCTGCTGGGTTTGGACCGTGCGCTGGAAATAGAATGATTAATGACATCATTGCCCTCATTAGAATTTACCGCAACAAGCTCGCCCTGGTCTTGCTGATACTGGCGATGCCTTGGGCATGGGCATTCTTTTGGGTGCCGTGGTGGGTTAATCTGGTATGTCTGCTGACTATTCCCCTTGCCAGTCTGATTCTTATTTTCCGCGTTTTGCCTGCACCGCCTGACTTGCACCGTGAGAGCGACGACCCCCTTGATCCCAACCTGAGTGATGCACAAATACGAAAAATGCGCAAAATGTCCTCGGGAGTGCATAACCTGCTTGCGCGCTGGTCCCAGGTCAGCAGCCACTCGCGTAGCAGTATCGAGCAGGTCGAGAGCCATGTCGATGAAGTCATCGCCTACTCCGAAAGCGCTGTCATCGAGGTAACCAATAATTTTATTAACGTGACGCGCAAGACGCGCAAACAGGTAGAGCACGCGCTCGGTCTGCTAGAGCGTACGCAAGGCGGCGCCGAGCAGGGGCAGGGTTTGGTGACACGCTCACTGCCTGATTTGATCGCTGCCTATGAATCGGTGTTGCAACAGGTGACGGCAAGCTTGATGAGCCTAGCCGAGACGGCCGAGCAGCTTGAGCGGCGACATGAGGCGGTGCGCGAAAATTTGCAACACGTCGATACCTTGCTCGACCAGCTTTCAGCCCACGACAGCCAGATTGGCATGATGGCGCTCAATACCTCAGTCGCCGTTGGCGCCACCGGCGCAGATTTTGTATCGATGAGCGATCAAATCCGCACACTCAGTCTCGAATCGAAGGCGCTGACACGCGACATTCGCCACACTCTCGAAGAAATCAAGAGTCAGGCGCAAGAAACCTATGTCGCTGTACGCGCCGCAGTGCAGCAGGCGCGCAGCGCAGCGCAGTCGGCCGGCACCGATGTGGGCAAACTGACCGCAGGTATGCGTGAAAACAACCGCGAGGTGACCGACGCACTGGCGCAAATCGGCACACTAGGAAATGAAATTCAGCTCGACATCAACAATATTATTGTCGCCCTGCAGTTCCAGGACATCACGCAACAAAAGCTGCAACGCCTCAAGCATCCGATGCTTTCCGAGCTCACCGGTTCGTTGCGCGCTATTTTCGATGAGACGCGTAGCTTGTCGGGCAAGCTGCAAGGCAGCGGCTTGGTTGAAAGCGGCAAGCCCTCGGGTACGCCGTTCCGTGTGAGCCGCTCGGGCGATCAGAATGACTCTCAAGAACTTGACAAAGGCGCCAGCGGCCCGATTCCCTCTGCCGCTCCTGCCACAGAGCGAGACAAGCCCAAGCCTAAGGGCGATAATGCAGTGGAAATCTTCTGAGGAGATGCGGTAGTGGCTTCCATACTGGTCGTTGACGATTCCACCACCATGAGACAGATGGTGGGCTTTACCCTCACGAGCGCGGGTCACAATGTGGTTGAGGTGGCAGACGGAAACGCCGCCATAGAGGCTGCAAAGGCAAAGCACT
>JAYWAM010000224.1:0-4868 GCA_043782425.1 Betaproteobacteria bacterium
AAACGCTAAGGCGGCCGCGAACAACTGTTGCGTTTTCAGGTTGGCGGCATCGAGGTTTAATTTTGCCGCTGCATCACCGAGGCGCATTTGTACTTCCAGGTTGCGATGTTCGATTATCGACTCGGCTACGCGAAACAGCGCAGCGTGAAACGCCAATCCCTGGATTTCATTTTCCAAGGCGCCCAGTTGTTTTTCGATCTCGATAAACCACAGCGATGCAGAAAAAGCCAACGGTATCAGCCCTACAAGCGCTATGAGCATGAATTTTTTGGCGACTGAAAGACCTCTGAGCGTCACGCTTATTCGCTTCCGCTGGTATCGGGGATAAGCGCCATGTCACGACTTCCCATGAGCTTTTCAATATCGATATGAATGAGCATTCTGTCGTCTACAGCGGCAAGACCGAGTATGTACTCGGTGTCGAGTGCTGAGCCGAAATCCGGCGCGGGCTTGATGGCCTCAGGCGCCAGTGAAATCACGTCGGACACGCTATCGACGACGACACCGATAACGCGTTGCAGAATATTGAGGATAATCACCACAGTGCTGCTATCGTAGTGCGCCTCTCCCAGTTCAAGCTTGAGACGCAAATCAACAATAGGCACAACGTTGCCGCGCAGATTTATGACCCCCTTGATAAAGCCCGGCGTGTTGGCGATGCGCGTCACGGCCTCGTAGCCGCGTATCTCCTGCACCTTCAGAATGTCTATGCAGTACTCCTCGCTACCGAGCGTGAAGGTGAGCAGCTCGCGCAAGCTTTGGCGTTCAACAATGCCTGGGATCATGATTAGAACTCCTGCCATTCGTCATCAGGATCGGATTTACCGCCGACGTTGCGCTTGTAGCCCAATTCACGTGCGCCGTGTACGGGCAAGTCCGCCGACTTTAGCGGCGCCTTCACGGCTTCGCGTTGCACAACACGAGAAGGTGTCTCGGCGTCGTCTTCCAGAGTAAAACCGTCTACCAAGCCGTAGAGGCGCGCGGCTTCATCCCTGAACGTCATGGCCGAAGCCCCCGCCTGTTCCACCAAGGCGGCATTTTGCTGGGTGACGCTTTCCAACTGGATCAGCGCCTTGTTCATTTCATCGACGCCCGCGCTCTGTTCGCGTGAAGCCACTGCAATCTCGCCGATTAGTTCGGTCACCTGCTGCACGCTGACCACCACATCGCTGATGATATGCCCGGCGTCCTTGACCAGCTTGGTTCCTTGATTGACGCTCGCAGCCGAATCGCCGATCAGTCCCTTGATTTCCTTTGCCGCCGCTGCGCTGCGCTGCGCAAGACTGCGCACTTCACTCGCCACCACCGCAAAGCCCCTGCCCTGCTCACCGGCGCGCGCAGCTTCCACCGCAGCGTTGAGTGCGAGGATGTTGGTCTGGAAGGCGATGCTTTCAATGACGCTGATAATATCGACAATCTTCTTGGAGCTTTTGTCGATCAACTCCATGGTGGAGACCACTTTGTACACCAGATCGGCGCCCTTTTGCGCGACGCCGCTTGAATTGGTGGCGAGGTCACTCGCCAAACGGCAGTTGTCGGCGTTTTGCTTGACGGTGGCCGATAGCTGCTCCATTCCCGAAGCGGTCTGCTCCAGAGTAGACGCCTGCTGCTCGGTACGCTGCGAAAGATTGGCATTGCCTGCCGCCATTTCATCGGCCGCGGTGCGCGCAGCCTCAGCGCTGAGGCGCGCTTCTGACACCAGCTCGCGCAGACTGGAATGCGTGTCGGCCAGGGTTTTCAAGATGTAACTGAACTGCCCTCTACGCTGGTCGCTGCCTTTGGCGTTGTACATCTCATCGTCGCGCAGATCGTGTGCGCGCAAACGCGCCGCCATGCTGTTGATAAGCACCCAGGAGTCGTTGGCAGTGAAATATAAAGCGAACAGGTAGTAGCAGGCGACTGCAAACGCTATAACAATTGCGATGCCCTCAAGCGACGACCAGGAAGTCGGGTGCAAAAACAGCGCAAGCGCCAGAGGTATGGTGAACAACACGCCGAGCAATGGCATTTTTATGCCATTGCTCAGCGGCATCAGCAGCGCAATGCCAGGTGAAAATATCCATTTCATGACGTACTCCTTGATATGAAGCAGGACGATCCACAGATGTCACAGAGGAACACAGAGGAGAATCGAAGACAATGTGAAGATGGGGCGCGCCGATACACTTGCATCAATACACCTATGAGAGATCGGATGCGAGGATTTTCATTTTCTGTGTTCATCTGTGTTCTCTGTGGATTTCTTTTCTCGTTGTCGTAAAAACATCCGATGGACCTGGATAGTTATGTCTCATTTTAGTCATGTATTTTAGTCACGTGTTTTAGTCCCGTGCCGCACGCACTAGCGCGCCGACATCGAGAATCAACACCACACGTCCCTCGCCGAGAATCGTGGCGCCGGCGATGTGCGGCGCCTTGCGATAATTCCTGTCGAGACTCTTGATAACGATTTGGTCCTGGCCGATCAAAGCATCGACCAGCAGCGCGATGCGGTTGCCGTCAGCTTCCAGCACCAGCAACAAGCCATTCTCAAACGCCACAGCAGCAGGAGCATCAGTCAATTCACCTAGCTTGAGCAGCGGCAGAAATTGACCGCGCACTTCAACCAGCATGCCGCGCCCCGCTACGCTCTTGAGGGTGCGCACGTCGGGCTGCAAGCACTCGACTATGAAGGCCATAGGCACGATATAAGTATCCGCGCCCACAGTGACTGTCATGCCATCGATGATAGCGAGCGTAAGAGGCAGGCGGATCAGAAATGCCGTGCCGCGACCGGGGCTGGATTCGACCTTTATGCTGCCACTCAAGGCATTGATATTGCGGCGCACCACATCAAGGCCCACCCCGCGTCCGGAAAGATCGTTCACACTTTCCGCAGTGGAAAATCCCGGCTCGAAAATCAGTTCGCAAGCGCGCTCCGTGGTCATTGCCTCAGCTTCGCGCCATAGCCCCGACTGGTGCGCCCTTGCCTCGACACGTTCAAGATCGATACCGCGCCCATCATCACTCACCAGAATTTCGATATGCCCGCCTTTGTGTTGGGCGTGCAGCCTTAGCGTCGCGATTTCCGCTTTGCCTGCGCTGCGCCGTGTTTCCGGCAGCTCGATACCGTGGTCTAGTGCGTTGCGCACCAGGTGAGTGAGCGGATCGACCAGTTTTTCGATGACCATTTTATCGAGCTCACTATGTTCGCCGCTGATTTCCAGTTTGACCTGTTTGCCCAAATGCTGGCTCACGTCGCGCACCATCCTCGCAAAACGGCCAAAGGCATGACTCACCGGTAGCATGCGAATCGCCATCACGCTAGCCTGTAGATCGCGCGTATTGCGTTCGAGTTGCGCCAGCGTGGCTTCAAGTTGTTTGGCGGACTCTTCACCGAGCAAAGACACACTCTGCTTGAGCATGGTGCGTGTAATGACCAGTTCCCCAACAAGATTGATGAGATCATCAACCTTGTCGCGACTGACATGCAGATTGTCGGCGCGCGCCTCACCCAGCGAATCGGCATCATCGGTACGGCGCGCGGCAGCGCGGCGGTTTTCCTGATGACGGCGGTCTTCATCGCGGCGCTCAAGCGCTATCGACGCCGCATGCGTTTTGTCCGGCGTTTCAGTCGGCGCAGCCACCGCCTGTTGTGCGCCCTCGATGACAAGCTTGCAATCGTCCTGCACCCAGGAAAAAACCTCCTCTATTTCATGGCGCGTGGCTGTAGTTGTGAGTGCAACATCCCAACTGACATAACAACACTCTGCATCGAAGTCGCTCGCATTCGCGCTCACGTCCACAAGGCGAGACAAATCGACCGTGGCGCTCAATTCACCCATCCCATCCAGCACGCGCAAAAAACGCAAGGGATCATTGCCGCTGCGGAAAAAATCCACCGAAGGTTCAAAACGCAGGTGATATAGAATACTAGGCACGGCTTGCGGCACAGCAGGCGCCGCTTCAGCGCCAGATGTGACCTTGACCAGGTCGCCCAGCGCCGTTACCAGTTGCAGCGCACGATTGGCGTCTACCGGCTTGCTGTCCCTGGCCGCCAGGAGCAGGGCGCGCGCGTAATCGACACAACTCAGCAATACGTCCAGGGTGCTGCGGTCGGGCGCCAACAGTTCTTGACGCAGTTGATCGAGAACGCCTTCGACGTGGTGGGTAAAATCTGCAATAGCGTTAAAGCCCAGGCTTCCCGCCGCTCCTTTGATCGAATGAAAGCTGCGGAAAATCGCATTGAGCCGCTCGGCATCCGGTTCACTGCTCTCCAGGACCAACAACCCGGCTTCGCACGTGTCCAGCCCATCGAGACTTTCGGTAAAGAAGCTATCGTAAAAACGTGTCAGATCAATTGACATAGTGATCGACCAGCACCTGGTTGACGGTGCTTAATAGCCGCTCGGGCGTAAAAGGCTTTTCGATCCAGCCGTTAGCGCCTAGCGCCACGGCTTTTTGGATATTTTCGTCCTTTCCGCCTTTGGCGAGGATGACGATAGGCGTGCTACGGAAGGATTTGATCTCACGCAACTTGGCAATCAGTTCCAACCCGCTCATACCGGGCATGTTGACATCGGCCAGCACCAGATGACAGCGCTGCTCCGCAGCGATAAGCAATGCCTGTTCAGCACTTGCGGCTTCAATAACCTTGTAGCCGACGCTATCAAGAACCGCGGCGACAATCTGTCGGATGGTAGTGACATCATCGACGATCATAATGCGCGGCATGGCAAGACCTCGTTATTTTCTGCGCTGCATGGATTGCGATTTACAGCGCTAGTCGAGCACCTTTTTAAGCGTCTCGAGTAACACGTCTGGACTGAAGGGTTTGACTATCCAGCCGGTAGCGCCGGCGTCGCGGCCGCGCTGCTTTACATCCTGCC
>JAYWAM010000225.1:0-12810 GCA_043782425.1 Betaproteobacteria bacterium
CGGCCTTGATCCCCTTGCAGGGCGCGCTGCCCGTTGCATCGGGCAACCGTTTCGCAGGCGCGCGGCATGCCGCACGAATTCCCTGCTACACCCCTACACATGACCCTTTTAGTTAAAGGAAACAATTTGGGAAACTGGAAAATCCCACTCGCGCCACCCGCTCAGCAGGGGAAAATACAGGCCCAGTTTGATGGGCTGCGCGCTGCTCTGATCGAGGCGCTGCATGAGAGCGGCGTAGCGTTCGAGTTGCGCTCGATAGCGTAACTGTTCGTTGTCCAGAAAATTCTCTACGTTGCCGCCTAGATGTGTGCCGGTCTTGAAGTCGATGATCCAGCGTGTGCCTTGTTCATCGACAAAAGTGCGGTCGATGGCGACGTTGACGAGCACGCCATCAATGCTGCCGGTGAGGCGCCACTCCGAATGCGCACTGGCGTGCGCGCCCAGCGTCCAGCGTCCGCGTTCATCGGCGAGCGTGGCGCGCAGTGCGTCTTGCACGCGTGCCTGAGCCTGCGCCACTTCCGTCTGCGGTACGCCGCGCTGGGCGAGTTTCTGGCTGATGACAGTAGCCAAACCAGCAACGCGCTTTTCATCCCACTGCGCCAAGCCTTCTTCGGCGATAGCCTGTAGAAAGCGATGCACTACGCTGCCGCTATGTTTGGCGGTCTCCGAGGCCCAGGAAAATTCCACCTCTTCGGCATGCACCTCGCTGGCCACCTCGTTGGTGCACGCAAACTTCACTGCTTGCGGCGGCGCTGGCGCTACCCAATCGCTTGATAGCCGTCTGATAAACGAGGGCGGTGGCGATGTTGGCAAGGGCTGCTCTGCTTGCTGTATTGGCCTGACCGCCAGAGCGCCGACGAATTCTTCGCGCGCCACCGACCACAGAGGCGCGAGCAACGAACCGGTTTTGGGTTCGCGCAGTTGCGCATCTTCCTCACGCAAGGCAACGCTGCCGAGCAGATGCAGGCGCGTGCGTGCGCGCGTCGCGGCGACGTACAACAGACGCACCATCTCGTGATCCTGCTTGATGCCCTCCAGCCTGGCGATGTAGTCGTAAATGGCATCACGTTCGGTTCCCGCTTCGCGTATCGGCGCGAGCAGCAACTCGCGCCCTTGCTCACCGGCGCGCGTGCGCTCCATCCACACCATCAGGCGCGTATCGTCGCGCCGTGGCGCGCGCCCCAGGCCGGGAACAATGACGCAATCGAATTCCAGGCCCTTGGCTTTGTGTATGGTCATGATCTGCAAATGCTCATCGGCGTGCGCATCGGGTGCGGCGTAGAGTTGCGCCAGTCCGGCCTCAAAATCACTCAGGCTAGTCAACGTTCCGGAAATTTCTTTGTCTTGCAGATAATCGAGGTAGCGCTGCACCTCGTCGAGCTCAGTTACGTCTTCAGCGCCTGCCGCCCCACCAAGGGCAAGCCAGGCGCCTTCCACGCGGCTGCGCAAAGTATCGCGGCGCTGATTTTCCAGCGCAGCCTGCATCACCTCGCGCACACGCAGCAGGCGTTGTTGCCCATCGCGCGACAGACTCGCCACGCGCGCTGCGTCATTCATCAATTCGTAGATAGTGTGTTCCGCCTGGCCTTCAGCTAAAGCCATCAGATCGGCAAGCGTCAAGCCGCAGCACGGTGCGCGCAACAGCGCCAGCCAGGCGGTGCGATCCGCCAGGTGCAGCAGCGCGCGGGTCAGCGCGAGCACGTCCTGCACGCATTGGCGATCGGCAAGACCATCGATATCGATGGCGCGAAAGCGCAGCCCGGCAGCCTTGAGCTGCGGCACGATGGCGTTAAGATGCGTGCGGTTGCGCACCAGGATAGCGATACTGGCCTGCGCATTCTCCACACGGCATTGCCGCACCAGATCCAACACGCGCGCGGCTTCGGCGCTATTGTCGCTACCAAAAAATGGATGTAGCGTCACCGCCGCACCAGGCGCCGCTTCATGTTCGGCAAGCGCATCGACATAACTCACTGCCCCGCTGGATATGTCTTCCTCTTGCGGCATGATGCGGCGAAAGGTGTCGTTCACCCACGCGACAATACCGGCCTGCGAACGAAAATTCACCGTAAGCGCGAGCGGCGTCAGCGCGACATTGCCCAGACCCTCATTACGCGCCTTGAGAAACAGGCCGACCTCGGCCTCACGGAAGCGGTAAATGGATTGCATCGGATCGCCCACCAGGAACAGCGTGCGCCCGTCGCCCTGCTGCCATCCGGCGGTGAGTTTTTCCAGTAACTCGAATTGCGAGAACGAGGTGTCTTGAAATTCATCGATCAGCAAATGGCGCAGACGATAATCGAGCGCCAGCGCCAGATCGGTGGGCGCATCGGCTTCACCCAGCGCGCGGCTGGCCGCCTGGGAAATTTCGGTGAAATCGCATTGGCCGTGCGCAGCGAACACGCTCCACAATTCTGCGGTGGCGCGAGGCAATAAGGTGACGATGGCGTCCAGGGCTTCCCACTGCTCTGTGGAATATTTTGCCGGGGGCAGCACGCGCACCTCCAGCAACGCAGCACGCAGCGGCTCGTCGTTGCGCAGCACATCGAGCAGTGCGCTCATGCGCGCTTTCATCAGCTTGCTGTGATCTTTTTCCGCTTTGGTTTCGCCCGGCGGGAAACCGATATTTTTATTCAGCGCCTTGCGCCAGGTTCCTTCTATATTCGTCAGCAGCAATTCAATCAGCCCGAGCCAATTGGCGTAGTCTTCATGCGCGACGCCGGGTAAGGCTTTCAGCCCTGCGCAAAAACACAGCGATGATTCAGGTACCTCGATAGCAATATTGTCGGCGGCAAAATTCGCCAGGTCGATAAGCTCGCGCACCCTGCGTGTTCCTGATCCATCCTCTCCCAAGAGGCAATGAGCAAGCAACTCGCGTGTGCGCGTCATGGCGCTTAGCCTAACCTGCGCCAGCACCGCCTCCAGGGCTTCGCGGTCACTGGCGCCGTGCAGATTGCGTAGCCATTGGTCACGATAACGCAACATGGCGGCGAGCAAGGTTTCCGCCATGTCCAGATTGTTGTCTAGGTGGGTGAGCAGGCGCGCTACTGCGCTGGCCGCCTCGTTTGCCACCTCGTTTTCCACCCCACCATCAACGCCTTCGCCTTCAAGCAAAGCCAGCGTGTTGCGCGCCGCCTCGCGATACAGCGCGCTGGCATCCTCCACACTTTCGGGTTGCGCGCCGAAACGCGACAACATCGGCATCTGGCGCGTAAGCGAAGCGCAAAACGCATCTATGGTCTGAATACGCAAACGCGCGGCGTTGTCCTCTATCTGCCAGCCGTGTTGCGCATCGCTCGCGCGCACTGCGCGCGCAAGCTGCCAGGTGAGTTTACGGTGCGCCTCAAGGGGCGGCAGGGCGCCGCGCGCGGCGTGCAGCGCTTCGATCACGCGCTTGCGCATTTCCGCTGCGGCCTTGCGCGTGAAAGTGATGGCGGTGATTTCTTCAGGCGCTTCAACCCGGCTGAGCAGCAGTAGATAACGCTGAATCAACAATTCCGTTTTACCCGAACCGGCGGGCGCCTGGACGATGAAGGAGTGCTCGGCATCGAGTGCGCGCAGGCGTTGCTTGAGATCGGCGGCGTCACGCATCGTCGCCCTCCTCTTGCGCGTTATCTTGCTGCTGCGTATCCGTGGCGCGCAGCGCGATTTCGTTGATTCTGCACAGCGCCTGCAAGTCGCATTGCGCGCAGGTTGTCTTGCCGTGCTTGGGATCGACGCTCGCCACACCCGAAGCAAAGCCGCGCCCCAGCGCTTCGATTTCGCCGCGCCAACCAACAAGCACTTCATCCCACGAGGCATATTGCTTAGCCGCTGCGCCGCGGCGCTGGGCGATGGTGGTGACGCCCGGCATCAGCTTATCTTCCCTGCCTATGCCATCGAACCCCAGATCCTTGCCCAGCTTAATACGCGCGAACGCCAGCGCCGCAATGTCTTCTTGCGCGGCAAATAAATAAAGCGGCAACTGCGGCTCATCGGGACGCGCGCCGAGCCAGCTTGCGACGTTGGCCGCGCCGGTTTTGTAATCGATGATGGCGTGCGCACCATCGGCGAGGCGGTCCATGCGATCGAGTTTTATTCGAACACGCACGCCGCCTGCTTCAGCTTCACTTTTTTGTTCGCAGGCGACGACTTCAAAGTCATTGCGTGCGCGCTCGTAATCGAGCCACATACCCACCAGCCGTTGCAGGCGCTGCTGTTCCAGTTCGGCAAAGCGCCCGTCAAGCACTGCCACTCCGCGCTGGCGCATGCGCGTCACTGCTTGTTGTGCGGCGGAAAAAAGCAAGGCATCGAGTTCCTCGCCCGGCATATTGTCGAGCCGCGTCTTGGTTTTGATTTGCAACCACGCGCTGGTAAGCACCGCGTGCAGCAAGGTGCCGCGATGCGCCGCATCCAGCCCTGGGGCGGGAGTGGCGGGCGTTTGCGCCGCCAAGCGATGGCGCGCCATAGCGCGAAACGGGCAGGCCGCCTGGTTGCGGAACAGCGCGGCGCCTGCGCTCGCCGCTGCGACCTGTCTAAACGGCGGCGCAGTATCGTCGGTGAGCTGTTCAATGCGGCGTGAGGCGTGAAGCACCTCGCGATACGTTATCCAGTCGTGAATTTTCAGCGCGTCCGCAGCGCACTGCGGCAGCGCGGCGATGAGCGGACTGGGCAACAGCTCGCGCTCACCCTCGCGCACGGCGTAGCTCAACACCACTTCGTGTGCCGCGATTAGCCAGCCTTGCGTGATGCGCTGATCGAGCTGTAGCGATAGCAGCGCCGAGGATTCGGGCACGCCCGCTGCGCGCTGTAACGCCACCGGTAAAAAAGGATTGGGGCGCGCTGGCATGGGCCACGCTTCCTCTGTGAGCCCCATGACCCACAGGTGATCGAATGCTAGACCGGCCGCTTCGAGCACACCGAGTATCTGCACCGGCACTTCGGGCGCTTTTGGCTGAAACAAGGTGTCGGCAACAATGCGCGTGAGACGCGCCAGCGCTTCGTCGTAACGCATGCGCGGTGCGATGGCTTCAAGCGTAACCAGCGTGGCGAGCGCGCCGCGAAATTTTTCCAGGGTCTGATATTCGTGCGAGCTTAGGATGCGCTCGCCGGGAAATCCCAGCGTCGCCAACAGCGCCGCAAAATCGCGCGCCCATGCAGCGGGCGCCTGGCGCTGCGCGCGCAAGCTACGCGATTGCTCCACAAAACGCGCAAGACGTTGCAGGAGTATCGGGCAGGCGGCTTGTGGTGCATCATTTTCCACACTGTTGTCCACACCGTGGTTTGCCACATGCGCGGCAGTGCGGTGCAGGCGCTCTAGCGTGATGCTTGCGCCACAGGCTTCGCGCAGCGCCGCATCTAGCCTGGCGCGTTGCGCCATTTCCTGTTGCGCTCCAGCGATGAAGGGAGTGCGCATCAAGGCGCTAAATAGCTCGAAGTCCAGCGCCTGGCCGCGCGCGCTGTCGAGCACCAGTAGCGCATCGTGCACCAGTGCAAAGCTGGAAAGCGCTTCACCCAGTGAAAAATTGAAAGGCAACACCTCGTCCGCAGCACCGGGTAAGCCGTGTGCGGGGGCAAGTACCGTGGTAAATGTACTCGCTAACTGCTGGCGCAGTGTGTTCAGATCGGGAACCACAATGCCAATGTGCGCGGCGGGATTGGCGTCGAGACGGGTTCGCACCCACTTCGCGCAGGCGCTGATTTCAGCATCGCAAGAAGCGCAAGCCACCTGTTGCGCCTTGCCATCACGTTGCTCACGTTGCGCGTGCTGGATATTGCACCCGGCGTTGGCAAGCGCCTCGAACAAAGCCGCATGTTGCGGTGTGGTGATGTCAAACCCGTAAACAATCAGGCTTGAGGTTTTTGTGTTTCCAATCTTAGCAAGCTGCGCCGCGATCAGATCCGCGCTGCGCGCATTATCGCTAAAGCCCGCCTGACGACACGCGCTCTCGTAGCGGCCTGCCCAATCGAGAAAAGCCTTGGCATCTTCCTGTAACGCGGCAGCGCGCATACGCGGCAACAGCCGCCAGACGTGCGCAATCTGCCATGCGGCGCGGCACTGTAGAGCGGCTTGCGCTGGAGAAAGTAATCCGCTGGCGGCGTCTGAACGACGGATTGATTCTTCCCACAACGCCGTTTCCTGCGCCGCGCTTAACAACGGCGGCAGCGCGTGAGTGTCGACAGCGTGCAACACCGCAGTGTAACTGCGCTCGATAAAGGCGGACAGCGGCAAAATATCCGGCGTCGGCCACACTGAGCGACCGGCGCTTTGCTGCGCGCTATCGAATTGGCGTTGGAGATGCAGCGCCAGACGCTGATTGGGCGTAACCAGCGTTGCGCCGTTTTCCAGACTTGCCAGCAAGTCAGTGTTCATGCGCTTGCAGGCTAGTTACGATAATTACTTCTCCAGCAGATGAGTCTTGTCTTTGACCTTGGCCCACTCATCGGCGTCAGCGGGCGCATCTTTGCTTTCGACGATGGGCTTCCAGGTTTTTGCCAGTTCGGCGTTGAGTTTGATGTAGGCGTGCTGCGCTTCGGGTACATCATCCTCGGCAAAGATGGCCTCGACAGGACACTCAGCCACACACAGCGTGCAATCGATGCATTCATCCGGATCGATCACCAGCATGTTGGGGCCTTCGCGGAAACAGTCTACGGGGCAGACATCAACGCAATCGCTGTATTTGCACTTGATGCACGATTCAGTTACTACATACGTCATGGAAAGGCCTCGGATATGCGGAAAAAGAAAAATAAGAATGCAATTTTATCAGATGCGCACGCTGCTCAGAACAGCATGCGGTACGTATGCAAGGCTTGCGCTAAGCCTCCTTCCCACATAACATCTGTTATCAGCCTTGTGCTACAGACCTCAAGTTTGATTTAGCGTCGCCCCATACACATGGGAAACCGCATGGAGGAAACATGAAATTCGTCTATGTCGCTTTGTTTTTATCGCTGGGGTGGTCTTTGGTCACAGCCCAAGAGCAGCCCATTGCGCAAAACCCTTCAGCGCAGTTGCGCTTTGCCATTGTTCCTCAGCAATCACCCAGAGAACTGGCGAAACGCTGGGGGCCGATTATTCAATACATCAGCGAAAAATCTGGCGTGCCTTTGCAATTTCAAACTGCCAAAGATCTGGCGACTTATCAACACGAGATGCAGTCGGGGCAATACGACATTGCCTTCATTAACGCTTATTACTATGTCGCTTTCAGCAAGGTGGCCGGCTACAAGGTTTTCGCCCAGGAAAAAGATGCCCAATTCGTAGGCATTATGGTGGTGCGTAAAGATAGCCCCTACAAAAGCATTGAGGATCTGGAAGGCAAACTATTGGCCTTCCCGGGGCCGACGGCGGTCACTTCGCTACAGGCTTACACCTACATGAAGGAAAAGAAAATCAACTTCGATATCAGTTACGTCATTTCAATGGACTCGGTCTATCGCTCAGTCGCAAAGGGGCTTTTCCCCGCTGGGCAAGGTGAAATGCGTACCTTCGGTAGCATGGATGCAGAAGTTCGCGACCAGTTGCGCATTCTCTGGTCGGCCGATCCTATGCCGTCCTTTACCTTCAGCGCGCATCCACGCGTACCACAGGCATCTTTGCAAAAAATTCAAAAAGCCATGCTGGAGATGGCCGATGACCCTAAAGGCCGCGAATTGCTCAAAGCCATCAATATGAAGGGTATTGCCGCGGCGCACGACAGCGAGTATGAAGCAGTGCGAAAACTCAAGCTTTTGACACCGGAGTCGCCAGCCAAAAAGTAATTGTCGCAATCATCCAGAAACATGCCACGATGGCAGTTAGCGCTTGGAGAGGAAAATAGCTTAATGTCTTTCAGACTTAAAACGATACTAGGCATTGTCCTGATCCAGGCTATGTTGCTGCTGATCCTCAATTGGTATGGTTTCCATACGCTCAAGTCGTCAAACGAACAAGAGCTTATAAAGCTCGCCCAAACCACCACCGCCCAGTTTGCCTCGACCACTCATAACGCTGTTCTGGCATCGGACCTGGCTGCGTTGGAAAGTTTTGTCGATGAAACACTATCCAACCCGGGCATCATTTATGTCAGGGTCCTGGCCAGGGGCCTGGTGCTCGCCCAAGGCGGCAAGCCTGCAGCGCTTTCCAAGACTTTCGTAGCAGACGAGCGTTTTGAAGATGTCAATGACGGCGTGTTCGACGCCTATGCCGACATCAATATCGGGCAGCGAAAATACGGCCGCGTGGAGCTTGGCTTCACCACCAAGGGGATGGATGACGTGCTTTCCGCAGCACGCAAACAATTATTCATTTTTGACGTGCTTGCCATAGCGCTGCTGATTATTTTTTCCTCCCTGCTGGCATGGTATTTAACACGCGCGCTCAATGCCTTGAAAGTGGCGTCAGCGCGTGTCGCCGAAGGCCAGTTCGGGTACCAGATCGCAGTGCGCGGGACGGATGAGCTGGCGCAGACTGCAACGGCGTTCAATGACATGTCGAACAAGCTTGCGCTACTCGATACGGATCGGCGACGCGCCGAATCCGAGATCAGGCATCTCAACGCCGAACTCGAAAAACGTGTCGAGGCGGGCGTCTCCCAGCTCGAATCATTAAACAAGAAACTCGAATACCAGGCGCTGCACGACGAGCTGACGCAACTACCGAATCGCACGCTTTACCACGACCGGCTCGAGCAGGCCATTCTTCTTGCGCGTCGCAATTCCCAGGCATTTACTCTGATGGCGCTGGATATGGACCGCTTCAAGCAAATCAATGAAACGCTCGGCTATCACGCCGGGGACATGGTGCTACAGGAGGCCTCCTACCGGCTCAAATCGATTTTGCGCGCCTCGGACACCGTGGCGCGTCTGGGAGGAGACGAATTTGCCATGCTGCTGCCCGCCGCGCTCTCGCCAGAAGAGGCGACCGTGGTGGCAAGAAGAATCATCGAGGTGCTCAAGGCGCCCTTGATTGTCGACGGCCGCTCTGTGGACATAGGCGCCAGTGTTGGAATCACCATTTTCCCGCAGCACGGCGAGGATGCGGCCACATTGTTGCGGCGCGCAGATTCGGCCTTATATGTCGCTAAACGCAAACAATTAGGTTACGCGCTGTATGACTCAAGCCTGGATGCCGAGGACGCCGAACGCCTCTCCATGCTGGTGGATTTGCGGCACGCCATCGACAACCATGAATTTGTTCTGCACTACCAGCCGAAAATCGATTTTTCCACTTCCCGCATCAGCGGCGTCGAAGCCCTGGTGCGTTGGCAGCATCCCCGACTGGGACTGGTGTTTCCCGATACCTTCGTTCCGGTTGCGGAAAAAGCCGGTTACATGAAAGCCTTTACGCTCGCCGTCATGGATCTGGCGTTTGCCCAATCTGCCGCCTGGCACCGCAGCGGGACTAAACTTGCGATAGCCATCAATATATCCGCCAACAATGTTCAGGATCCGGGATTTCCCGATGACATTCTGGCGATGCTCAAAACTCACGACGTTCAGCCAGCGTACATCGAGCTTGAGGTAACCGAAACAGCCATCATGAGCGAACCGCTCAAGGCTATTGAGAACATCAAAAAACTCAGCAGCATGGGATTGCAGATCTCGATCGATGACTTCGGCACCGGGTATTCGTCCATGACTTATTTACGCAAACTACAGGTCGCAAAAATCAAGATCGATAAATCGTTCGTGATGGAAATGCACCACAATGAAAACGATCAAATCATTGTGCGCTCCACCATTGATCTGGGACACAACCTGGGGCTCACAGTCGTTGCCGAAGGCGTTGAAACGCAAGCCGCCTGGGACATACTCAAACAAGGGGGCTGCGACTCTGCCCAAGGCTATTTCATGGGGAGGCCCATGCCGGTGGCAAAACTCGAAGAGTGGATGGCGCAATCGCCGTGGGGGCTAAAGGGCGCAGACGCGCGCGTGGCTGGTTAATATTTTAACCGCTCATAAGCATGTCCCCTCTCCCCGTTTTTTGGGGAGAGGGTTAGGGTGAGGGGTGGTTGATTAATGTGATGATTGAAGAATGGTAAATGGCGCCGCCCCTTGCAGTCATGTAGCTTGGGTTAACAGCTTTATCGCGTAACCCAACAAGTCTAAAATGACCCCACACCTTGCCGGAGTCCCATACCAAATGAACCCCGAATCCGATGCCAATAAAAACATGCTCGCCGACAACGTTCAGCGCAGCGCAGAACGCGCCGCCCTGCGCAATGTGAGAAATTTTTCTGACGAACTGGAGAATGAACAACTGTCCAAAAAACGCACCGAGAGGAATGCACTGATCTTGTTCGCCATCCTAGCCATCGCGTTCGCGCTCTGGGTGGTTTTTGGCGACCAGCCCTCCAAGCGCGCAGGGGAAATCATCGTTCCAGGCCATGTGACGCAGCCGAAAAAGAATTGAACAACCGGCGTAAAGCGCGCGTGCGCATTTTCAAGTTGCGTGCCGAGCGTGTTTTCGCTTAGAATACAAGGCTTTTCCGCGCTCGCATCCCAAAAAGCGGGCGTATCTTTAAACTGTTACCGGTTCACAACCGGATGGAGACTTAAGCATGGTCGTAATCAGAATGGCGCGCAGCGGCGCCAAAAACCGCCCGTTTTTCAATATTGTTATTGCCGATTCGCGCAACCCGCGCGATGGCCGCTTCATCGAGCGCGTCGGGTTCTACAACCCGGTTGCAGCAGAGCACGAAGAAGGATTCCGCCTGTCCCTGGATCGCGTCAGCTTCTGGACCGGCAAAGGCGCCAAAGCGTCGGACGCGGTGCAAAAGCTTATCAAGCGTGCCAAACAAAAACTCACCGCCTGAAATTGTCATCATGGGCCGCGTCATTGCGGCCCTCGGCATTAAAGGCTGGGTGAAAGTAAAAGCGTTCACCGAATCCACCGACGGACTGGCCGATTTCCCCGTCTGGTGGCTGGAAGATAAAGGCGCATGGACGCGTTTTGAAGTGGCGGATACCGCTCTGAGCAACAAAGGTTTCGGCGCCTTGCTCAAGGGCATCCCCGACCGCACGGCAGCGGAACGCTTGCGCGGCAGAAACATTGGTTTACCGCGCGACAGTTTGCCGCAATTGGAGGCAGACGAGATTTACTGGATTGATTTAATCGGGCTGGAAGTGTGCAACACCAAGGGTGAAAAACTCGGCACGCTTGAGAATCTGATGGAAACCGGCGCCAATGATGTGTTGGTAGTAAAAGCAGAAGATGGCGCGACGCGCTTGCTTCCCTTCATCGCGCAGGTGGTGAAGGAAATTGACCGCGAAAAAATGCGCGTCACGGTCGATTGGGAACTGGATTACTAAGCGCCATGCAAATCGATGTGGTGACACTGTTTCCGGAAATGTTTGATGCGGTAACGCGGTATGGCATTACGCGGCGCGCGCTGGAAGAAAAGCGCTGGGAATTGAAGCTGTGGAATCCGCGCGATTTTACGCACGACAATTACAAGACGATAGATGATCGTCCGTACGGCGGCGGGCCCGGCATGGTGATGTTGGCAGAGCCGCTAGATGCAGCGCTAAGCGCCGCCATCAGCAGGCAAACGAGTTTGGGGTTGTACGCAACCGGCAGCAAGCCCAAAGTCGTTTACCTGACGCCGCAGGCCAGGCCGCTTGATGATGCCGCCGTGCGTGCGCTGGTGCAGGAACCCAGCCTGGTGATGCTGGCGGGGCGCTACGAAGGCGTCGATGAACGTCTGATCGAAGCGCGTGTTGACGTGGCAGTGTCGATCGGCGACTACGTGCTGTCGGGCGGAGAGTTGCCGGCAATGGTGTTGATCGATGCGCTGGTGCGTCTGTTGCCCGGCGCGTTGCATGACAGCGAATCGGCCAGTCAGGATTCGTTTAGCGAGGGACTGCTCGACTGGCCGCACTACACGCGGCCCGAGGATTGGCAAGAGGAGAAAGCGCCGCAGGTATTGCTTAGCGGCAATCACGAGCTGATCCGCAAATGGCGGCGCAAGCAGGCGCTGGGACGCACCTGGCTTAAGCGCCCCGACTTGATTGCGAAAGTCGCACTGAACAAAGAGGATTTGAAACTGCTTGAGGAATTCAAGCAGGAGCAAAAGTAGCAAAACTGTAGAGCAGTAATAACAAAGCGCGTGCATGGGCATTTTTGAGCGTTACCTAAATTCACGACAGTTTCTTGGTTTCGCCGCCCCCTCACCCCTGCCCTCTCCCCCGTTCCGGTGGAGAGGGGGGAAACGCCCTCTCCCGCTTGGGCGGGAGAGGGCTGGGGTGAGGGTGGGGCTGTCAGGGGATTCTCAATAATTTTCCCCGCTACACGAAAGGCCACCGGCCATAGACTAAAAGGAAAGCAACATGAATCTGATCGAACAACTTGAGCAGGAAGAAATCACCCGCCTTGGCAAAAAAATCCCGCTGTTCTCCCCCGGCGACACCGTGGTGGTAAACGTCAGCGTGGTCGAAGGCGAGCGCAAACGTGTACAGGCCTATGAAGGCGTGGTGATCGCCAAACGCAATCGCGGCCTCAACTCCAGCTTTATCGTGCGCAAGATTTCCAGCGGCGAAGGCGTGGAGCGCACCTTCCAGACCTATTCCCCCGCGCTTGCCAGCATAGAAGTAAAGCGCAAAGGCGATGTACGCCGCGCCAAGCTTTACTATCTGCGCGAGCGTTCCGGCAAGTCGGCGCGCATCAAAGAAAAACTCAGCTACGCCGCAGCGGTCGGGGCCGAGGCCACCATCGAATAAGTTGCCGGGCCAAATGGGTTCCCCGCGCAATGGGGAATCCATGCTCCTCAAGAGAAAATGGTTCCCCGCGTGCGCGGGGAAGACAGCTATTCCTGTTCTGTAGGGTGCGCTTGCGCACCGTTACGA